>JANNOF010000338.1:0-2075 GCA_031398925.1 Gloeobacteraceae cyanobacterium SOY_34_metabat_371 | reverse complement strand
GCAAAGACATGGGGATGACGGCGAATCAACTTTTGGGAAATCCCCTGAGTTATTTCTTTCATAGTAAATTGCCCAGATTCACTAGCGATTTGGGCTTGGAGTACCACTTGTAATAATAAATCTCCCAACTCTTCCACGATCGCCCTTTTATCCCTACTCTTAATTGCATCCACCACCTCATAAGCTTCCTCAATCACATAAGGCGTAAGCGTTTCGGCAGTTTGCGCCAAATCCCAAGGACAACCACCATCAGGCGATCGCAACCTCTCCACCACCTCAATCAACTCCTGCAACCCCTCCAAAACCTCATCTTTATTTTCCATACCTTTGCGTTTAAAAACTCATTTCTTAGCCTTAGTCCGACTCCTCCTGATCACTTTCCGCTTCTTAATTTTGCCACTAGGAAGCAACCCCCGAACCCCCTGTTTTTGAAATCGCTTGTATGCCGAACCGCCCCAATCGCTGAGAGAATGACTCATTGCACCGAGTTCCAACCCCAAAAACAAAGCAATATATTCAGTATCGTAATCCACAAGCGATCGCCCCACAATTCCACCCAAATCCTGCCAAGTAAAACTCAGATTCCACAGCTTTTGGGCGATCGCTAAAACGAAAATTGCCAAAATAGCCAGCAAACATCCCAGATAAATTACCCGCAGGATCGTCCCAATAATCGGCCCGTGGGATAAAAAGGAACGATGACGGAGACTTTTTTGATAAGGTAGCCAAATCCAGCGCAAGAAACCCCAGCGTTGAAATTGCACAGAGTAAATATCCAAATCGGGGCCAAACATCAGCCCACCAAAAAGAAACCCGCCTGCAACTAACAAAGTCGCATTACTACTGCGAGTTTGCCAGAAAGTAACGCCCGCCACCAACGGCAGAGCATACATAGTAATGCGATCGTGTGTCCGACCAGAGGGCATCCTAAATCCTGTTAGCGATAGCGGGGCGTTTAGCCCGTGCTTAATACTGAGTCAGTATAAGAGAAAAAAAGATTTTCTTAAAACTACTAGCGCAACGCCAAATGTTTTGCTATATTAGTTAAGGATTAGTAAAGAGGGCGGTTAGCTCAGTTGGTAGAGCGCCTGCCTTACAAGCAGGATGTCATCAGTTCGAGTCTGGTACTGCCCATTAATTAGAATAAGGCTAGAGACAGCTTAGATGGTGTTTCTAGCCTTTTTTAAATTTGTGGTATTTCCTAACTACGGCAGAGAACGCTGGCGAATCTGATTGCGTTCTACTACCGTAAACCGCTCCTCAAATTGCAATCCTTCTATCTGTAGTAAATTTAATAACAGTGTAGCTGGCTCCTCAGAAGTATGGGGGCAAAACCGCAGATAAATCACACCCGTTGGTGATGGTAATCTGAAGCGATAGATGAGTTCGCCGTAGTCGCGATCAAACGTTAAAATCACCCATTTCTCATTAGCTGCACGAGTCAAAACCTCTGTATCTTCAATACCTGGAGAATCTTCTGTCACGAAAGCTACATCATAGCCCGCTTGCCGTAGCAGCCGCACACTAGGCAATGGGAAGTTTTCATTCGCCAGAAACCGCATTACTTGGCCTCAGTAGATAGTAACGGTGTGTAGAATACATCCTCTTTAAGACACTCTGCCGCAAACGCGAATACGGCTTGAATTGCAGGAGCGCTGAGAGTTGGGTAGCTTTCTATGACTTGCCGTTCTGTCCAACCTTCGGCAAACAACCCCAAAATGAATTCTACAGATAGCCGCGTTCCTTTGACGACAGGCTTTCCAAGGAGAATTTTTGGGTTTGAATGAATATAAGTTCTCCAATCCATACCAGTTTACCTTTATGGGGCTTCATTTATTATGGGCGATGTCTAGGTTGGGCTGCGCCAACGCACCAGTTAAGATATTCCATATTTTTATAAGATTCGTCAAAAAGACAGCAGTTGGAAAATAAGTTTGCTATGGCAACAATTGACCCAAACTTGAACAATTAATCACTATTTAATACTGAAGCAAGAAGGTCAGGACGAGAGAGATGTGGGCAATGTCCTGAAGCTAACTTAATGGAATCGACTCCTAAGCGCTTGCGTGCAGCGT
>JANNOF010000298.1:0-2427 GCA_031398925.1 Gloeobacteraceae cyanobacterium SOY_34_metabat_371 | reverse complement strand
CCAAAGCAAAAGGGACAATTATTGGTAATGGTGTAGGGGTGGTGTTATTAAAGCGGTTATCGGATGCGATCGCAGACGGTGATCACATTTATGCTGTAATTAAAGGTAGTGCCATCAATAACGATGGTTCTAGTAAAGTTGGCTACACCGCACCTAGTGTCAACGGACAAGCAGAAGCGATCGCAGAAGCAATAGCCCTGGCTGATATTGAACCTGAAACAATCACCTATATCGAAACTCACGGAACAGGAACAGCTTTAGGCGATCCTATAGAAATCGCTGCGTTAACAAATGTTTTTCGAGCGGAGACTGAGAAAACAGGTTTTTGTGCGATTGGTTCTGTCAAAACAAATATTGGACATTTAGATGCTGCTGCTGGGGTTACAGGTTTAATTAAAACCGCTTTGGCTTTGCAACATAAATTGATTCCTCCCAGCTTAAATTTTGAACAACCCAATCCAGAAATTGATTTTGCTAATAGTCCTTTCTACGTCAATACAAAGCTGACTGAATGGAGTGCAACTTCTACACCACGCCGTGCTGGAGTTAGTTCTCTAGGTATTGGTGGGACTAATGCTCATGTCATTCTAGAAGAAGCTCCTTCTGTGATGAGAGTGGAGAAGCAAAAGAGAGATTATCAGTTGTTAGTACTTTCAGCTAAAACTGATTCAGCTTTAGAAACTGCTACTAAGAATCTTGCTCAACACCTCAGACTGTATCCTGAGTTGAATTTGGCAGATGTAGCTTACACATTGCAAGTAGGGCGTGGGGTATTTAATTATCGTCGTGTTGTGGTTTGCCAAAGTACTCAAGAAGCAATAAACGCCTTAGAAAGTATAGATCCTCAACAAGTGTTAACTCACTTTGAGGAAGCAACTCAACGCTCTATTACCTTTATGTTTCCTGGGCAGGGCGCTCAGTATGTGGGAATGGGTAAAGAACTTTACCAGACTGAGCCTACATTCCGCGAACAGGTAGATCGTTGTTGTTTGCTACTCGAACCGCATTTAGGGTTAGATTTACGTTCAGTTATTTATCCACACGAGTCTGAAAAACAAGTAGCAGAACAACTCAAGCAGACATCCTTAGCACAACCAGTATTGTTTGTAATTGAGTATGCTTTGGCTCAACTGTGGATGTCTTGGGGTATCTCGCCGCAAGCGATGATTGGCCACAGTATTGGGGAATATGTAGCCGCTTGTCTTGCTAGTGTGATCTCGTTAGAAGATGCGTTAACTTTGGTTGTTGTGCGTGGACAATTGATGCAGCAAATGGCTACGGGTACAATGCTTTCTGTTTGTGCATCAGCAACAGAGGTTAAAACTTTTCTCAATGAAGATTTAGCTTTAGCCGCTAGTAATGCACCTTCCTTGTGTGTGGTTTCTGGAAGCTATGACGCAATAGACAAGATTGCTGAAAAGCTGACAGGTAAGGGCATAGAGTGTCGAAGTTTGCATACTTCTCATGCTTTTCACTCCCAAATGATGGAACCGATGTTAGAACCATTCATAGCCCAAGTGAAAAAAGTCAAACTTAATCCTCCTCAAATTCCCTTTATTTCTAATTTGACGGGTACTTGGATTTCAGCGCAACAAGCAACATCTCCAGATTATTGGGCGCAGCATTTACGTCAAACAGTACAGTTTTCAGATGGTTTATCAGTTTTGCTGCAAGAAAGTAATCGCATACTATTAGAAGTAGGGCCAGGAAGAACTTTGTGTACTCTTGTCAAACAACATACCCACCAAGCAGCCGAACAAGTTGTATTACCTTCCTTACGTCATCCCCAAGATGAAAAATCAGATGTTAATTTCTTACTTAACATTTTAGGACGGCTTTGGCTAGCAGGAGTTGAGATAAATTGGTCTGGTTTTTATACCCATGAACAGCGTTACCGCGTACCTTTACCGACTTATCCGTTTGAACGTCAGCGTTATTGGATTGAACCAGAAATACCAACTCAAGTATCTGATAAAGTTGAAAGCAAGCAGGATAAAAAACCTAACATTAGTGACTGGTTTTATATTCCTTCTTGGAAACGAGTTCCCCTCGTCAAAACAAAAGATATTACCTCTGGTTATTCTCTAATTTTTGTAGATGAATATGGTGTAGGTTCACAACTTGCTCAACGATTACAACAACTTGGGCAAGATGTAATTACTGTCAAGATAGGAAAAAAATTTGATCAACTTGATAGCAATACATACGCTATCAACCCGGCTCAAGCGGATGATTATCAGAACTTACTACAACAGTTACGGGAACAAGAAAAAACTCCCAATACAATTACCCACTTATGGAGTCTTACCCAATCACAAACTTTATCTTGGGAAACAACCCAAAATTTAGGTTTCTACAGTCTTATTTACCTAGCACAAGCCATTGGACAACAACAGATAAGTAATGCAATTCAACTTTGTGTTATTG
>JANNOF010000259.1:0-8785 GCA_031398925.1 Gloeobacteraceae cyanobacterium SOY_34_metabat_371 | reverse complement strand
TTGCAACCGGTACCATGCCAAATTTAACCGGAGCTCCCGGAGAAAAAGAACTGGTGCGCGATGTTTGAGGTTTTTCTTCTTCAAAACCTGCTTTAAAGGTAGGGGTTTGGTCGTAGAACCCCCTATCTCTAGAACAACGGGGCTAAAGCTTAGGGGTGAGGGGGTGGGATTTTCAAACTCCAATAACACCGTCTTGGCTGCTCCAGCCGCAAGGGTACCCTCAATGGCGACCGCGGGCCCGGTATAGCTTGCATCCTCAATAGTTACGGAGGAGTTAAACAGGGTTGCACCCGGTGTCAATCCATCGACCCCCAAAAATAACAGCCCACTCAGCTCAGTACTACCGGAGTTGGTCACTGTCACCTGTTGGCGGATCAAGTTGGTAATAATGAAACCACCGGACGTCAGTCCTGCTGTCACCGGAGCTTCATTGCCATTCACCAAACTAGCTTGAATCGATAGGGACGAAGGAGTAGGGTTATCGTACTGAGCGGTAATGTTTTTGGTTGAACCGGCGCTGAGGACTTCTCCCTCTGCTAGGACAGGCAGCAAAGGACTGCCATCGGAGGCCGTACCGATGTTGGTGGGACGGGTCAGGGTGGCCCCAGGCGTAAAGTTCGACAGCTTGATCGACAACGGTCCAACTAAAGTGGCCCCGGTATTATTATTGACCGTAAACTGCTGTCTGGTCTGCCGGACCACAACTACTCCTCCTAGACTGGTGCTGGTTTGGGCGTCTACATCGGTAAAAGTGGCTTGAGACGAAGGGATGGAGGCAAAACCTACGCCCACAATGTCTCCAGGATCGCCCAGGGGTAACAAACCCGCGATCTCATTGGACAATGCAACCTTAAAATTTAGGTCTACGGAATCCGTTACCGGATCAAAACTGGCGATGGGTGTAGATCCATCTACGGGTTCTAAAAGAAAGAAAGGAATGATCAAACCCAGGGCACTACCCGTAATGTACCAAGTATTCTGAAGCGGAACCCCTCCGGGTACGCCCACAGGGGTGGCAGGTTCATCTCCAATGAAGCCTAAACCTAGATTACTCAGCGGTACAGGAAAAGAGGTAACGCCTAAACTCACCTGTAGGGTAATGGAAAAACCACCTAGGGTAAAAAAGTCCGTAGGGGTATTTAAAACTTCGTCAAAACTGCCTGAATCATCCACTGAAAATATAAAATCAGCGGTTGTGAGTTCGGCACCCAAATCCGCAGGGGGAACGGGAGTAACTGTATTGACAATATTTATAGTAGTAACGCCAATAGCGGCAAGCGCAGCTTCGTCAATATCAATAAATAATTCGCCACCAGTAGCGGAACGAATTTCCCCTGCTTCTGCTGCGGGGGATGCCACAGTCAAAGCCACACATCCAGCCACAAGTGCTGCCCAAGTTTGCCAACGCTCTAACAAGGTCTTGCCCCTTCCTACTGATTACCGCCTCATTATGGGCTGGAAACCACTTGGTTTCCTACGTGCTTTACAATTTTTAACAAACGTTCAGTTGCAGTGCCCAAGAGGATTAGTTGCCTGTATTGTCATCAAACTTGTAACCCACACCGCGCACTGTCTTGACATATAGAGGCTCGCTGGTGTTGTCTTCTAATTTTTTGCGGATCTGACCAATATGTACATCAACCACCCGTTCGTCGCCTACATAGTCATAGCCCCAGACTTCACGGATCAAGTCAGAACGGCGCCAGACTTTACCGGGAGTTTGGGCTAAAAGATAGAGTAGATCAAACTCTAAGGCCGTTAGTTCAATTAATTCTGGCCCAACCCGCACTTCCCGCCGCACCGGATCGATGGCAATGGAACGGTATTTGAGTAACTGCTCAGTACTGGGGCTACTGGTGCGTTGGCGCTTGAGAATAGCCGAGATCCGGGCGCTAAGCTCTTTAAGGCTAAAGGGTTTGGTCAGGTAGTCATCTGCGCCTAGGGCAAAACCTTGGACTTTATCGGCTTCATCACTACGCGCTGTGAGCATCAGAATATAGACATTGGTACGGCTTTGCATCCGTTGGCATAATTCATAGCCATTAATATCGGGCAGCATCAGATCTAAAACCACTAATTCCGGTTCCATCTGCTCAAAAAGCCTAAGAGCCGTTTCGCCATTTTCAGCGATCTCTACTTGATAACCCTCGCGTTCTAGGTACCGACGCACCAAGGTCCGTATGGTTAGCTCATCATCCACAACCAAAATTTTTGCTGGAGTCATAATCTACTTTGTTGCCCCCGCTCCAACGCTGTTAACCATGCCAACAATTCCCCTCTAAAGATATCGCACCTTTTGATCTTCCCCGCAAAAAAGGCTTTTGTGCGTATAACTAGGTGAAAAACAATCGTCTCAGCCCTAGTCCTACTATACTAATGCCCAAAATCCCGATCAGCTGACCTAATAAGGGAGACAATGCATAAGTAATTACGCCCTGCACTAAAGACCAATTCCAGCCATAGTGCACCACAAGGCCCAAAAGTCCACAGCCGTGAATCACCGCTAAACCAGCCAAGGCACTACTCGCTAGCCAATTTAGGCTCGATCGTTGTCGGTAGGCCAAAGCTCCAGCTAAAGCAGATCCGGGGATAAATCCAACTAAATAACCCATGGCGGGGTGCTGAAGATAGCTAAGACCCCCACCCTCAAAAAAAAGCGGATAGTACCATAGCCCTAATCCCAAAAAAGTTGTTTGGGCAATGATCCCAGCCAAAGGTCCCCCTAATAATCCTGTCAATAGAACCGCTGCCACTTGGAGCGAAAAACTATACACCGGGTCCCAGTGCCAGAGGACTTGGGGGGGCCATTGCCAGATCATACTTTGGGGTAAAGTATCGGGGATATAAACCCGATATAACGTACCAACAATGGTTAATTCCAAACCTAAAATGGCCCATAGGAAGTCGGCTAAGGTGGGGAAATAATAGGTTCTGTTGCCCTGTTTAGGGGCGGGTAGGGTACGGGCCATGGTCATGAAACGAGACGAAATGGACAAATCATAGCATCACACTACCGTTAGATAAGATTTAGCCCAGCGTAAAAGATGGGCATTTACTTCATCAGGAATTTCATCTTGGGGGCAATGTCCGGCTTGGGCTAGGGCGGTAAATTCCCGAACACAAGGGAAGTCGCTCCAAGACCGTGCTTGGGCAATGGGCTCCCAAGGGTCTTGTTCTCCCCAAAGAATCTGCACGGGACAGGCTATTTGGGGCAGCAGATCCTCTGCCAAAGGCCCGGTATCGTAATTAATAAAAGCTAAAAAGACCTGTAAGGCCCCTGGGTCTAAACTGGGTTGAATTAACAGATCTACCAATTCATCGGTAATCGCCTCTTTTTGAATATAGGCTTGGGCCAAGATCCGGCGTACGGTCTGGGGTTGGCGGACTTGATCAAAAAATAAGCGTCCCAGGGGTTCAAAGGACAGCACCGGCTGGATGGCCTTCGCTCCGAGACGGCGATACCAGGGGATCAGGGCCTGTTTACGCTCGTGTAGCAACCTTAAAGAACAATTGATCAAGGTCAGACCAAGGACTGGGGCAGGCTTGAGGACCGCCGCTTGAAGGGCAACTACTGCACCAATGGAGTTGCCGACTATAAATACTGGCCCTTTGACGACTTCTTGGACAAAGTCGGCAATTTGTTCGCCCCAATGCTCAAAGGTATAAAACTTTGATCCCAAGGGTTTGGCTGATTGCCCAAAACCCAACAGATCTAAGGCATAGACCCGGTAATGCTGGGCTAAAAAAGGAATATTTTTACGCCAGTGCCCCACGTTGGCGCCAAAGCCATGAATCAACACCAGGGCTGGTGCCTCAGTCCCGGCTTCAACATAGTTGATCCGGTGTCCTTGCCACATCCACGTACTCATTTGCGTTCTAGACCCTTATTGAACACGCCAAAATAAAGTTGTTTATAACCCGTGGACATGTCTGCCACCGCCCCTGTATAGGCCCGTGAACTGTAGACACTGGTGGTTTCAAAGCGGTCTTGGCGGTAGATCGTGTCATTGACATCGGTGGCTTCACTACCCCCCATCAGTTGCCAGCCCAGCGTGCTGTAGGCTAGGCGGTAACTACCCTTATCAAAGGTCCGGGAAGGACGCTCTATTTTGGCTTTGATCAGGGCCTGATAGCCCTTAGCTTTTTTATCTGGGGTGAGCGTGTACTGGATCTCTTTAAAAGAACATCCTGCACTTTTGCAAAAACGTAGGGCTTTCATTTGATTCACGATCTTGACGATCCCTTGGCGGGCTTGAGCTTCGGGGTTCTCCGCGAGGAGGGGACGATCAAAAGTAAGACCAGCCATCACAAGCAACAACACGATCAAAGGGCGCATGGATAAAATTTTTTAAGAATATTTTAATTCTAGCCTCCGGTATTGGTCCCTAGCCCAGTTACATTAGTCCTCATGAAGCATAAATCTAGTCTCTTTCTATTGGCCTGGATCTTTTTAGGGGGCATGGCCCAAGCCCAGAACCTCCCGGATCCTTTTAGCTTTTCACAGCTAACGGAACGTAAAGTCTTTAAACGCTGGTGGTATCTGGCCCAACGGCGGGTTAATCCTCCCTCGGGAGCCTTAGTGCGGGGATTAGATCAACGTAAGAACGCTTCCCTAGCCCAGGCATCGTGGAGCAGTCTTGGGCCTCAGCCCATTAATTATGGATCTACGGCTTGGACCGGACGGGTTAGCACCATTGCGGTAGACCCTAGCCAACCGGATCACTGGCTCTTGGGGGGCGCGCAGGGGGGCATTTGGGAAAGCCAAAATGCAGGCATCACCTGGACGCCCCGCACCGATAGTCAACCTTCCTTAGCTTCCGGGGCCATTGCTTTTGCACCGAGCAATCCTCAGATCGTTTATGCCGGGACGGGTGAACCTGTTTTTTCAGGGGATGCCTATGGCGGGGTAGGCCTATTAAAATCGCTAGATGGGGGCCAATCCTGGACGCACATCAGTGACGATAGCTTACTGGGAACAGCGTTTAGCCAGATTCATGTCAGCCCCACCGATCCACAGGTTTTAAATGCCACGGTGGGCAGGGGAATTTTTGGTCGCGAAGCCGGTCGTTATCCAGGGGATCTTTTGACCGGGGTTTTGATCTCTACCAACGGGGGCCAATCCTGGACGCGGACCCTGGAGGGCGTAGGTACGGATCTCGAGATTGATCCCGGAGATTTTCAAAAACAGTGGGCGGCCTTAGGGGATGCCTACACCAAGTCAGAAAATGGGGTCTATCGCTCTAGCGATGCCGGCCAGACCTGGGCCGCAGTGACGGGGCCGTGGAGTGGTCAAAGCGTTGGCCGCGTAGAACTAGCGTTAGACCCCCAGGCCCCGAATACACTCTATGTAAGTATTCAAGATGGCTTTGATAATCAAAGTTCCGATGGGAAGCTCTTAGGCGTTTGGCGTACGAGCAATGCAGGGGATCCTGTACCTAGTTGGACGGCTTTGCCCATCCCACGGGATGCCAATCAGTGGTGGTATGATCACGCCTTGGCCGTAGATCCCATTAATTCTGAGGTGTACTTGGGGGGCCAACAACTATGGCGGCTTAATGACAATCGTTGGATTAATATTACCCAGGATATTCACGTCGATCAGCATACGATTATTTTTAGTGGCAATCGCGTGATCGTCGGCAATGACGGCGGTATTTACCAAAGTACCAACCAGGGCAATAACTGGACTAATCTCAATCAAACCCTAGCCCTAACCCAGTATTACGAAGGATCACTCCATCCTACGAATCCGCAAAGGATCCTAGCGGGGAGTCAAGACAATGGTACCCATGCGTGGAATGGCGATTCTTGGCGGTGGATCTTTGGCGGAGATGGCACGGATAATGCAATTTCTAGCACCAAACCCGATACGGATTGGGCGGTGTCCTATCAATTTTTGGCAATTCACCGTACTACCAATGGTGGAGCATCCTTTGGCTATGTGGGATCTGGCATTGATTTGACCAATGCACCCTTTATTGCGCGCTTTGAGCTTTGTCCTAGCCAGCCCGACTTGTTAATTGCAGGTACGGATAATCTATGGCGTACGGAGCAATTTTTTAGCGCCGCAAATCCGCTTTGGGTTGCCAACAGTCCCGAATTGGGCTCACCCCTTACGGCCCTGGCCTTTGGAACCGAGTGCGCAACCTATGCCCTAGGCACTGAAGATGGACAAATCTGGCTGACCCGCGATGGCGGGATCACCTGGACCGATCTGGATCTGGATCAACAGGTACCCCAAAGAGCCATTACCGACTTGGCCCTAGACAGCCGTGGTTTGATCTGGGTAACCCTAGCAGGCTTTGCAAGCAATACTCCAGATCAGCCCGGACATCTTTTTATGCGGCCCTTAGCTACTGGGGGTGCTTGGCAAAATCTTAGTCCGCCCCTTGATCTACCCCATAACACCGTAGCGATTGCGTCTGGGGGGGCGGTCTATGTAGGAACTGACCTAGGCGTTTGGCAAAGTATGGATCAAGGGGCAAGTTGGCAAGTCTTGGGTACAGGTCTGCCCAATGTCGCCGTCTTTGAACTCCAAATCAATCAGGATCAATTAGTCGCTTTTACCCACGGACGCGGGGTCTTTAGTACCTCTATCGCCCCTACTTTGCAGGTCATCCCGCAGACGACTACCCTCAATAGCCCACTCAATAGTGAGATATCCCTAGGGTTATCGTTAGAACGGGTGAACTTTAACGGCGCGGTTGATCTGGTAGTCACGGGTTTACCCGTGGGCGTCGCAGCAACCTTTGGATCAACGGAAGGGGCGAATACAACGTTAACCCTTCAAATTTCCAACAGTACGCGTACTGGCATTTATCCCCTGGTCCTTACCGCTCAGGGTGTGATCCTAGAAGCCGTCACCCTAGACTTGGTTATTGCTGACCCCACCGCCCTAACGGATCAAACCGTTGAACTTACGGCCGGGGGCTTGGTACGGGTTGACCGTCTCCGCCAACAAGTCACCGTCTCCCAGGGCCAATATCTAGGGTTAACTTTGCCCCCAGGGATCGAAGTTACCAGCCCTACGGTACGCTCCACGGGTACACCTGTGCCCTTAATTCCCATCAGCCCAGAGCCTTTCGTTATAGAACTCGCCAACAGTACCCCCAATACCGCGAGCTATAGCCCCACTGTTTTGGATATCAATCTAGGGTCGACCAATACGGCGATTACGACGGGGGGCTTTGTCAGCATCCAACGGCTGCGCCAACAGGTCACGGTGCGTAATACCGGCACAGCAACCCTCGCGGGTCCTTTTTATCTAACCGTTGTGGGACTCACCCCAGGGGCAACTTTGACCAATGGCACCACCCAGCTAGGTGGACTCCCAGCAGTGGGTTTAGATCTGGCTAGGTTAGATCCTGGATCAAGTACTGTAGTTTTGTTGGAATTTGAAAATCCAACTGTAGGGCCTCTGACCTATACCCTTAATTTGGCTTCGGGTGCGCTTAGCCAGCCAGATTAGCGCATGATCAACACTAACGCAGGGCTACGCCCTCTAAACTGGTCGTCACTTGGCCTTGGACTTGGACCGTGCCAGCCTTGAGATCGGCCGTCGCCCGGTCGCCTCGGACGCGCATGCCCCCTTGGCGGTAATCCACATTGCCCAATACCTGGAGGCTTTGTTGTCCAGGGTCCCACTGGGCACTTTGGGCCGTAAGGGTTTGCACCGGACTACTGCGTTGATAGGTGATCCCCTGATCGGCTTGCACCACTTGAGTAGTGAGGTTCCAGGTCATTTGGGGCGCTTGGACTTGGGCCTTAGGGGATTCGGCGGTAACATTTTGCACCCGGACCTGCTCTTGGGCCACATTCCATTCGGCTTGGGTCGCTTTGAGAATAATGGATTGTTCAGGGGCTTGGGCCACCACGCCCCCCGTCATCAGGACCGTGCTACCCGCCAGATCACCCGTGAGCTTTGCACCGGTTACGGTGATCCCCCGTTTAGGCTGGTTAAAGACAACTTTACCGTTGGCCTCGATCAGGTTTTTATCCGGTAACCAGCGCACTTCGTTGGCGGTAAAATTCGTTTCAAATTGAATCGACTGGGCCTTAACAGCACCTGTCAAAGAAATGATCCGGGCTTCGGTTTGAATCTTACCCTGCGTGGCCTTGATCAAAAGGGCCTTCTTACCTTTTTCAAAAAAAGCCCCTTCAATGCCGGTGACAATTGCTTCTTTGCCATCCCGTGAGTACTCGGCCCGTTTAGCCTTGAGTTCCCAAAGTTGACCCTGGCCCTGGGCATCTGCCTCGGTCAGAATAATATTGTCAAAGCTCAGGGTCGGTTTAGCGGCAGCCGCCGCTCGAGGTTCCCCCGCCGGTGCTGTGAAACCGCATCCAGCGGTAATCATCCCCAGGATCACAGCCGACATGAAACGCAGGGGGGGCATAGGTTGACCAGTAAAGGTAGACATCTTATTTGCCTTGGGCACGAAGATCAAAGGCAACCTTCATTTGAGCGGCAAATTCCTTGAGCTTGCCCTGTTGGAGGTATAGCTGGCCCAAGGCCAAATGGCTAAGGGGATTTTCAGGATCGGTGGTAATCGATTCACGGATCAGACGTTCGGCTTGGGGCATATCGCCCCGTTCAAAACTTAAAAAAGCCAAATAATTTTTAGCCCAAACTTCCTGGGGGTTGAGGGTCAAAATCTCCCGTAGTTGGGCTTCTGCATAGACCCGTTGGGCACGGGCATCGTCTAGCATGGCCACGACTTGGGGGCGGTCCAATTGTTTACCGACGACCGGATCACCTGTTTTGAGGTAGGTTTTGAAATTAGGCCAC
>JANNOF010000249.1:0-2243 GCA_031398925.1 Gloeobacteraceae cyanobacterium SOY_34_metabat_371 | reverse complement strand
CATTGCTCTACCGCGCCCGTCCATGGGCTCGTACCTCCTCCATCCATGGAGTCGCTCGCGGGACCCGACCTACCGGAACAGATTGCGCAGCATGCCGATCAGGCGCGTGGGCAGCGAGCAGCCCACGCCGCGGATCGGCGGGTAGAACTGGAAGATACCCACCGTGTGACGACGCAGCGGCAGGGAGATCTGCAACTCACCCTTGTGCCTGCCGCGATCGCGCACGCCCAGATCGTTTTCCCATTCGGGCCAGGCGCCGGGCTCGACGCTATGGGTGCCGCTCTGCCAGACATGGATATTGAAAGTATGGCCGACGGCGGTAGCGCCAAACTGTTGCGCGGCACGGGCCGCGAACATCTTTCCTTTTTCGCCCTGGAACGGAGCGCAGGAGCGAAACCAGACGCTGCCGTGCTTTGGATGCATGCGGGAGCGGATGTCATGGATCAACGGCAGCAAGTCCGCTCGCCCCGGCTTCGGCACGCCATCGAAATCCGAAGAGCGCAGGCCATCGTTGCCCATGAATGCACCGCCTGGTGCACCATGTCCCCAGAACTGCAAGCTGCCGATGATCGCGCCGCCGCCTTTCTTGTCGACCGCTCTGATCACCTCGTTCAGCGCCTCGGTCCAATTCGCAGCACCGACTACGACATCGGCGAACTGAAGTGCCGTGTAGAGCGACCCGCCCTGCTTCCACCAGAACGACAGCTCGCGCAGCCGGTCGGCGCTGAACTCTTCATCCGGGTCAGCGGGTGAATCCGGGGCCGGATAGCCGCTGTCGTCATAGACTACGACATTGATCGTGCCGTTGGGCTTGATCGGACTGCCCTCGTTCGATTGCTTGATCGCGTCGCGCGTATCGGCATCTACGGCGGGCTGGCTGGGTGTTCTAGGGGCAGGTGGCGTTGCATCGCCGGCCGGGCGGATGGGGCGTTGACGCAAAGGCTTGTTGATCTTGGGATTCAGATTGTTCATGGCACGCTCCGTAGTTGTGGATCGATGGCAATTCAGTGGGTGCATCCATGCGCGCGGCAGCCTGAGTCATCTGCGATGGTCTTTGATCGCGCTGCCACTATTGCGCATCAACGGGCAGGCGCAGACATGACTTCGATGAGCCAATCTCGAGAAATTACTGAGGTCGGTAGCGCGCAGTATTTGAGTTTAATCAAGTTGCGACACTAGCAATATGTATGCGTCATCGTTTCAATTCCTTCTGATAATCGATTGTTGGGGAGAGTGGCCAATTCATGCACCGAAAAATGTGGTGCCGATATCAGACCGCGCTCAACGACTGTCGCAGCGGGGCAGCGTATTCCGTGCGCTTCACCGCAGGCTTCCACGTTTCGATTCCTATTGCCGATAAACATTAAGAATAGAAAAACGCTACCGAAGTCCGTTGCGACGGAGCGAACAGTAATTGCAGTGCCCGATGAAGAAACCTGTCTTTAGACAGGGGCCGCAGGATATTGAATTACGCGGTCCATCGGACTGGCGATCATCAGTATGTGGAGTGCGGCAGCTTGCTGCCGCTGTTTTTTGACACGCACGCGACACGGCGGGCAGCCAGAACAGCTGCGGCGCGAGTGAAAGCAAATCGATCAGGGCTCGAACCGGTACGCCACTTTCACCAGGAACTGATCGTCATCGCGCAGGCTAAAACTGTCGCCGAGCAGGTCCGGGGCGTCGCCGCGTTGCTCGTCCAATGCAAAACCACCACGGCTGTAGACCGCGAAGACGTCGCTCAGGGCGCCGAGCTTGTAGCGGTAGCGCACCTGAAATCCAAAGTTGCGGACATTGAAATCTTCGATCACCGCAGTGGAGTCGACCAGACGATGATCGGCGCCGATGCGTCTAGCCTGTTTGGCGCGGGCGTCGATAGCAATGCTCTGCAGTTTCAGGCGCAGTTCCTGTTTGTCGTTGATGAACCAGTTGAGGTTCGAGGTCAGGTCCAGGCGCTTCTGCCGGAAGCTACCGAACTCGTCGCCCTGCTGCCACACCAACCAATCGGATTGATGCGCGGCAAACAAGCCGATATCGACATCCAGGGCATCGCTGGGGTGAAACTTCGGCTGAACGCCGCCGCTGAATCCGTAACCCGAAGCGGCGCGCAGCGGAAACGCTTCGACATTGGCGTACCAGTCGACCAGGCCGTTGCCCTGGCGCGGTGTGAAACGTTCAAAAAAAGCACTCCAGCCACCGTTGATATGGATTGGCCCGTTGCCGCGCGAAATCAGGTCATCGAACGG
>JANNOF010000223.1:0-8871 GCA_031398925.1 Gloeobacteraceae cyanobacterium SOY_34_metabat_371 | reverse complement strand
CCCAAGCGGTGATCATTACTCGCCGAAGCCACAACCGCCCGCAAAAGGGGCCCGTATTGGTGAACGCCGCGAATGACCGCCCCACAAAAGACCAAAAATTGCATGTTGGAGTGCGGGGTATCCCCTGGATCGAGCAAGTTGCCCTGCGTGCTATTGCCAACGGACCAATTTACGTGTTTGCCCGAACCATTGATCCCCGCAAAGGGTTTTTCGTGCAAAAGACACAGGAAACCATGCTTTTTGGCGGTTTGACGTAAAATAGTCATCGTCAACTGTTGGTGATCCGCAGCCACGTTTGCGGCTTCAAAGTAGGGCGCGATTTCAAATTGACCCGGTGCAACTTCATTGTGTCGGGTCTTAGCGGGAATCCCTAACCTGTACATTTTCTCCTCTACATCCTGCATGTAGACTTGAACCCGCTCAGGAATAGCGCCAAAATAATGATCATCAAATTGCTGCCCCTTAGCAGCAGGTTTTCCAAAAAGGGTCCGACCCGCTAACAACAAGTCTGGGCGACTATTGGCAAAGTTTGAATCCACCAAAAAATATTCTTGTTCCGCACCACAACTTGAATTTACCGGAGCTACATCCGTATGTCCTAACAGTTTTAAGACTCTGGTAGCCGCCTTATTCATGGCCGCATTAGAACGTAAAAGCGGTGTTTTTTTATCGAGGGCTTCTCCGGTCCACGAGATAAATACCGTGGGGATACACAGGGTAATGCCGTTGTCTGTTTCCATCACATAGGCAGGACTGGTGACATCCCAGGCGGTGTAGCCCCGAGCCTCAAAGGTCGAACGGATCCCGCCATTGGGAAACGATGATCCATCCGGTTCGCCTTGCACCAGTACTTTACCCGCAAATTCTGAAATGACCGAGCCATCACTTTGTACCGAGATAAAGCCATCGTGCTTTTCGGCGGTGGCATTGGTCAGCGGATAAAAGACGTGGGCATAGTACAGCGCACCCTTGGCAATGGCCCAATCCTTCATGGCTACTGCAACAATATCGGCGATGGTAGGATCTAGTTTGTCGCCAAGTTCAATGGTCTTTTTTAGAGATTTGAAAATGCTTTTGGGAAGACATTCTTGCATTTTGCCCAGGGTAAAAACATCCTGTGCCCACATATCCTCTAACCGTTTTGGAGGTTTAGACGGCTTAGGTTCTCGGTTGGTGATCTGAAAAATTGCTTGAACCCGCGACTCATTTCCGCTCATGCCGCTTCTCCACATTTTAATCAAGGCATGATAGCGGGTTGCGATCAGGGCAAATGTATCTTAGGAAACATAATTTTGCCCTCCATTAACCCAAGTCCCCCTAGGGATCAAAGGTAAGATTAATATGTACTATGCCTTGAGACTCTTATAAAACTTCCTAAGCCCCGTAAAAGTGGCGGTGCCCGTTCTTGCTACAACAAAAATGGCGCTCCAAAAAGTGCTTTTGCCACCAAAAAACTGGCGCAAAGGGCGATCCCCCGTACTAGTGTCAACCTAGCAGCATACGCATGCCCAGATCATGGTTGGCATCTAGGCCATCGAACCCAGTAAATAACGCACCATAATTCCTTAAATATGGAAGTTTACTACCAATCCGTATAAACCAGTCTAGAAGAGGATCATAACTTTAGAATTATTAAATATAGGGCTAAACTATACGCCTCTTGACGGTTAGAAATCTCCCCATGGGAGGATTTTATACTTCTTACCTCGGGGTTACTTTGGTAGTGTTGGATACAGAAGGATAAACATGGCAAGCATTGTTGACACAGCTGTTCAAGCAGGCACTTTTAAAACGCTAGCTCAAGCTTTGACCGCCGCTGGTCTACTGGATACGCTGAAGGGCAAAGGTCCTTTCACCGTTTTCGCTCCCACCGATGAAGCCTTTAAAAACCTTCCCGCCGGTACCCTTACCGACCTACTTAAGCCAGAGAACAAGACACAGTTGGCAAATATCCTCAAGTACCATGTCGTCTCCGGCAAAGTAATGTCTAGCGACATCAAGGCTGGAAATGTACCCACCGTGGCCGGTGAGTCCCTCACCATTGCGATCAAAGGACAGAATGTAATGGTCAACGAAGCCACCGTCACCAAGGCTGACATTGCCGCCGATAACGGTGTCATCCACGTGATCGACAAGGTTTTGTTGCCTGAGGGTTAATCGTTAACTTTGCCTAAGGGTAAGAGTGCACCTGCCTGATCACTCAGGCAGGTGCCCCTTTTTAATAACGGGCGCGGCTTGGTTGCATTACTAAGCCAAATTCCTCTTGTATGGCTCGGTCTTGGGGGTCTTCGCAGAGGTAGAAGTACGCCTCTAGGCAGGCACTGTATACCAGTTCGGCCTGGTGCACAGCCCCAGTAGCGGCAAGCAACCAATCGGAAATGTCTAATGCTGGGGTGTAGGTGACGCGGCGACCTTGGGCGGCTTCATCGGGATTTTTAAAGGTCTCGAACAAAAAAGCGGGGAGGTTTGCCATGGGTATGGGAGGAAATTTGCCCTACTATATCGCACCACATCGGTAACCGTGTGTTCTAGATAACATTTCGTTATAGTGCCATTTTGCTGTTCCTTAGGTCTTAGGGCTTGATCCCTGGACAGTTTACCGAGCAAAAGATCTACTTAGTTGATTTAGATGGACGCTACGAGTAAAATTTTTTAGTCTATTTGCAAATCGTCTTTTGTTGAGTATGGATCAGTACTGCTGCTGTCTGAGGAGCTATCATTGGCTAAAACTACCCCGGCAATAAATTCAAATTTTTTTGTTTCTTTGCTTGCAGGTAAAACAGCAGTATTTTTATAGCGCAACTCAATCGTAAAAACCGTTGCATCTAAGGAACTTTGTAGCCGCAAGGTTGCACCCAATTTTTGCGTAGACTTAAGAACTAAAGGTAATCCTATCCCCATACCACTATAGGCATAGGGTTGCTCACTAGGAATTCTGTAGAATTCTTCAAAAATACGCCATAGATCATGATCATCAATCTTGGGACCAGTATTGATGATCTCAATAGATTGGCTCGGATGGGTATCACAAGAATTATCTCCCTTCTGGACTTTAACTGAAATAAGACCATTCTCAGGGGTGTATTTGTAGGCATTATCGAGAAGCTCCAGAAGTACTTTTTTTAATAATGATGTGTCTATAATAAATTCCTCTAAATCTTCTTCAATAGTACTGGCAAATTGAATATTTTTTGTTTCAACTTGTTGCTGATAGGGTTGAAATAATAGGGGTAGCCATTGAGAAAGCTGAACCATCTCTAAAGCTAACAATTGATCCTTTATTGTTTTTTCTTCTTTGACTTTTATTTGTAAGAGATCTGAAATAAGTTGTATTTCACGATTACACTCTTTATTTAAGATAGCTAATAAGCCATCGGTTTTAGGATCGGGTGGTAAATAATCTTTGAGGGCACCCAAAGCTAACTTAATATTAGAGAGCGGTGTACGTAGTTCATGGGATATGGAACTCAAAAAATTACTTTTAATTTCCGATAATCTATTTATTTCTGATAATAGTAAAGGTGAGCTTTCTAAGGCAAACTGATATTCATTAATTTTTTTGGTAAAGTAAAGTCGTTCCTTCTCTAGCTGCTTGACCTTGGTGGTGTCATGAATTAGCCATAGTAAGCCAATTAATTTGTTTTCTGAGTTATATGCTTTCACCATATAGAGGAGTGCCGAAAATGACGGCTTTTGTCGCGGCTTGATAATTGTTTCCAGTTTTACACTTTGTTTATGAGCTTGTATTTGATCGAGTAAAGACAAAAAACCTGGGATGGATGTTTTTTCAACAAATACAGTCAATGGCTTATCCACTAAAAAGTTGGGCGGAACATTAAGCAGTTGGCAAGCAATAGGATTAGCTTCTTGGATACGACCCTTAATATCTGTCACCAAGTAACCATTGGGAGCGATTTCAAACAATTCCTGGTAGCGCTCATGCTCTTGGGCAATATGCTGAGCACTAGTCAAGAGATCGGCGTTTTGTTTTTGGATTGCTGCTGCTGCAGCATTTAATTCTTCTAAGCTGTCAGTAAGGGCTTGAATAAGTTCTGGTTGTTGTAAGTCAGCACTTACCTCTCGAAGTAAACAGTCTAACAGATGTTGCGTTGCGTCAATTTTTTCTTGCAACAAGCGTTCAATCACATTGATCTCTTTTTCTTCCATTGTAGATTATTTCTAATAGATAAATTTTTATGATCCTAGGGTTTGTATATTGAGAATTATCCTAAAAACCTAAATCTTTGGTGTAACTTGACAAAACGTTATGATCAAATGTATTTTAATCAAAATAATGAAATTTACCCGAATTTTATACTAGTTTAGTACGTAGTTCTACAGATAAAATAGACTATGTTAATGTTTTGTTACTGATCATCGGTACGAACAAAAATATCTCTAGCCTAGGTGCAAGGGTGCCCTTAGGCATACACAAACGCGGGAACTCGTTTGTAAGCTGGTGTACCGGATCGCTGTTCAGTACGGGCTTTGAGAATGGCATTTACTTCAGGATAAAACATCAATGCTGCCCCCTGACGTATAGAGCCAAAAATAATCTCAATATGTTCCAGTTTGCCTGCGTCAGCTTGGACGGTAACGAGCTGATGATCCTGCAACCCTGCACCTTCGGCGTCAGCTCTGTTCATTAAGATGCAGTTGCGGTGCGGGATCCCGCGATACTGATCACCAATTTTATAAACCACCGTATTATGTTGCGCATAGCTGCGTCCCGTCATGAGCGCAACCACCACGCCCTTAGTTGAATCAGAGGCTCCAAAGTCCTTGGCCTCAGGCAGTTTCGTATCGGGCAGGGGCGTGACAAACATAGCTGCTTTGCCCGTGGGTGTCGGAAAATGGGGCGTTGTTAAAATTCGTCCACCAATGGTAAATTCCTCCTTAGTTTGATCAATAGTTGCTATTTTTTCGTATCCAGGAATGGTTTGGGCGATCAGTTGCCGTACATACTTGGGATTTTGCAATTCACGCCAGTTAATGGGATCGCTACCGAGTAAACGATGGGCTAATTCCGTTAAAAACTGTCCCTCTGGGATCAAGTCGCCCTGTAAATGGGTTTCTCCCTCATCGCTCAACCGGACAAAGTTATTTCCCGATTCAGTCGTTGTTTTATAGGGCTGTTCAAAGCGATTAAGAACCGGGATCACTATGGTATTCTTCTTGGCTAAGCCACTAAAATGTCCTAGGTTCGGCTTAGTTGCGAGATAAATAATCGTGTCAATATTGCCTAGGGCGCGTTTAGCCTGCATCGAATCAGGATTTGCCCCATACAAATTACCCCCTAAACACAGTAGACTATCTACTTTTCCGGCCTCTGCCGCTTCGATCAAATCGCGGGTATGGTAGCCCTGAATGCGACTTAAGGGTCGGCCCAATAGAATTTCGAGGGCCTGCTGAATTTCTTGCTTCAGCTTTACGGTTACCCCCATAGATCCAAAACCCTGGACATTGGAATGTCCGCGTACCGGCATTACCCCTGCGCCTTCCTTGCCTAGATTGCCGGTCATCAAGGCCGTATTGGTGATGGCATATACGTTATCGACACTATTGGTATGTTGCGTAATACCCATGGCCCAAGCAAATACAACGCGTTTACAAGTACCGATGATCTTAGCGCAGGCTTCAATTTCAGCTTTAGTAATGCCACAGGTGGCAGTAATCGTTTCCCACGTCGTTGATCGCCCATGTTCAAGCACGGCTTCCCAATCCTCAGTATGGGCTTGAAGATAATCCATTGCCACTAATTCCTGCTCAATTAAAGACTTTTGTATGCCTGTAAATAACGCAACATCGCTGCCAGGAATAGGTTGTACATATAGAGAAGAAATATCCGAACCAAATACCAAAGACGTAAGCGGAAAAGCCGGTGATCCAAACTTAACTAACCCAATCTCCATGATCGGATTGATCACGATTATCTTAGCGCCCTGTTCCCGCAGTTGGATCAATTCGTTCATGAGGCGTGGTTGGTTGTAAGCAGGATTAGAACCCGTTAATACGACACAATCAGCTTTTTTCAATTGTTCCAAACTCACCACGGAGGTTTTTGTCCCCAGCATCGCTTGCAGCCCTGTGGTTGAGGGGGCATGGCATAGATCGGAGCAATCCGCCAGATTATTAGAACCCAACGCTCGGAACATCAGTTGCAATACGTAGGCCGCTTCATTGGAGGCCCGACCCGAACTGTAGGAGGCAATACGCTCCGGTTGTTTGCGAAACGCGGCCTCGGCAATAGTATAAAGTTCCTCCCAAGAGATCCGTTCGTAATGGGATGTACCTTCACGCAGAATCATAGGAAAGCTGAGTCGCCCTAAGCGATCACATTCCATGGAATTAAGTTTTTGCAGTTCTGTGATGCTTTTTTGTTCAAAGACGTGGGTAGGAACCGCAGGTTTAATTTCAGCAGATATGGCCTCGACGCTTTTCATACACCGCTGAAGAATCTCCCCTTCCTCATTAGTAAAGCCACCCTTTTGCCCTCCTGTCCCCCACGAGCAGGATAGACAGGAACTTTTATGAAATAGTGTTTTCCAGAGTAGCGGTCCCTCAGGGGACAAGGTATGCTCAGCCCAGTATTGAATAATAGGCAAGCCCCCACCAATCTCAGGAGTGGCATCATTTTTTTCATTAAAGGGGGGCGTAGGGTGTAGGTTCTGCGGATCGTTTGTATTCATAGTTAAACCCAGACATTGTTCAAAATTTATACCTAGATCAACTCATTTACCTCTATCTTTGGAGGGATAATTGAACTAAAAACAATGATTTTGTACTGCTTAGAAATAATTATGATGCAGCACTAAATAGGGATCAAGCCGCATTTGATCCCATCGTCTATGCTTATAAATAGGACCCACTTGAAGCACAACGGACGCAATGCTAACTCCAGCAAGCATGATCATGCTGTGCAAAGTTTGATTTCAAAATGGGGATGCTTTTAGCGCCTATTGCAATTGTTCCGTTGCTCCTTCAAGTCGATCATCCATGCACTAGGAGGCAAAAAGATGAGTACAGTTACAACCAAAGACGGCACCCAGATCTATTACAAAGACTGGGGTTCAGGCAAACCCGTCATTTTCAGCCATGGTTGGCCGCTCAATGCCAATGCCTGGGACGAGCAGTTGGTTTTTTTCGCCTCCCACGGATATCGTGCTCTGGCCCACGACCGTCGCGGACATGGACGGTCAAGCCAGCCCTGGAATGGCAACGACATGGATACCTTCGCCGACGACTTGGCAACGCTGATTGAAACCTTAGATCTCAAAGATGTAGTTTTGGTCGGACACTCCATGGGCGGCGGCGAAATCACCCGCTACATTGGTCGCCACGGCACCGAGCGCATTGCTAAAGCCGTACTCCTCGCCGCAGTGCCACCCTTAATGCTCAAGACCGAAGCTAATCCTGGTGGCGTACCCCTTGAAGCCTTTGACAAAATCCGTGCTGGGGTGGCGGCTGATCGTTCTCAATTTTTCAAAGACCTCACCAAGACGTTCTACGGTACGAACCTACTCCTAGGCTCCCATGTCTCCGAAGGAGTCCGAGAGCAGTTTTGGCTTCAAGGTATGCAGGCGAGCCTCAAAAGTGTGCTGGATTGTATCAAAGCATTCTCCGAAACAGACTTCACTGAAGACCTCAAAAAGTTTGATGTGCCGACCCTGATTATCCACGGTGATAACGATGAAATCGTACCGCTTGCTGCCTCCGCCCAGCTCGCGGCGCAGCTCGTCAAGGGTTCGATCCTGAAGATCTATCCGGGTGCCGACCACGGCCTAGCCACCACCCATCGGGATCAATTTAACGCGGATCTCCTGGCATTTATTAAAAGCTGAGCTTGGGCTGCGGATTTTGTTAAACAGCCGATAACATGCGCTTAACGTTGACTTAAGCCCCCCATGGGAAGATCCCAAGGTCAGTGCCGCTTGGGGTTCCATGAAAAACATGAAATACACTGCCCTCTCCCTACTCCTAGGGTCTTGGGCTTTAACCGGATCAGTGTTGGCTGCGCCTAAAGTCGTTTTGATCTCTTTGGACGGAGCCAATGCTGCCCAGGTAGAAAAATTATTAGATCGGGGTGTACTCAACCCTGATACGGGTTTGGGTTTACTCAAACGCCAAGGAGTTTTTGCTCAGTCAAATATTACCATTACCCCCTCGGTGACTGCCCCCGGTCATATTGCCATTGCTACGGGCTCAACAGCCGCCAAAAATGATATTACCGCCAATAGCTTTCACCTGATAACAAGTGCTTTTACTACCAATATCAGTGGTTTTGGAGCACCTATTGGTGGCTATGACCTCAATGGTCCCACCGAGAGCATGAATCCCACCGCCGAACCCCTTTGGGTCGCCTTGCGTACGAACGGTAAAAAAGTGGTCACCGCCACGTGGCCCGGCTCCGATGGCGTTGACGTTAAAGAACCCACCAGCCAAGCCTTGATCCAGTCTTCTAGTCTACGGACTGTGGATTACACAGTTCCTTTTGGAGCCTTTGCTGGAGTATCCGCCAAGGGCTTTAGTTTAGTGGGCACTGATTTTGGCCCAGCCCCCAGCGCCACTACGGATCAATTAACCGCCGCCGGTAAAGTCTCTTTTAGCCCAGTGCTGCAAAAAATTACGATTCTCGATACGTTTACTGCAGGGGGTATAACCTACAATCTCCAAGTTGCAGCCCTTGACTCCACCGACGATCAAACGGTTAATTACGACACCCTCGTATTTTTTGATACTACGATTGGGATCCAGCCCGGTCCCTTTACCCTACCCGCCACTGGACCCGCCTATGTTACCGCCAGTCAACAGACTTCGGCTAAGTTTTACCTAGAAGGTAGTTCTAACAAAGCTGGCACCGCTTTTTACGTC
>JANNOF010000205.1:0-12068 GCA_031398925.1 Gloeobacteraceae cyanobacterium SOY_34_metabat_371 | reverse complement strand
AGTCCTTTTATACACTTTTAGCTAGGGTTTGGGCGGGGCAAGCAACCCAAGAAGATTGGGATCAAGCAGGACAACTGGTTACCAGCTTAGGTGGTTTTATGATGATCATTGCCCTATCCACCGTCCTCGCGCGCAATATTGATCTAGGCAGCTTTTTTAATCAACCTTGGATCCGCTTGGGTACCATCAGTACCGTTTTAGGCTGTGGTTGGATCTTGGCAGACTGGTTGCGGTATAAAAATCTCCTCGCCGGTTGGCGGGATATTCTACGAGCCACAGCGATCAGTGGGTTATGGTTAGGCGTTTATGGGTCTGGGATCTTTGCACCAATTCAAGTCATTGCTGATCCCTTAGTCCATTTGGCCCTTGTGATCCTGGCGGGATTAGGCGTTTATGCCTTGGCCTTGGCCTACCAATCAGCCTATCTGGCTTCCTTTGCCAATCTGGTTTGTCTAGGGGGCGTTGCTTTGGCTCCCTTGGGATTATCTTCCCTCGTTGGGGTGACAGGGTTGGGTGTCATCGGGATGATCCTTAGTCGGCGTTTTGCTCAGCCCGTTACTTTTATAAATGGGGCTGCTCTATGGACCGTCTATGGCTATTTATTGATCCAGCCCGTAGAACTTTCGGTTTTAGCGGCTTGGACCTATCTGGGCGTGGCAGTGGCTATTGCGATTAGCATTGACTTTAATCTAGCCACCAATGAAAAACTCGCTCCCTTTACCACCAATCTGACTGCGTTGGCGGTGGCGTTAACAGGTGTGATCCATAGCTTTGGCGGCGTACTGACCCGCGAAACGAGCGCAGTGGTTTGGGTCGTATTGGCGCTACTTTTAGCCCTCAAATCTTGGCTCTGGACTAAAGACCCCTACTATTTACCAGAAACGGGCCTGATCCGTCGTTATATCTACGGCATCTATAGCGGTGCGGCGTTAGGTCTGGGACTGGGAGTCTACTTTAATACGCTAGATGCCCCCCTCTTGACGGCTGCTTTACTGGCTTTAGCTTGGGCACTGTTGGGCCAACGCATGGGGGAACGTGCATTCATTCGCAACACCAGTTGGACCCATCTGTTTACTGCCTTGGTCCTAGCGGGGATCACTATATTCACTGGGAGCAGTCAACTGGCAACGCTAGTAATCGTGGGTCTAACAGCCCTAGCGGTGGACTGGCTAATGGATCTTAGCGCTGCGCAAACTCGGTCTTGGCATTCGGGATCAATAGGTATCGAGCCCCTAGCTTTTCGGCTTGTGACGACCTTCCTAGTTGCCTTGAGTTTTATGAACTTGTTCCAGTTTGGTTTAGATGTTTATGCCACAACGGTGATCATGGCGGCAGCCCTAGGCGCACGTCTACGTACCCAACTCCGGGCCGATACCTATTGGCAACGGATCAGTATGATCATGGCGGCAGTGGCCCTAGTTTCATTGGGAACGATCCAACTCTGGAACCTCAATACCCACGATCATGTGCTCAATGTCCTGGGTACGGGGGGCGGCTTAATGATCTACGGAGCCAGCTTTTACCTGGGTAGAACCTTAGCTCCAAAAACCTAATGCGTACTTTAAAAAAGCTCGTCTGAAGTGTTAATCAGACGGGCTTTTTGCTAACTAGATCAAGGCATTTAAACGATCCACTACTCCGCTAATAGGTACCGCCTCTTGCTGACGACTGCGCATGACCCGCAAGACCACTTCGCCACGGGAGTATTCCTCTGGCCCCAGGATCAAAACGTGGGTACAGGAGCGTTTATCGGCGTAGCCCAGTTGTTTGCGTAGGGCATTGGGGTTGAAGGCTTCTTCGCCATAAAAAAGCTCACAATCTAGTCCTTGGGCGCGGATCTGGGCCGCAAGTTGTAGGGATAAACACGCCAGTTCTGGATCAGTAAAATACGTCACCAGAACTTTAGTTGGGATTGGGCGCTGCGCAAAAAGATCCAACAGTTCCATGGCAGTAATCAAGCGGTCTAAACCTAGCGAAGTCCCTGCGGCGGGAAGATCTACCTTGCCCCCCGAAAGTGTTTGGATCAGATGGTCATAACGCCCACCGCCGCCAATACTGCCAATGTCCGCTTTGGTCACCGTTTCAAAGATCATGCCCGTGTAATAATCCAATCCCCGCGCTAGGGTCAGGTCAAAAGTGTAGTGGGCTTCGGGTAAACCCATTTGAGCCAATTGGGCCAAGATCCAGCTAATTTGGGTGAGTCCAGCTTGGGCCTGGGCCGAAACCGCTAATTTTTCTTGAGCCACCGCCAAAATTTCCGCTGATGTGCCTTGGAGCAATACCAGATCTAAAAGTTGGGTAGCGACTGAGCTGTCGATGCCCTTGGCGACGAGTTCGCGGTGAACTTTCCCCGGAGGCAATTTATCGAGCTTATCAATGGCGGTCAAGACCGTCCCTTCTAAAGCCGGATCTAGGCCCACCGCTTCGATTAGCCCCAAGAGTACTTGGCGGTGATTGAGCCGGATCCTAAAGTCCTGAAAGCCCAGACGAGTTAAACATTCATGGGTAACCGCGATCAATTCCACTTCAACTAACGGACTCAGACTACCGATCACATCCACATCACACTGCCAAAACTCCCGAAAGCGTCCGGCACCGGGACGGTCGCCCCGCCAGACCGGTTGGATCTGATAGCGTTTAAAAGGCTTGGGCAATTTGTGCCCGAACATCGCCATGACGCGGGCCAGAGGCACGGTCAGATCATAGCGCAGAGCTAAATCCGGGCGTTCTTCGCGGCTAAAAGTAAGCTGTGCCCCCGGTTCTGCCGGAAGATTGCCACTGTTAAAACAGTGATAGATCAGCTTTTCCCCTTCTTCACCGTACTTGCCCTTAAGCGTATCCCAACGTTCCATCGAGGGCGTTTCCAAGGGCAAAAAGCCCCATTGCCGAAATACCGCCTTGATCGTTTCAATGACATATTCCCGGCGCTGCATCTGCTCCGGCAAAAAATCTCGCATCCCACTGGGAGTATCTAGCTCAGCCACGGATCTTCTCTTGCGCTTGATCTATCTTACGCAATGCAAGCAGTATTAAAGATCACGGAGTTTTGGGCGTTCCCAGTGCTCTTTGGAGATCATATGTACCGTTTGTAATACCATCTAATCCGATTTGCGCATTTTTGAGACCTAGGAGATCACCCTGCTGGGCATAGAGGCGAATCGCCGTTTTAAAGTCATTAATCGCCTCTTCCTTCCAACCCAGATTATACAAATCGATCGCCCTATATTTATAGGCCTCGGCAAAATCAGGGGCTAGCTCAATGGCTTGGTTAAACTCATCTATAGCCTCAGAAAATTTTTGAAATGAACGAATATACATTCCTTGATTAAAATGTTTGCGAGCTTCAAAGGTAATCTCTAAAAGATCTTCGGAGTCCTGAGCAAAGACTGCTGGAATTGATGCTGAAAGTGTAGCCAAAGCTAGCATCTTCAAAAATGATCGTTTTAACATCACAGATCTCCTGGGTAATCACCATCTTTTAACGAGCGCTGTAGATCTTTCCCATCATAAATGTCCGAGAGGATCTCAGCCATCACTCTGGATCTCAGGGAAAATAGAACAGTACCTTCGGAATAGGATCATGCAACCCAATCGGCGTACGTTTATTGCCACCAGCCTAGCAACGGGCTTTGCCCTAGCGGTACAGCCCATCATGGCGGCTACGATCACCACCGATAGTAAAGGCTTGATGGTTGGCGAAGTTAAAATCCCCACGCCTGACGGCGAGATCCCGGCCTATCATGCCATGCCAGATCAGGGTGGACCCTTTCCGGTTGTCCTGGTAGTCCAAGAGATCTTTGGGGTCCATGAACACATCAAAGATGTGTGTCGGCGTTTTGCCAAACTGGGCTATCTTGCCATTGCCCCGGAGTTATACGCCCGTCAAGGCGATGTTTCTAAACTGCAAGATTTCAAAGAGATCCTCAAGATCGTGGGTCAAGTCCCCGATAAACAGGTTTTTGCCGATCTCGATGCCACCGTGGCTTGGGCAGGTAAAACCGGCAAAGGGACCATTGATCGCCTAGGGATCACGGGCTTTTGTTGGGGGGGGCGGATCGTTTGGCTCTATGCTAACCACAATCCTAAAGTTAGAGCCGGGGTGGCTTGGTATGGACGCCTAGTAGGGGAGTCCAATCAACTCCAAACCCAGTACCCCCTTGATATTGCTCCCACCCTTAGAGTGCCTGTACTGGGACTCTACGGTGCCAGCGATGACGGGATCCCGGTTGCCAGTGCTGAAAAAATGCAAGTGGCGCTCAAAAAGGGCGGCACCGACGGGCAGATCATCATGTACGCTGAAACGCCCCACGGTTTTCATGCTGACTATCGCCCTAGCTACCGCGAAAAAGAGGCAAAGGACGGCTGGGCAAAACTCCAGTCTTGGTTTAAAAAGTACGGAGTCTAAGGTTCCGTTGGGGTCGGTCTAGGCCGACCCCTTCTAAAAAAGCGTTGCGGCTAAAGTCCTAGGGCGTAGCGGGTAAACCCTTCAGTGCATCATCCATAGAGGTACGCAAATTCAAAAAGGACTCTAGGCGAACCAGTTTCACGGTTTGGGTGACCCTAGGGTTGCTCACAACTTGAAAGGTTCCCGAGCGTCCTTGGACTTTTTTAGCCAGTTGCACTAAGGCCCCTAGTCCAGAACTGTCGATAAAATCTACGGCGGCCAGATCAAAAATGGCGTGAACTGGACCTTCATCGATATATTTACCGATTACTTTACGAAATACAGGTTCTGAAAAAGCGTCTAACTGGCCGGTGAGATGAAAAATTTGGTGGTTTTCGGCGACTTCGTAGGTGCCGCGTAAACTGACCGTCAAAGCTATGGGCTCACGTATGATCCTACCCTCCTCAAAAATTCCCCTACCCCATTGGGGTTCTGTTATGGTAGCACACTGATTTGAGCCAAAACGCTGATCACAACAACTGTGATATTGTCATGACCACCCTGGGCATTGGCTAGGGCAACCAGGGCATTGCAAGCCGCTTGATCGTCAGCATGCTGTTCTAGGATCTCGGTAATTTGAGCATCGGTGACCTCTTCGGTGAGTCCATCGCTACAGAGTAAATACCGATCTGCGGGTTGGGCTTCTACGTGTCCTACGGTGGCAGATTTTAGTTCGGGGCGACCGAGACAACGGCTCAGGACATTACGGTAAGGATGACGGCGGGCTTCTTCCTGTTCTAACAGTCCATTGGTAACCATATCCGCCACTAGGGTGTGATCGCCCGTAAGTTGTTGGAGGCTCTGATCCCGCCAGCGATAAAACCGAGAATCCCCCACATGGGCATACCAGAGGGTACCGCGAATGGGTAGGACAATGACGAGGGTGGTGCCCATATCGGCCCGTTGGATATTGGCCTGAGCATCACGGATCACGACAGTATTCGCTTGGAGCGTGGCTTGATTGAGCCAGTCTTGGGGTAAGCGGATCGAATGGTTGCTTTCAGATAGCGCGCGGTCTAAGTAGGCCGCCACCGTTTCTACCGTTAGGGCACTGGCTATCTCCCCTCCGGTATAGCCTCCCATACCATCTGCCAAAATGAAAAAACGGCTTTTCTCATCTACCCAATAGGCATCTTGGTTATTGGTTCGTACGCAACCCACATGGGTGCTGCCCGCAACAGTTAAGCGAAAATTAAACATAGGGTAATTCCGGCGACCCGATTCACGCAATTTCATTTGCATTCTTACACAAGCTCCGGCCTACTGTCATGGGAAGTTGTAGCTTTGTTGCGATCATGCCCTAAGCCATTTCTCTAAGATTCCCTGATGTGCTCTGGGTTAACTGATCCAAACCGTCGTTAAGGGGCTGGATCATGGAGCAATTTGATAAAAATTAGCCAATTGATCGATATCCCAGAGACCTAATTTCCAAAGGATCATTTCTAGGGGGCCATAACTTACCCGTTGAAAACGGAGCGCCACGTCTAACTCTTTAGGGCTGACTAATCCTTGCTGGAGGATAAATGCTGCTTTGCTTGATTCATGATTCATGGGGGGTAGCCTTTTTGTTCCTCCCCATATACTACGAGTCCTTGTAGTTCCTATCGACAGTGGAACTACTCAGTTTTGCTATTACCGCAGATCCGTATTTCAGCGCACTTCTAAGCGGCTAAGGACGACTTCAGCAAATACGGTCAGGTCTTCCGCCGCCCCTTCCCTAAAGAGTTTGATAACCTTGCCTACGGGATCGATAATGATCGAGTTCGTCCAGTCACCTGAGTCGTTGCCAGGATTGGGTTCGGGCCAACTCAACCAGGAGCGATTTTTAGGAAGCTGGGGGCAGAGTTGGAGGACCATACCCTCAGCCCAGGTATTGCGGACCCAACGGCCTTGGAGCTGGGGTTGATGGGCCAATACTTCCCCTACAAAACAACCTAGGGCAATCAACGAGTTCACCGGTTCATAACTCGGAGCTTCTACGGTCTCGTGGGGTAAAACCGGGTCGCGTAGTTGCTCTAACACCAATTGATTGATCCAGGCTAGGGTCTCAAGGCGTTGCGGATAGAGGGTGTGGTGAAAATGGTCTTGGATCCAACATTGACATTGCCGAGCTAAATATCCTGGTCGGTCCGCAGGGGTATCTGGCCCAAATTCAAAGCGGATCTCAACGAGGGCATCGCACTCTAGATCCGCCCGTAGGTCCGCACCAAAAATGTACCCCAAGGCTTCGGGGAGGGGATGCGCCGAGAAAAAATGAAACATTAAGCGTTGGGGTAAGGCCGATTGGCGTAGGCTGAGCAGGCTATTGAGTAAGTCTACTAACAATTCTTCTTCCCAGGGATCGGTGACCACCACAAAAATATGGATCCGATTTGAGCCGTGGAGGGTAAATAGCGCTATACGGTCGCCACAGGGCAATTGCCGGGTAACATCCTCTAACGGTTGGGGGGCCAAACCAGTTTCAATAAAGCGTTCTAGGATATAAGCATAGGAATCTTCCAGGGCATCGCCCACGGCTAAGGTAATCTGGGGAAAAATCATGCCTGCCCCCCTATCAGGCTTCCAATGATCATGAGTGTATTTTAGCGCTGTAGCGGCGGCCTTTCCAGGTAGTTTCAGCACCTAGTAACGCTTTAAGCGCACTATTAAGCAAGATTCCTGTGGTCAACAGCGCACCCGGTAATTGTAGCCATACGGTCTGGGGATCAAAGCCCTGACGGGCCCGGATCCGAGCATCACAGGTGAGGGCAACCCCTAATGCCGCTCCTTGACTGACTAGCCCCCACCCATCAGCCCGCAGAAAGGCCCAGCCGACCCCCATCCAAGGCACGGTACGGATTCCTAACTGGAGGGCCGTAGTCAGGGCTTGGGGGCTAAACAACCCGTAGCTATTTTTGCTCCAGCCTTCCCATAAACCCGCCAGATCCTGGTACATCCGCGTCCGAAAAACCTCAGTACCGTTGACAAAAGCTATCCGCAACCCGGCTTGGTGAAAGGCTTGGGCCAGGGCTACATCTTCGACGATCTGACTACGCACCGCACTATGGGTACCACAGGCCTGATACTGGGCACTGTTGACCAATATAAATTGACCGTTGGCCGCTATTGCCCCTTTTAACGGATACTGATGGTTGAGCAAAGCATAGATCGTCGGCTGGACTGCTTGTTCCCAGAGGGTTTGGGCCTCTTGGTTGGCTGTCAACGAAAGTAAGCTCAAAGACTCCGCTTCCGCTAAGGCTAGGGCAGAGCCGATGCAGTGGGGCGTTAAATAGGTATCGGCATCTAAAAATAAGATCCATTCCCCCGTAGCACGGTCTACCCCTTGACGGAGGGCGTAGCTTTTGCCCGTCCAACCCGGCGGTAGGGGCTGGCCTGAGATGCCTTGAATGCGGGGATCACGATTTTGATAGTCGGTAATTATTGCCCCTGTACCATCGGTGGAATGGTCATCCACTACCCAAATTTCATCAGGAATATAGCTTTGGACTAATAGGCTATCCAAAAGGCGCGGTAGATTATGGATTTCGTTGCGTGCCGGGATCACCACACTCAAGCTCGTCTGCCCCCCATAGGCGGCGGGCTGTAGCTTGGGTTCTGTTTGATCACGATTTTGGTCTGCCCCGTCCAAATACATCCAACACAGAGCAGTGCCAAGGGCTATTTGAGGTAGCACACCCAGGCCAGATAGAGCGCGAGGATCAAGGCAACCCCGATGGTTGGAAATAGCTGCCCAGATACCAGCAGATACCCCAGGATCACCGTTAAAAGTAGCCCTGCTAGAGCCAGCCCAAAGGCCCGTAGAAAATTACGGCTTTTTTGGAATAGAAAATAAACCGCACCCATCAGCGCAAGCGAAAGAATTAGCCCTGGTTGAAAGTTGGGTACAAAAGACAAGACCCCTAATCCACCAAAAGTAACTCCCGGACGGAGTAAATCATTGGGGGTCGGCTGGTCAAGCCAATCGGTCCACCATTTACGGGGAGCTGCTTTGATCGGAGCCGGTTGAGCGGGGGTCGCAGCTTCAGGAAAACGGATCCGGTCGGGGACTTTAACCTTACCTTCTTTACGTAACTGTAGCCGTTGCATCAAAATCGCATCATAGGCGGCTTCTACCACTTGACGCTGGCGGTCATTATCTTCTAGTCCTAACAGCAGGCGGTCCTTAGCTGTTTTTACTTCCTCAAAAGGTGTACCCAGTTCGACACCCAAAATGGCGTACGGATTTGTTTCGTTCATTACCTACTGCTGCCGCTGCCTACTACTAGCCTAGCCCACTGTTCTCAGGAGGACAAGCATCGTTTAAACTTCAAAAACCAGGTCACGCAAATTGGGGATCACCGCATAGGGTGCGGACTTAGTGTGGGCCTCACGGACCACCCGAATTCGGGCAACCCCTGCGGCTTGGGCTAATTCCATATCCGCTAGATCATCGCCCACAAAAAGCACTTGATCGGGGGCGTAGCCTGTATCCCGACAGATCCGCGCCATGTGTTCGGGGCCTTTGCTAAAACCCGGACGGCTACCGTAGCTGTTCTCGATCAAGCCCTCTAGCCGAAAATGCGCCACTAAAGGCTCTAATTCTTCGGGGGCAGCCGAGGAGGAAATAAATAATCGGGTGCCTTGACGGTGGAGGTGTTCTAGCACCTCTAGGACTTCGGGATAAAGTACTGAGCTGATCCCACAGACTAAATTAAGGGCTGAAAACTGCCCACTGAGCTGCTCATACAGGGTCGGACTCAAAGGACCACCGGAGTGCTCGCGGTAGATCGTATCCATGATCCGCCGGCGGGGATTGCCCGTGAGTTCGCTGTAGCGCTGGAGGGTTACTTCGCGAGGAATGCCTAATTCGTGGAAGACCACGGCTAGGTTTTCCCCTTTGTAGCCCTGGGACTGAAATAAAGTCCCGTCCCAATCAAAGACGACTACTGGGTACATAACCACTAACCCTGGGTGGCTTGTTGATGTAAATGATGGGCCAAAGCCAGATCTAAATAGAGGGTTGGTCCCGGATCATGGGCGAGGATAGTAAACGGCTCGGTTACTTCGCCTAAATGATCGATCACCAGTACTGCGCCCTTAAAATCATGGTGTGCGGTGTAGTCATTGACGGTGATCACCGTGGGAATGCCAGCCCCTAGGCTAGAGCGGAGTCCATTTTCTGAGTCCTCAAACGCAAGGCAGTCTTTGGCGTTGAGGCCCATTTTTTCGAGGGCATAGTAATAAATATCCGGGGCGGGTTTTTTGGCAGGTACGATATCCCCCGCCGCGATCACTTCAAACCAGTCCGTACCGCCCAAGGTGGTATTTAATAGGGCCGTGACATTTTCGGGGGTAGTGGTGGTGGCAATGCCCATGCGCATACCGTGACTACGACATTCTTCTAAAAGGCGTCTGACCCCAGGCCGTAGGGGGATCCCGCCCTCGGCTAAAAGTTTGACATAGTGGGCAGTTTTGGCCTTGTGCAATCCGGCAATAAACAGATCTAAATTGGTGGGACGTACAAAATCAGTCCGGTAGCGGTCTAAATAAAAACGGATTCGTTCCTTGCCCCCCGTCACCTGTAGCAGTTCGCCATAGAGGGGAACGGTCCAATCCCAATCTAGCCCTGCCTGCTGAAAGGCCCGATTAAAAGCAATACGGTGTCCATCCCGCTCGGTATCCGCGAGGGTGCCATCTACATCAAAGATCAGGGCTTGGAGGTTCATGGGGCTAAGTGGGTTTTCTAGCAATTTACCACGGGTCTCGGTGCCTCCTTTGCATAACCGAGTCTTAATATGCTGCTCCTATGGTGATTATTTTAAGATCGGGGTAATAGGGGAATAAATAACCTTATAGAAGGTATTGATCCCCGGTTTGATTTGAGAAAACTGGAGCCTAAGCAATTCGACCGTTCCCACGTGAGGATCGTGTGTTCTTGACCCAACGGACCTTGCTTGAGCGGTTAATTTGGTTGGTAGTGATCAGTGGGCTTTTAGCGGTTGGCCTAGTCATTTTGCTACCTTTTTTAGGGGCGATTTTTTGGGGCTGGGTACTGGCTTTGATCACCTGGCCCCTATTTCTGTGGCTTAAGCAAAGACTTAAACATAAAGGCTGGGTCGCCCTGATCCTGACGGTGAGCTTAGCCCTGAGCCTTGCGATCCCGGTGATCTTTTTGGCAAGCGCTTTAGTTAGTGATACAACAAAACTTATAACTACGGTTCGCATCGATGGGCAGACCTTAGCCCAGATACCGATTTTAGGACCACAGTTAGTTAACCGTTATGAAAAAATACGGCAGGATCTGCCCCAACTACTTACGGCCCAAGGAGAAAATTTTACGCTCCGGGCTGTGGACTTGAGCCAACAGATACTTAATACTTTATTCACCCTGGGGTTAGCCTTTTTGACCTGTTATTTTTTATATCTTAAGGGCGAACGCTATAGCATCCTTTGGGATCAGAGCCTCAAGCGGCTAGGTGGGGAACCCTTGCACGTCCTGTTTCAACCCTTAGTGCCTACTGTACGGGCAGTAATTTTAGGGCTATGCCTGACAGCATTAGTCCAGGGCTCCCTTGGAACCCTGGGTTTTGCGTTAGTTGGCGTTGAAGGTGCCGTACTCTGCGGGACTTTAATTACGTTAGCCTCGCTCTTTCAGATCCCTACTTTAGTAGTCTGGCTGCCCGTGACCCTTTGGCTTGTCCTCCAAGGCAGGATCATCCCAGCCCTTATCGTTGTCGCTTGGTCACAATTGGTGATCGTCCCGGTGGGAAATATTTTAAAACCGGCGCTGATCAGTCAAGGCACGGGGTTACCTTTTGTGGGGATGTTTTTGAGCGTCCTGGGTGGGCTATTGGCCTTTGGTCCCCCCGGACTGGTCCTAGGTCCCGTCCTGCTCTCTTTGCTGATCAATGTTTGGCACCGTTGGATCATAGGATCGTTAAGATAGCGGTCTGTGTATGATTCAGAAAGCATGGAACCAGATAAATCCTGATCGAGGAGTCAGCCATGACCACCCTTGTACCGATCCCGGCACACCTTACCCTTGAGGCGTTTTTAGCGCTACCCGAAACAAAACCGGCCCGTGAGTATAGCAATGATCAGATCTTGGAGAAGCCCATGCCCCAAGGACAGCACAGTCGTCTGCAATCAAAACTTGCCGCAGTGATCAATCTCCAAGGGGAACCCCCAAAGATAGCCCTTGCCCTAACTGAATTACGGTGTACCGTCGGTGGGCGTTCTTTGGTGCCGGATATGGCGGTTTTCACCTGGGATCGCATACCCAAAGATGCGCGGGGAAGAATTGCTAATCGGTTTTTATCGGCCCCTGATTGGGTGATTGAAATTCTTTCTCCTGAGCAAAATACCAGTTTGGTGATTGAAAAAATCATCTTTTTGCTAGAACAGGGCACAACTTTGGGTTGGTTGATTGATCCCGATGAGGCGTTGATCTTAGTTTTTCAGCCGAATCAATCCCTACGGATCTATCGTCATGATCAGGTCTTGCCCGTAATACCAGCCTTAACTGGATTAATGCTAACGACCCAGCAACTTCTTGAATGGCTTGATCTGGGATGAGATCCTGAAAGCGGTTACCAATTCACGCGTAAAATACAAAAAATTTGGGGGCAAAGGATCATGTGGGACC
>JANNOF010000008.1:0-5081 GCA_031398925.1 Gloeobacteraceae cyanobacterium SOY_34_metabat_371 | reverse complement strand
GGGGCGATTCTCTACGAGACGGCAAAGCCGAACGCTCTCCCACTAGTATCGGAACAACTACTCCTCTTCGTAACGCAGCAGGCTAACATTTCGATTGAGCGGCTGCCGATTAATTTCGAGACACCACCGACTAACTCTATTTAGTCCGCTCCAATCGGGTTGTTAGGTGTACGGTTGCTTACAATCTATCTACCGGCAGGACTGATAATAAAATTGACCGCATAACTAAATTATGGTTTCTTTTTCAATAGAATCTCTTTTATCATCTGTTCTAGCTTTGTTTTACTTATGATTTCTGTATCTTCTCCAATACTTGATGCCAATGAAGCCATCTCCGTTGAGGATTCAGAGCAAATAAAATACTCTCGACTTCGTTTAACATATGCTTTTTTGAGAGACTGAAAATTAATTTGTGGTGCAACATTAGATGATGTGCCTACCAACATCTGATGAGATGAAATTGGCAAAAACACGTTCTTTAATTCATCTTTACTGTCTAAGGATGTATATCTATTTCCTGAAACTTCAAATAAGCAGCCAACATCTCCAAGAATAAGCGGAACTTTTGAATGACGGACAAACCATTTTAGAGAACGGTAATTTCCAACACGAGGTTCTGGAATTAATTCTTTTGAAAGAGTTGTTATGTGGGTCTCTCTCAGCATTGTTGGTAGAGTTTCTTGAATCTGTGTAAAAAACGCTTTGGCTAGGAACTGAAATTCCGATTTTTGCTGATCTAGAAGAGTGGAAGCCATAGATGGCAATAAAGCCATTATCATGTCTTTCTGATGCCGTGGCATTTTAAAGTCCTTGATCTTTGCCTCGAAAGCATTTTCCATTATTTGAGGATCGTGGAGAATAAGTCCTTTAAGATTTCCGAAATCTGACAAATATTTCTCTAGACTTTCAAGCAGAAATTCAGTTGATTCACGAAGCGAATCCCTGAGATGCTTTGTGCGAATACATAGATGAGTAATAAATTCTGCAACTCTCGGATCAGTCACCTCTTCTTTACTCGAAAATTCTCTAAGTTCAGTCAACAGAGCTGCAAATTCTATTTCCAGCTCTGTAATTTCAGGATCGACATTTGTCTCTCCGTCTTTACCATAAAAATATTTTTCGACACTGACATCTTTAGTACTAGCTTCAAAAGCCTTACTGTTTTTTCTATATACCCAAGTAAATACCTTTGTGCCATTGATTTGACTAGCAAATCCCTTAAGCAAAAATCTCGGTAGTATGTGGTGCCTAATTCCTGTCATATATTACTGATGTTAAGTACACCTAACGGTGAAGTGCAGCGGCGGTAGATAACCTTGAACTCAACACAAGCGGCTTTCAACCGTCCGCTGCCACGCAGTGTTAGCTCGCTGGCTGCTACATCAAGGCTAAGGATTAAAGAGAAAGTGCGGCTGACTAGATACAAATGATCTAAGATAGCATAAAATCTGTAAGAGGTATGAGCTAGAATGAGATTCCTATGTCACGTAGTTTGGAGATCAACTCGCTTGAGTACTGGAAGCTAGAACTTGGCTTGCTTCCAGTACCTTTGTTTAGTCTTCAAAATCAAAATGACAAAGTAATTCTCCTTAATGGTAGAGTAGGAAACTTTTGCCTGGACTTAAGTACTGAATCAAATGATGAAGACCCACGTAATCTAGCATGGTCCTCAGATGTCGGGCATTATGTCAAGCTCTCGAATAATACTGTAGAAGTTTACAGATGGGATAGTAAACCATCTTCTTTAGAGCGATACACAAAGAAAAGCGTTGAAGACAATCTAGGGAAGTTTTATACCTATCTGCAAAAGGATCAGCCTTCAAGAGATCTATCTATTATTTCTTTTGCAATTAAAACTTTCAGAACTCTTAGAAGTGTATTAGGAAGTGATTTTGACGGTCAGCAGTCTCTAAAGGCTTTTCTTTACCTATTAGCCTGTGTAGCAGATGATGTTAACCGCAATGAATTAAACCTAGAGAAATGGGGACTGGCTTCTGACATTCAATCATCCATCGCTTCAGTTAATGATTCCGATTGGGAATCGCTAATAGATAGCTTAAAAGCTGGAACTAGCTTTTATGGCTTAAGACCTAATATTTCTCTACTACTTCGTCATGCTTCAGGTACGCTTTTTCAAGAAGCGCATTATGAAGCTTATACATTTAATCAGAGTCAACTGCTCCTGCCTCTGCCAGGTTTATTGCCTGATCCTGTAACAGTTAAGAAAGAGACTAGCTTTGTTGGAATACACTATACGCCACCGTCAATAGCGCGAACATTAGTTGAGGAAGCTTTGAATGCAGTAGGTGAATTGCCACCCACCTTAAATGTGTTTGATCCTGCTTGTGGTTCTGGAGTTTTCCTTAAGGAAATATTAAGGCAACTGTCTCTGAAAAATTATCAGGGAAGAGTAAGGCTTGAAGGTTGGGATGTTTCACCAGCAGCCATCGACATGGCGAGATTTATTCTTTTGTATGAAAAGGACAAAATCAGTAACCAATTCTCAATAGATGTTGAGATATGCCACCGAGATTCTTTGGATAGAACCCACCAGTGGAGCAATAATGTAGATATTATTCTGATGAATCCTCCTTTCCTATCTTGGAACAATATGAATAAAAAGCAGAGAGAACTGGTGAAGGAATCACTAGGTGATTTGATGCAGAAAACTCCAGATCTTTCGAGTGTTTTCCTATGGAAAGGAGTACAAAGTATTTCCTCAAAGGGTGTTATCGCTTGTATTTTACCCGCTTCTATTTTAGATGCTCAGTCACATCTAAAAATCAGAGAATCAATTCTTTCGCAGATCGATCTTTATCTAGTTGGCAAGTTGGGAAATCATCTTCTTTTTTCAAATGCTGAAATAGATACTGCAATTTTGGTTGCTCAGTCTCCCAAAAATAACAAGTCTGCGCTCTCACTATGGGCTGATCATAAATTAGAATCGTCTTCTGCTGTTTTACGCGCTTTGCGAAGATATAATTACTATGGAAGAGATCCATTTAACATAGTGGATAAGAGTGGATTCAGTATTTATGAGAATCCATCGCTAAGTGAAAATGTTATTAGTTGGTCACCTCGCTCTTATAAAGCTTTCTCTTTGCTAAGAGAACTTGAACATTTTTCAAAAGTAAAAGATGTCTTTGAAATTAAACAGGGTGTTTTGACAGGTTATAACTCTACATTTCTCTTGGCTGAAGATGCTTTTAATGATCTGCCAAAAAGAGAAAAGAAGTTTTTTAGACCTGCAATAGTAACTGAGTCTATAAATAAAGGACGGTTATCTAATGTCTCCTATGTCTTTTATCCTTATGGAGATGAGCTACCCGAAATTAACTCAGAAGACGATTTAGAAAGGTTTTTAGGTTCTTACTATAAAATCTATTTAGAGCCAAATAAGCCTAAGCTTTTAAATAGGACGGGTAAGAGTGAGGAAAACTGGTGGACTCTCAATAGACACAGGACATGGCAGGTTGAAAAAGCACCCAAAATAGTATCGACTTACTTTGGCAAAGCAGGCTCTTTTGGGTGGGATAGCTCAGGTGACTATATTGCTGTTCAAGGATATGCTTGGTTTTTGAAAAAATCGAGTATTTTCCCTGAGAATCTTGGATTAGCTTACCTTGCAATATTGTCTTGTCCTTTTATAAATAATTTGTTGGCTTCTGTCTCTAATCATGTAGGTAGAGGTCAGTGGAACTTGTCAATTCGATATATTGAAAATATGCCAATCCCTGATTTAACTGCTAGTAATTTAGATGTGGACACTCTCGAATCCTTGCATAAAATTGGCGGTTTAATTAGTTCTGGTGAAGATTTTGATGACAGAGCCTTAAATGAGTTAGTTCTATCTTTATATCAGTTGCCGAGCAATACTACTTCACTCTTAGAACTCTAAGTATGGGTAAAACTTCTCGCCAAAAACCTATACGATTTTCAGTTATTGATACTAGCAAGGTTTTGCAATCTTGTAAAAGTAAACTTAAGCCTCTACTGGATAAACGCGAGTTAGATTTTATTTCATTACAGCAAGATTCGCAGCGCCATATTTTTGCTCTTATTACTAGGGATTCAAGCAGTCTTATCACAACTGATGATAGAGGTAATACACATTACATAGTTCCTCTACTTTCGACTATATCTAGTTCTTACTGGCTCAATATATCGTTAACTTTTTTACCTATATTTAGCCAATCTAAGCAAAAGATTACTCCTCAAAGCTTTCAATTCTCAGGGGTTAGCATAAGGGTTTTTAAGGGATTAGCTAGTGAAAATAAAAAAGAACCATTACTTCGGGCAGAATGGGATATTCTGAAAGACGATAACAATCACGCACAACCTCATTGGCACGTCTATAAATCATTTCAAGTTAGAAACCTAGATGCTACAGCATCAGATTTTGAATCTCTGATTGAAGCCGATGAAGTACAAGATTTTGGAACTTTTGTAGAGAAGTTTAATTCTGGTGAAAGAGAGAATGATTTTCAAGAGGACTTAGGACAGAACACCACAGAAAATGAGCAGGCAAGTCTAAAAGAAAACGATTGGGACTTTGAAACTAAATTTCATTTTGCTATGGCATCTCAGTGGCATGTTAATGGAGGCACCCATAGGATTGTTATTGACCAAGAAGCTCTGCTGTATTCTTGGTTGGTGGGATGTGTTCAGTACATTAAGGAACAACTACTATATGTTTCTGGTGGTCGATAAGTTATGAAGAATGTTCTCAAGTAACCTTAAATGCTTGTCCCAACCAGGGACTTAAGCGAGCTAACGGGAAGTTGTGCGGCGGTATGTAAGCTTGAACGCTTGCCGACCATTTCTATGCCGTCCGCACCAACGCGGTGTTAGTCTGCCGTTGTGATTAGACACTGGGCTGTATCAGAACTTCTCCGCGATCGCCCCCCAACCTCCTGGGACATCTCACCTCAACCTGCACCTACGACCACTCAACCGTTACCACTCACCAAAAACTGGCTGGGACTAAACATTGAGACCGAAAACTAACTGAACTTACCGTTCGCAATATGGGGGCGATCGCGGAGAAGTTCTGATACAGCCCAGTGTCTAATCACAACGGC
>JANNOF010000394.1:0-7933 GCA_031398925.1 Gloeobacteraceae cyanobacterium SOY_34_metabat_371 | reverse complement strand
TGGGCTACCGGCAGTTGTTGTAGCTGTCTGTGTTTGTACCACACCTGCCAACCCTGGGTAGCACCCCAGCCCAACAGCACGACTGCGGTTAAGAGGGCAACTAAGATCACCACACCGATCCAGCCCAGATCCAGCACTAACGCCCCAGCCCAAGCAAAGACCCCTGCGATTAGCCCGGTTATGCTCCCAAAGATCCAGCCTAGGACTTGGCTGATCGGAGCCGGGAGCCAAGTAAGCAATTTCTGCCAAGAATCCTGAGCCACCCCAAAAGTTTCCGCTTGATCCGGCGAAGGGGGAGTCAGCTCACGCCCCGGTACCGGATCAAAACTAAACCAGCCTGCGCCTGGAAAATAGGCTTCGACGACAGCGGTAGCATCGGTATTCCACACTTCGTAATAGCCCGTGAAGGGGTTAAATTCCCCTGGCATAAACCCGGTTACCAAACGGGCCGGAATGCCCATAGCCCGCAGCATGACCACTTGGGTTGTCGCAAAATGCTCCGGTCTACCGCCTTTGGTGCCAAACAAAAAGGCATCTGCCACATCCCGTTCGGTGCCATAGGGCGGGATTGTGTTCCCCAAAGTGTAATTTTGCTTGAGGTATTGGGTCAAGGTCAAGACTTTTTCATAGTCCCCTGGGGCTTCGGCGGTGATCTTTTTGGCGAGTTCACCGACTCTAGGGGCAATCGCCTTAGGTAATTGGAGGTAGGTCTTGGTGATCCGTTCTGGGTAGCGTTCTTTGAACGTGCGTAGTACCGCACGGTCCCGCAGGGGCACCGAAGACACCACTGTGTAGGTTAAACCCGATAAAAGCTCAATGGGTGCGCGTAGATTGCCCACGCCATCTAAGGCAATGCGATCCGTAGGAAAATAAAGCTCTTGGGCCCAGGATGCCGCCGGGATCAAATTGGGCAGATCCCCCACCAGTGTAAACGTCTGGACAATGGACTGGGTGGGCAGCCGGGTCAAATTAGCCGACAGATAAATCACCCCAAAAGGAGGCTGACGCGCAATACTGATCGTATTGGTATTACGGATCTTCCAGGTGGTGCCGGTATATTCATCAAAGGCCATCATCCGCCAAAAAGCACGGCCCTGGGAGCGTACCCGCATCACCAGTGCTGGTTCTAAGACCCCCGCCACGTCTAGGCCGATCTCTTCGTTAAAACCAAAATAGGCCCTTGGTGAAGCGGTTCCACCCGATCCATAGTCTTGATCACCCTCTTGTTTGCCCCGTGCGCCCTTAGCCAGTTGCTCTGGGAATCCGCGATTGCGAATTCTGGCATTAAAGTTTTCGGGGACAGGGATATTGGCACTGACGGGAAAGGAGCGGATTTGATAACCCGGAAAGCGTGGGAGCAACACAAAGATCAGCCCACCCAACAAAAAACTCAGGCTTGCCAACAGCCCTAGGGCTCGCCAAGGCAGCTCCTTGACCTCAAACCGGGCACTAAGTCCTAACCGGGAACGATAGTCGAGGATCATCATCGGGATCGAAATTGCCGTAAAGGCGATGAGCCAAGGGGCAAAATCAAGGGTCTGGCTCAAGGTTGCCGCCACACCTATGAGTACCAACCCAATGGCCATCGAATAGCCCAAGTCCTTACGTTGGGGCAGATCAAAACTATGGATCACCTGGAGGTGGATCAATAAAGTTGCCAGGGCCAACCGGGTATCATTGGGGGTAGAGAGAATATTGATAAAGAAATAGGCTAGGGCCGCCAGCATCGCAACGGCTAACAAAAATTTGACAGGAACATTGCGCTCAGCGCGGCGATACCAGCTAAAAATCGCTCCCACAATACTTAAAGGTACGGCCCACAGACCCGTGGGAATCCCACTACTATTTATGCCCCAAGCTGCGACATCCGTGGCCACAATGCCAATACAGACCAAGATCTGCACCAAAGCCCGTAGGGAAACCGATTCTTCGGGCCGTATTTTAGCGGCGGGGGGTATAAGGCGTTGAAATTGCTTAGCCCAGGGGGGCAGGTTAAGCGCATAGGTCGGCATGGGCACGGTTCCTCTTCTAGCTCAGCTTGACCGATGAATGGTCTACTGGCTAGTAGCAATTACCGCCAGATCAAACCGGGAGTTCTGGGTCGATCCGCATAATTACTTGTCCGAACTCAATGGCCTGTCCATTTTCAACTAAAATTTCCGTGATCCGTCCGGCCATTTCGCTATCGATGTTATTCATTAGCTTCATGGCTTCGATGATGCACAGCGTCTGTCCCACCCGGATCCGGTCATTGATCTCCACAAAGGGAGGCGTTTCAGGGGAGGGGGCACGGTAGAACGTCCCTACCATCGGGGCCTTGACTTCTAGCATGCTGGAATTGCCAGGAGCTGGCGCGATTGCTTTGGATGCAGGTAGCGGGGCCACTTGCGTAACGGCTACCTGCTGAATCGCTTCCTTGCGGATCAGCAGGCGAAAACCTTCGCTCTCAAGCTCTAGTTCAGTGACATCCGTCTTATTGAGGATGGCAATTAGTTCACGGATCTCAGAAAGCTCAAACTTCACTGCTCGCGGCCCAGGTAGGTGTCAGTACGGGTATCAACTTTAATCTTGTCGCCTTGGGCAACAAACAACGGAACCATGACCATCGCTCCTGTTTCGAGGGTAGCGGGCTTTAGGCCCCCGGTAGCAGTGTCGCCCCGGACCCCAGGATCAGTTTCGGTGATCACAAGTACCACAGCATTGGGTAATTCTACGCCAATCACAGCCTCGTTGTACGTCATGACATTACAGGTCATGCTTTCTTTAAGGTATTTGACGCCGGAGCCAATGTCGCTAGGCTTGATCTCCATCTGCTCATAGGACTCCATGTTCATGAAAACATAGACGTCCCCTTGAGGATAGAGAAATTGCATTTCGCTCTTTTCAACCACCGCAACGGGCAGCATTTCCCCAGCCCGGAAGGTCTTCTCGTTGGAGTTACCCGTTTGAACATTTTTTAACTTGGTTCGTACAAACGCCGAACCTTTCCCAGGCTTGACGTGCTGGAATTCCACGACGCGCCAAGCTTGCCCATCAATTTCAATGGTGGTACCAGTACGAAAATCATTGCTGGAAATCATAAACTGCTTGATCCGGGCTAACCACGTCTAGTTAACCACGAAACCCCCACCCTTGGCTACCGGGCTACTCTACAACCCAATCCTTGAGTAGTGCTTGACGGCGCGGATGGCGCAATTTTCGCATCGCCTTGGCTTGGATCTGCCGCACCCGTTCACGGGAAAGGGCGTACATATCCCCAATCTCCGACAGGGTGTAATCTTTGCCATCCACCATCCCAAAGCGCAACATCACGATTTCCCTTTCGCGGGGGGTGAGTTGGGCGAGGGCTGTGCCCACTTGTTCTTGTAAAAGTTTGCTGTCGAGGGTGACATTTGGCCCGACGTTGTGTTGATCTTCGATGAGATCCATCAATTCCGTGTCTTCTTCTTTACCGACGCGCACATGAAGGGAAAGGGTTTTACGTCCCGCCTCTAGGATCTCATCTAACTTGTCTTCATCTAGATCTAGGGCTTTTGCCAGTTCTTCTTTGGTCGGTCGGCGGCCATGCTCTTGGACTAGTTCCCGGCGGACCCGTTTAATTTGATTAAGTTTTTCTACCATATGTACCGGAAGACGCACGGTGCGGGCTTGGGAAGCAATGGCCCTCGTGATCCCTTGGCGGATCCACCAGTAGGCGTAGGTAGAAAATTTGTAGCCCCGTTCATAGTCAAATTTTTCAGCAGCCCGCATTAAGCCAATGGACCCTTCCTGGATCAAATCCAAAAAAGGTACGCCGCGATTTAGATATTTTTTGGCGATGGAAACGACCAAACGCAGATTGGCTCGGACTAAACGGCGTTTTGCGGATTCAGCCTTAGGACCGCCTGCGGCGATCACCCGAGCCAACTCCACTTCCTGCTCCGGCGTTAGGAGCGGGTAACGGGCCATCTCCCGCAAAAATTGACCTACGGAATCTTCCGTGTCTACCCGCCGCCCGCGCCGCTTTGGTTCTGACTTGGTAAGGGCTACGGTTACAGACTCATGTAACTCATCTTCATAAATCTGGAGATTGGACATTGCCTACTGCCTACGCCACACTCATAATGTTAACAAAATTTAACGATGAGTGTCAATTTTCAGCAATGTTCCCTCTAGATTCTTAACTTTTGACCTAAGGGGTGCCTCGGATCTCCACCACAATGCCATCTTGAAGGACAAGTTCTACGTTCATACGTTCCACTAAGTTATCCCCTTCGTTGATCTCGAAGAAGCTTTCCACTTGACCTTGGACGATCTCTTGGTTTAGTTCCCAGGCCGTGACTTGGTTGAGTTGTTGCAAAAATTGATTTTTTTGCTGTAAAAACTCATTTTTCTTAGCGTCTACCTGGCCCCGGATGGTTTGAATTTGCTGTTGCGCTTCGGGGCCGAGGGGTTTGATGGAAGCCCGTTCTACTTCATTAATAGCCCGTTTGCCTTGAAATTCAAGTTGTTGGATCTGCACATCAACTTGATTGAGGGCGGTTTGGAGCTGCTGGGTGGCTTCTTCTTTTAAACGAGGCGTAACAATGGCGCGGATCGTGACATTGCGCTTGAGTGTAATCGGTTTCATCACCGGGACCAAAATTCCTGCCCAGGTATTTTAGTGGTATTCGCTACGTTCTGAACGGGAATTTAGCTTCTTAAGCTGGAACTGAAGGGGATAGTACAATTTTGTAGCGTATAGTGCGTCAAACGTTATAAAACTTAGACCAGCCTTTTCCTCCGGGCTGATCTGCAAAAATATCTGGGTACCCCTTACTTTTTGCTGGTGGAACGTTAGGGATCAACCATCAAGGCCAGATCGTAAACGGTCGATCTTGGTACGCAAAGCTTTTTCTTCATAGCTAATAATTGTTTCAAGATTAACCAGGCGCTCTTGGATTTGTTTAATTGTTTCATCAGGGAGCTGTGGGGAAACTGGTGTACCAAAACGCCAAATGGCATACATACCGACCCCGGAGGAGAGCAGAACCAAGGCGGGGAGGAGTCCAAAAATCAAGACTAAAGAACCGCCTGCCATCATTAGGTCTACAGCACCTCCTTGTTCAACGGACTGGACTAGGGGCATGACAGACATCGCAAACATAAAAAAGGTACTGACGGCAAGGGTAAGGGTTGCGGCGAAACGGCGGTCTTTAGGGTTCCCCTGGTTCATGGATATTCCTGCGCTTGGCATGAGGATGATCAGCTTAATCTTCTCCTAGTTCACTCAGTCTGTAGCCAAGATCCTGCAAGGACTTGTGCGAAATGCTCACAATTGATGTATGGGCAAGATCATACGCATGGACAGCTCGATTAATTTAAAATCATTGCGAACATCAACGGCCCAGAAAAAAAATTAAGCCATACTTAGGACAAAAAATAAATTAATAGAGGTAGTCTGATTAATTGGCATTAAATGCTACAAGTAGTTCACAGGCAAAAATTTTAAAAGGTAACATAAAAGTCTAATTTAAAATGTATGTTTAAAATACAAGAATATAGGATCTGCATCAGAAATTGCATTACTTAAGGGATCACTTTAGTACGTTATGTGTCATTATTAATCACTACGCTCTATAATGAAAAGATGACACGATCCTTGCTGGATATGCCTTGTACCCTATGCTCGAGATTGGGAGAAAGTTTTACAAACTAGCGGACGATGGGACTCGAACCCACGACGTTCAGCTTGGGAAGCTGACATTCTACCGCTGAATTACGTCCGCAGCGCTATCTATTAAGAATAACATAATACAGACTATTTATAAGCGTATCGCCTACTTTGCCCTTAAGGATCACAGGTTCGGGTGATCAGCTCCCTATCCCCCACGTTGTGGGGGTGTCTAAAACGCTTATACCCCCATAAACTGGGGTCTAGGGGGCGCTTAGTAAAAATGACCATTGAGTGTGCCCTTGCCCTAGGAGTTCTAGCGCTCCCGCTGTAAGAGCCAGGAACGAGACGGGGAAGAATTTTGGAACAACTGGGGCGTGTAATCTAAAATATTCGGAGTGGGATTATCCAATTCAAGGGTTACCAACAAGGATGCATTCGGCGTTAGAAAAGTAGCTGTTAGTCCAATAGCAGGCAAAGTATTGATCGTAGTAGTGCGGTTGATCAAATTAGCTCCTGGTGTGAGATTAGCCAAAGCTAAAAATAATGGACCACTGATCATGGCCGTACCAGTGTTTCTGATCGTTACTTGTTGTTGTACACGGCTTATTTGCGAAAACCCACTAGCGGTAATCTGAAGGGAGACGGGTAAAAATCCACCGTCAATGCCTTGGCCTTGGTAGATCAAAGGGCTGGGGGTAGGGTTCTCAAACTCTACCAAAACCGTTATGCGCTGATTGGCGTTGAGGCTTTGGCCCACGGGCGTTACTAAGATTAGGGGCGCACCGGAGGGACTGGTGCCCGTCAGGCCACTGGTTAACCGTACCCCTGGGGTAAGGTTGTTGAGGGCTAAATAAAGGGGACCAGGGATTGCTTGGGAACCAGTATTCTCCACGGTGATCTGCTGGCGAATCCGGTTTATGCGGATCAACCCACTCCGGGTAAAACTGACGTGACTTGAAAGATCCGCGCTAGCAGTGGGTCCGGCTACGATCAATTGTCCTTGGGCAGGAATACTTTTTACCCCCACTGCCGTCCCCGTAAAGATGGGACTAAAGGTACCTGTCTGGGTAGCTGTGGTGGCATTGATCGAAACCAAGACGCTATTTTCACTCGTCGGTTGAGAACTAAACCCCACCGTTGCCCCCGTGGGGACTCCCGTTACTGCCAGGGTTACCGGACCCGAAAAATTAGTGCGTTGGACGGCGACATCATACACCGCACTGCTCCCTAAAGCTATGGTTTGAGAGACAGGATCAAGGCTGAGGGCCACTTGGGAAGGATTGACAGGGGCTAGGGCCAGACGAAATAGGGTGCCCTTATTGTTGATCCCCCCGGCCTGGGTGGCTCCGTACAATTGACCATCTGTACCCAAGATCAGATCCACAACCGGATTACGACCGTCGTTGCCCCCCGTAAAATTGTAAAGGGTGGTAAGACTCCCACTGAGTTTAAATAGAGTTCCCCCGGTACCTGTCCCACCAAAACTGGTGGTGCCATAGAGTATGCCATCGGGGGTTTGCAAAAGACGATTGACCGGGGTTGATCCGAGGGTACTATCGCTGGGTAAGGCCACTAGGGTAGTTAAAAATTCAGTGGTGGGATTGAATTGAAAAACCGTACCTTTACCTAAAAAAAGATCATCAGGCGCAGCACCATTGGTACTGGTGGTGCCATAGATCGTTCCATCGGCACTTTGGATCAATCCCCCTTGGGGCGCGGAACCATTGAGGGTTCCATCGAAATCAAAGACCGCCGTGAGCGCACCTGTCGCCGGGTCTACCCGGAGAATTGTCCCGGCCCCCTCACTACCGCCCGCCGAAGCGACTCCGTAGAGCAACCCGTCACTGGCTTGGATTAGGGGAGCTAAGGAGTTGCGGCCTACGGTTTCATTGAGTTCGGCGAGAGCAGTTAAGGCTTGATTCAGCGGATCAAAACGAAAAATTGCTCCGGCTTCATTGTTTCCGCCAAACGTAGCGGTCCCATAGAAGTTGCCATCATCGGCTTCGAGCAGACCGGCAAAGGGTGTGGTAAAGCTATTGGCGCTACCCCCAAAAGAAGCGAGGGTACTTAGACTACCGGATACGGGATCAAAACGATAGACCGTACCTTGGCCGAAAGCCCCACCAAATAAGGTAGTTCCGTAGACCTGTCCATCCCTAGCTTGGATCAAATTACCAAAGGGAAAGGAGCCTTCACTGCTGTTCCCCTGAAAAGAACGCAGGACCACAAGGGATCCAGTATTGGGGTTAACCTGAAAAAAAGTACCATTATTGGTCGCTCCGCCCCCAGATGTCGTGC
>JANNOF010000308.1:0-1769 GCA_031398925.1 Gloeobacteraceae cyanobacterium SOY_34_metabat_371 | reverse complement strand
TCAGCGGCACTGATGAAATCGAATTTGTTCTGGATACCGGGTTTGAAGGTGAACTTGTTCTGCCTGCCTCCGTCAGTCGGCAGATAGGGGGCGCCTATAAAGGAATGCAGGTCCGCATGTTGGCGGATGGCTCTTATGTTGAATGTGAAGTTTGTTCCGTCGTTGTTGATTGGGACGGGAAGCGGCGTCGGGTAGCCGCGCTGGTTCTGGAAGGAAACGCGCTGCTTGGCTCGGACCTTTTTGAGGGTCATCGTCTCGACATCGAAGCCACGGAAGGCGGCGAAGTCCTGATCGAGCCGCTCTAAAAGATGCTCTACGACAGCCACAGATTGTGAGTAGGAATCACCTGCCCCTCAATTACTTGAACACGCATTCCACGCGCCCAAGTGCCGCCCCAAATAGTTTCCAGGTAAAACTCGTTGCTGTCCTCATACGGTGCGAAGGTGGCAAACGCGATATCATGGCATCTTGATATAGGCGGAGATGGCGGCTCTCGGCACGTCCTGCTGCACCACGGCTGATCAAGCTGCATTACATGGAAACGTTGGTAGGAGCAGTTATCTTCCCTTACGCTGCCTTCCGGCTCGACAAACCAAGCACGTAGCAAACGTGTTCGTATTACGCTGTCCCCGGAAAAGTCTGCCGGAATCGGGGCGTAGCGAGTAACCCAGACGCCGTAAGGGCTGCCGTCCTGCTGAACTTGGTGCAGTCCGTCCACGACATAGCGGATCATCGCTCGATTTACCAGGTCCATTATCGCCGCCCAGTCACGCCAATCGCTTTTCGTGCCGCACCCGAACCACTGATCCCCGAGCCACCCGGCGACACGCGCGGCGGGGTCTTCTCCTGCAGGGCTTTTTCCAAGATAGCGACCATCTCCTCGACCTGCTGCAGCACCTTGGATGACTGAATCAGCAGTGCGACCCGGTCCTGCGTGAAGGTGTGGCCCTGCGACTTGAAGGCGGCGGTCAGCGGTTTCAGGGTGTGGATCGGCAGCTTGACGGTCTTCTTGAAGACGATCTGGACCTTGTTCGCGTCGGTCGTGATGGCGTCGATGCCGATCTCCTGGCATTTCAGGCGCAGGCGCAGCAGTCCGAGCGCGTTCCAGACCGGCGGCGGCGGATCGCCGAATCGGTCCTCGAACTCCTCCTGAAGACGCGCGACATCCGCACGGTCGCGGACCGCGGCGAGTTTTTTGTACATCAGGATACGCTGGGCCTCGCCCGGCACGTACTTGTCGGGAATCGCGGCAGCGACCGGCAGATCGACGGTCGGCAGCGGGATCTGGGTCTTGTCCTCGGGTTCGCCTTTGTACTCGCGGACCGCCTGCTCCAGAAGCTGCGTGAACAGATCAAAGCCGACCTGGGAGACGGTTCCACTCTGCTCCGCCCCAAGCAGGTTACCTGTGCCGCGCAGTTCAAGGTCGCGCAGGGCGATCTTGTAGCCGGAACCCAGGTCCGAGAACTCGCGGAGCGCGCCGAGGCGCTGCTCGGCGACCGTCGAGAGCAGCTTGTTCTTACGGTACATCAGATACGCATACGCCTGGCGCGGCGAGCGCCCCACACGGCCCCGAAGCTGATACATCTGCGACAGGCCCAGCTTGTCGGCATTGTCAATAATAATCGTGTTGACATTGGAGATGTCCAGACCAGACTCGACAATGGTGGTGCAGACCAGCACATCGAACTCTCGCTCGTAAAAACCGAGCATCGTCTCTTCTAGATCGTCCGGGTTCATCTGACCGTGCGCGACCTGAATGCGAGCAGTGG
>JANNOF010000203.1:0-2552 GCA_031398925.1 Gloeobacteraceae cyanobacterium SOY_34_metabat_371 | reverse complement strand
GCGTTGATCCGTTTGTAGGAATTGATGGTGGGATTGGTAAAAGCAGTGAGGGCCGGGGCAGAATGCAAAACACCGCCGATGAATTGGTAAGCCAAGGTAGAAAGCCCCAAGGCGCCAGCCGGATCATGGAAAAGATTCGTCGTTCCCGTACTATCCCAAACAGAAAGATGGGTATGACAACCATTGCCTGTGAGATGGGCAAAGGGCTTGGGCATAAAGCTGGCCCGGAGTCCGTGCTTTTCAGCAATAGACTTGACCATATATTTAAAAAAAGCATGGCGGTCCGCCGTCACTAGGGCATCGGCATACTTCCAGTTCATCTCAAACTGACCATTGGCGTCTTCGTGATCATTTTGATAGGCATCCCAGCCCAACGCGAGCATGGCATCGCAGATCTCAGCAATGACGTCAAAGCGACGCATTAGGGCTTGCTGGTCATAGCAGGGCTTACTTTGACGGTCTAGGGGATCGGAGAGCTGCTGACCATCGGGAGTAAGTAAAAAATACTCGCATTCTACGCCCGTGCGGACTACATACCCCAGATCCTTGGCCTGATCGAGGACCCGTTTTAGGACCAAGCGGGGGGTTTGGGCGATGGGCAGCCCTGTCGTTGTATAGAGATCCGCAGGCATCCAGGCGACTTCGGGCTTCCACGATAGTTGAAAAACACTGGTGGGATCGGGAATCGCCAGAATGTCAGGGTCCGCTGGGGTCATGTCTAACCAAGCGGCAAACCCCGCAAAGCCTGCCCCATTGACCGCCATCGTATCCATGGCTTGGGCTGGAACCAGTTTGGCGCGTTGGATGCCAAAAAAATCCGTAAAGGAGATCAAAAAGTAGCGGATGCCTTTTTCGCGGGCAAGTTCAGACCAAAGAGTAGTCATGGAGCCGATCAATGTGCAAGGCTTTGTTAATTTAGGCCAAGTGGGTTCCTAAAAAGTGTTCACTGTTGTCATTTTGTTTGTTTTACTTCAGGATCAGCCATAGGAGTTATGGGCATAGATGTAGTCTTCCGTGACCTCCCCGTCAAGCTCTGCTACTTCCCTGCGCAGACGCTTAAACCCGCAATGTTCCAAAACCCGAATGGAAGCTGTATTTCTCGTATCCACTGCTGCGAGCAATTCGTGGTGCCCAAAATCCCGACGAAGTTCTGTAATCAGCCAGCCTAGGGCTTCAGTGGCGTAGCCTTTACCCCAGGCGGTTGGCGTTAACTTATATCCCAGCCAAAGCAAACCGTCCGCAAATTTTGTGGCTTGGAGCGTTCCAATGTAGTGGCCGTCCCCCCTATGGCGGATGGCCCAGTTCAGCCAGATCTCGTTACTGTCGGCGGGAGCGCCACTGGCAAACCTCCGAAATTCACACTTTAGGGATTCAAGGGACTTGGGCCGCCCACCGGGAATGTAGGTATAGATCCGTTCATCAGAAAATGGGAGGTAAAGGTGGACGGCATGGGCCTCAGCCAGGCATTCAAAAATGAGATTTTTTGTAGAGTTCATTCAATGATCAGGTAGGGGAATAAATTCTGTCTCCCCTGGTACCGGGAGAAATTGATTATTGATCCAAGCTGTTTTAGCTTGCTCAATCCGTTCCTGGGAACTAGAGACAAAATTCCACCATTGGATTCGTTCACCATCAAGCGGTTCACCACCCAACAGCATGACCCGTGTATCGGTCAGGGCCCGGAGGGTAAGCGGTGCTGATGCTTTGTTGATCAGCATTTGGTGCGGCATAAGCAGTTGGTCTTCAACCATAAGTTGCCCTTCTACAAGATAGATCCCTTGCTCTGGATATACTTCGGGCATAACTAGGGTGCTGCCCGCCGTCATTGCCGCATCCATATAAAACATTTTAGAGAAGGTTACAACCGGGGAGATCTATCCGTAGGCGCTGCCTGCAATCAGCCGTAGGTGAACACCTTCTTGCTTAAGCTCAGGCAAATCACGACTGGGATAATGATGAAAACTAGGATCTACTTCTTGATGGGCTGTGGGTAGCGCAACCCAGGACTGGATGCCATGCATTTTGATCCCTGCGGCCCTTGCCTCTGGCCCGGTGCGTTCTGAATGGACGATTCCCCGCCCTGCGGTCATCCAATTTACATCTCCAGGGCGAATGGGTTGGACATAACCCAAACAGTCCCGGTGCCAGATCTCGCCCTCAAATAAATAGGTGACCGTTGCCAAACCAATATGGGGATGGGGACGTACATCCATGCCTTGACCGGGGGCAAATTGAGCCGGACCCATTTCATCAAAAAAGATAAAAGGTCCAACCATTTTGCATTGGGCGTTAGGTAGGATGCGCCGCACAGTAAAGCTACCTAAGTCGCGTTCATGGGGTTCGATGATAGTGAAGTTAGGCACAATCTTTATCTCCAAACAAGTTATCTTCAAGCGCTGGGATCTGATTTTGCCGCCCTATGAGCCTGTACCCAAGTATAGGGAATCATATCAAACTCGGTTAATCAACTATTAGTCAATCTGGGGCCACCAATGGTAATGCGTCAAGCCCTTGATTAAAGCGCACTGCTGACTTAACGCCCGACATCGTTG
>JANNOF010000196.1:0-7568 GCA_031398925.1 Gloeobacteraceae cyanobacterium SOY_34_metabat_371 | reverse complement strand
GATCCTTAACGTACCTAAGCCATTTGCCCCGCATGGTAGGAACTACGCACCAAAGGACCTGAGCGCACATCGCTAAAGCCTAAGTCCCGGGCCACGGTGCCCAAATGATCAAATTCTGCGGGAGTCCAGTACTTTAAAACGGGTAAATGCTCTTGGGAAGGCTGGAGATATTGACCTATGGTCAAACGGTCGCAGCCCACAGCCCGCAGATCTTCTAGGGTTTGGATGATCTCTAGGACCGTTTCCCCATGTCCAAGCATGATCCCTGACTTAGTCGGCAGTAGCGGATCAAGTTCTTTAACGATTTCTAGTACTTTAAGCGTAGTCCGGTAGGTCGCAGCCCGTCGCACATGCCGCTGGAGACGTTCTACCGTTTCAATATTGTGGTTAAAACACACGGGCTGCGCTCCGACAATTTGTTCTAGAGCGCTCCGGTCTCCCCGAAAATCAGGGGTCAACACTTCGATTTGGGTTTGGGGGCATAGTTCACGAATAGCCTGCATGGTTTGCACAAACAAACCCGCCCCCTGATCCGCAAGATCATCGCGGGCTACCGACGTCAAGACCACATAGCTCAGACCCAGTAGGGCAACGGATTCCGCGACTTTGCGTGGTTCTAGTGGATCTAAGGGTAGTCCCCGCCCACTGGTGACCTGACAAAAGCCACAGGCACGGGTACACACCGGACCCATGAGCAAAAAAGTTGCGGTTTTTTGGCTATAGCATTCCGCCCGATTCGGACAGCGCCCTTCTTCACAGATCGTATGGATCTGGCGCTCACGGATGATCTTTTGGACCGTACTGATCTCGCTGGCCCGTCCAATTGATCGGCGTACCCAGTCGGGCAATCGCTGTGTCATTTGACATCTCTTGTTCTCATACTTGATAATATAGGACTTGGTCCAATTTGGCCTGCGGAACTGGCGGAATGGCAGACGCGCTAGATTCAGGTTCTAGTGCCCGTAAGGGCTTCGGGGTTCAAGTCCCCGGTTCCGCACACTTGGCTCTTCGACAATCATTAAACTGATCCCTCAGATCTAAAGTAAGGGCCAAGATCCTGAGGATTCGTGCTGACCCGAAAGGGAGGCAGACTGCGGATCAGTATACGACCATAGCTTTTGCGGGTCATGCGGGGGTCTAAAATGGCTACCACACCCCGGTCATTGCGGGTACGGATCAGGCGTCCGGCCCCCTGTTTGAGCTTAAGCGCCGCATAGGGCAAGGCGAGATCACTAAACCAATCCCCACTTTCGCGCTTCAAGCGTTCGGCCCGCGCATCGTACACCGGATCTCCAGGAGACTGAAAAGGAATCCGGTCAATGATCACCAGACGGAGTTGATCCCCTTCAATACTGACCCCTTCCCAAAAGCTCGCCGTCGCAAACAAAACCGCTTGGGGGGTGTGGCGAAACCACTCTAGCAGTTGGCGGCGGGGCATAGCCCCCTGGACTTTACTGGGAAAAGGGATCTGTTCGCACAGCGACTCATGGCAATAGCGCATGGCGGTACTACTGGTAAAAAGCACAAAAGCACAGCCCCCACTGGCGTGGATCAGTTCGGCAATTACCGTTAGGGACTGGTACAAAAAATCCGGGTGATTGGGTTCGGGCAAATTGGCTTGGGGCAGATATAAAAGGGCCTGAGCGGCAAAGTCAAAAGGACTCTCAAAGCCCTGCTCTAGGGCCATGCCTGTGCCTAAACCGATCTGGGACCGAAAGTAGCTAAAGGCATCACTGGCTCCCGTCGTCAGGGTTGCTGACATCCAGACACTGGTGGGCAACTCAGGCTGAAAGAAAAATTCCCGCAATTGGGCGCTCAGATCTAAACTGGCGGCGCACAGGGTGATCCGTTTGCCAGGATTTGCTGGGGCATAATCAACCCAACGCACCCAGGTATCTTCTTGGCTCATGAGCGTATTTAAGGTTCCGCAGTGCCCCAAGAGCAAGTCAACTGTCCGGTCCCGGCGCATTTGCGCCACCTGTAGATCCTGGGGACGCATCCCTTGATCGAGGCGCAGTTCCCGCAGATGATCCGCCAAGGTTCCTAGGCGCAAATAGAGATTGCCCACCAAGGCTCCATCCACATTCCAACGGCGCGAAGCCGTCTTGGGCTGATCGAGCAGGTAACTAAACAGTTCATTGGCACTGATCTCGGCTTGGATTAAAACAGGACCAGGATTAAAAAATTTTTGGATGCGGCTAAACAAGCGCCTAAGACCAAGATTACTCACCTCTAGGGTCAAGGCGCGGGTGGCAATGTCAGAAAATTGATGGGCCTCATCAATCACCACAAGCTCATGACTGGGTAAAAGCTGTCGTCCACTGGCCAGATCCGCCAATAAAAAAGCATGATTGGTCACGAGGATCTGCGCTTGGGCCAAATCACGGCGATTTTGATAGTAAAAACACTCTCTATAAAAAGGGCACTGCTCCCGCAGACAGTCATCTTTATCGGAGCGAATTTCTTCCCACACAGCGGGGGGCGGAGTAACGCTCAATTCCGCCTGATCCCCGATACTGGTTGTGGCAACCCAATGTTTGATCTCTGGGCTGACGGTTTGGGCTAAAAGATACTCACTCCAGCGGCGCTTAGAAAGATAATGCCCCCGTCCCTTGACCAGTTCCGCCCGAAACGATATGGGCAGGGCTTTTTGTAAAAAGGGAATATCTTTGTGGATATATTGCTCTTGAAGGGCAATGGTCGCCGTCGAAACCACCACCCGTTTTCCGCTTAAAATAGCCGGGATCAAAGCAGCAAAGGATTTTCCAGTTCCGGTGCCCGCCTCGGCTAAAACCGGTAACCCCTCGGCTAACCCGCGCTCTATGGCCCGCGCTAAGTCCCGTTGGGCCGTTCGGATCTCATAGCTCGATAGATTTTGAGCAATGTGGGCAAAAGCTTGATCTAGGGTAAGCATGCGGGTAATTTTGCCAACTTAAAAGGTTATCACTCGACTACACTGTGGAAAACTAAGCTTAGCAAAGGCGAGACCGTGATCCACCTTTCTAACCTGGCAAATCAATTTTTGGCGTGGCTATGGTTGATCCCGGCCCGTATTTTAGTACTGCTCAAACGTTGGCCCCAGGCCCTCGCTTGCTATAACCGAGCGGTAAACTACAACCCCAGCGATGCCGATACCTGGTATGAACGGGGATCGACCTTATATTTAGTCGGTCAGGCCCATGCGGCCCTACTTTCCTATGATCAGGCCCTACGGATTAATCCTGACTTTAAGGCTCCCTGGGTGAGTCGGGGTAGGCTCTTGCGCGGGAGCCTTTTGCAAGAGGAAGAAGCCCTAGCTTCCTATAATCAAGTGGTCCAAATCAAACCCACCGATGCCCAGGCTTGGCTGGATCGGGGCGATCTCTTAGACCGGATGCAACGGTACGAAGATGCCTTAACTTCCTATGCTCAGGCAATTCGGATCCGACCCGATGCGCCCTTAACTTCTGATGCCTGGTGGCGACAGGGCAATATTCTCGGTAAGCTCCAACGCTACGAAGAAGCCATCCAGTCCTATGATCAAGCGATGCAATATGCCGCCTCTAATCCCTACGGACGCGCCCTCCAAGGGATCGTGCTGGTGTCACGCGGGAGCATTTTAGAAAAACTAAACCGTATCGAAGAAGCAATCACCAACTATGATCGGGTGATCCAACTCCAGCCCAACTATGGTTTTGCGTGGTGTAGTCGTGCCAAAGCCCTGGAGAAATTAGAGCGCTTTGCCGAAGCCATTGCGGCCTTTGATCAAGCCCTACAGGTAGACCCGACCAATAGCGAGGCCCTTGAAAACCGTGAACGCTTGGTTAAACGGCTGGATTGGGAATAAGCGTCCTAAAGTTCCACACCGATGGCGCAGAGTCCTTGGCGTAAACGGTCCGCCTCCCCAGATCCCTGGGTTTCGTAAATCTGGATTGCCCGCTGAAAAGCAGCTTTCGCCTGGGGCATTTGCCCTAATTTAAAGCGCACAACCCCGAGGTTTTGCCAAGCCTCTGCCTGTTGGGGATCCAGTTTTAAGGCTTGTTCGTAGCAGGCAATAGCTGCGCTCAATTGTCCTTGGGCCCGCAAAACCAACCCTAAATTGTAGTGGGCTACCGCAAAAGTTGGATCGATCTGAATGGCCCGTTGATAGTGGCTTTGCGCACCCTTCAGATCTCCTTGGCGCTGCAAAAGATTGCCCAAATTAATCCGGGCCCCGAGGTGTAAAAGCGGCGCTACAGGCTGATCTAGAGCCGCTAAATAATGGGCTTGGGCTTGGGCTGTATTACCTTGTTTTACCTCAGCTAAGCCCAGATGATACCGTAACTCATAGCGTACCTGGGCGGTATCAGCGTGATGCAAACCCGTTTCTAACAGTTGGATCCCTTGCTCTACTGCCCCTGTTTCCACATAAAGTGCCCCTAATTTGCTACACACGTAAGGATCATGGGGATGATCGTGATAAAAACGCTCCATGGCCCTACGCGCCCGCGCTAATTTATCCTTAGCTTGAATAGCCCCCGGTTGATAGCCCTCATGTAGTAGGGCCACTCCGGGTACATAGCCCACCCGCCATTGAGGTTCAGTTTGCATAAGTGCAGCAACCGTATCATCCACTAGGGCATGGTAGGGCCGCGTAAAATAAACCTGGGGATGACGGCGAAATAATCTGGAAATAAGCGAGTAGGGGGATTGTTTGGCCCCAATTTCTTGGCGTAATAAATTGATCAAAATTAAATCTGGATCTTGGATCACTTGCCGTAGTACCTTACCTTGTTCGGGAATCAGTAATTCATCGGCATCCAAAACCAAGATCCAATCCCCATGGACATACTTAAGGGCTTCATTACGGGCTTGGGCAAAGTCATCTTGCCAAGGGAAATGATAAACCTGAGCCCCTAGCCCCTGAGCTAGGGTAACGGTGGCATCTTTAGACCCCGTATCTAAAATAATCATCTCATCGACAAAAGGCTGTACCCTTTCTAGACAACGGGTCAGGGTCAAGGCTTCGTCTTTGACGATCATGCAAAGGCTGAGATCCATCATGACCCCTAAAAAGCAAAACGCCCCACGATTAACATGAGGGCGCTTGCAGTTAAGAAATACGTTACATCACGCCTGTGTTGGCACCCGGTTTACCCGCTACCATTTTGACCTTCAGGATCTTGCCGCCCTGCTTTTGAATGCGTTGTTGTTCGGCAAACCAGCGGTCATACTCCACAAGTTTAGTGAAGTACGTATTTTGCAATTCCCGGCCCCCGCGCACTTTTTTGTAACTGGGGATCAAAGCGGTGATTTCAAAAAGCCGTGTCATGGAAATCCCTCCTAGAGAAATGGGGGCCACGGTCAAACCACAGCCCCCGAGGTTGTCTTAGCTCAAGCCAGAAGAGAGGTAATCAAAGTAGATCCCCATTTCTTTACCGGCGGTGGAGCCGACAAGACCAGAGGTCACTTCTTTCATGGCTTGGATGCCTTGTACCGTGGAGGAGATAGGCACGCCCAAGGAGTTGTAGGTTTCCTTGAGGCCATTGAGCACACGCTCATCAAGGATCGAAGGATCCCCAGCGAGCATGGCGTAGGTGGCGTAGCGCAAGAAGTAGTCCATATCGCGGATGCAGGCTGCATAGCGACGGGTGGTGTAGGCGTTTCCACCGGGACGAACCAAGTCAGGCTGAGAGGAGAACAGCTTAGCAGCGGCTTCTTTGATGATGGCCGAAGCGTTAGCGGAGATCGTACCAGCGGCGCGTACACGCACTTCACCAGTGGCGTAGTAGGCTTTGAGCTTTTCAAAGGCAGCGCTATCGAAGTACTTGCCTTGCACGTCGTAGTTGTTGATAACAGAAGTAATTGCGTCTTGCATGATGACAGAACTCTCAATGGGTGAATAAAGGACTAGGAAAGTGCGCCAGCGAGGTAATCGAAGTAGTAACCCACTTCGGCGGCATCGTCACCGGACATCATGCCCAAAACCACATTCTTCATGGCCTTGACGGATTCCACCATACCGGGCAAAGGAACTTCCAAGGAACGATACATTTCCTTGACGCCGATTACGCCGATTTCTTCAACAGGGGTAACATCACCAGCAACCACACCAAAGGTCACCAAGCGCAAATAGTAGTCCATGTCGCGCAGGCAGGTAGCGGTCTTTTCAGGGCCGTAGGCATTACCACCGGGAGAAACGAGATCAGGACGTTTTTGAAACAACTGATCACCAGCTTGCTTGATGATCCGCTCGCGGCCTTCGCTGAGGGCTTGGGCAACACGGAGACGACGCTCACCACTGGCCACAAAGCCGCGGATCCGGTCGAGTTCGCCGGGGCTTAGGTAGCGCGCTTCGGCGTCGGCGTTAACGATCGCTTTGGTAACAACGCTCATGTAATTAATCCTCCAAAAGTTGAAAAAACAAGAACTGGTTCCTGGATGTAAGAAGCAAGTCTGATCCCAGCATCAACCCCAGGCGATTGATGGTAGACACAAGTGTCCATTACATCAGACTTACCTCCTTTTTAATCAACTTGAGTGTGGGTCCCATAGATCTTCCTTTGGTGCAGTAACAGACCGTTAAACGCGCAGGGATTGTCCCATGGCGGTGGGTGCCGGAGAGTAACCAGCGAAGGACTTTTTGATCATCGTGTCGTTGGTTTCAATGCTCTCTAGATAGGTCCCAATGGGCAGCGTCGGATAACGCTTGAAAGGTACCGTATCTTCGGCAAACAGGGTTTCGTACTCGTCGCTGTTGAGCATGGCATCAATGACGCCTTTGATCCCTTTGGTGGCAAATAGGACGTTGTAGAAGCGCGTTTCCGCCGCATCTTTAACGGCCCGTCCCAGCAGGTGCTTACACAGGAATTCCCCTGCTTGGGTATTGCTATAGGGGCTGTAGAACTGCCGACGATAGAGGTCTGATTCAGCCAGTTGCCGAATAAACTCCTTCATGGAGATCTCCCCATTTTTGAGTCGCGATTCTGGCTTGGAGAGCCGTTGGCTCACCAAAACATCCCGCTCAAAGACCTGCCGATAGGCAGCCCGGATCACGCTCTCAAACTCAGGCGCATTGGTGCCTCCCTGGGGAACCCAGAAAAAAGGCATGGGGTTGCGGCGCGTGCCCACGGTGAAGGGGTCGCCAGACGCACCGCGCAGGGCTTTGCCCAGTTGTATAAACCTAGGCTTTTGGGCTTCGGAGGACTGTTCTTGCTCCGCCACCTGCTTCATGCCCAAGAGCATCAGGGGCGTCTGGGACATATCCATGTTCTGGGGCAAGCGGGTAGTTTTGAAGCTAGGAACCACGATGGCACTGGATTGCTTGGTGAGCTGTCCATAGAGGGTCTGGCTATTGGGGAAATTCGCCGCCGGAAAAGTGGCAAAACGGTTGTAGGGGACGGTATCTTCACCGAAGACTTCCCCATATTCCGCCGAATCTACAATCCCGTTGATCAACGCTTTGAAGCCTTCTTTAGCGATCACGTTGTTGTACTTGCGGAGTTCAACTTGATCCTTGGTGGTCCGGCCCAAAAGATGCTTGAGGCTAAGCTCAATATTCTTAGTCGGGGGATAGGGATCAAAGAACTGCTTACGGTATAGCTCCGAAG
>JANNOF010000178.1:0-24438 GCA_031398925.1 Gloeobacteraceae cyanobacterium SOY_34_metabat_371 | reverse complement strand
GAAAAAGCACTCAACTCCGTCGGCGATGATGGACTGATGCTGGGCAACGGTGCTCAAGTGGTCGAGCAATTGATCGCAGTCGGCATTACGGTCGTCTATGCTGCAGTGTGTACCGCAGTGCTGTTGTTTGCGCTCAAATTTACCCTGGGTCTACGTCCTACGGAGCGTGAAGAGCTAGAAGGGCTAGACACGGCAGAGCATGGTGAAGAAGGCTACAACGACTTGATCGGTGGGCGTTCGATGAACGAGGCCATTGAGTACGAACCCCAGCCTAAGCTCTCTAACCAACCCCGTACTGCCCAAGAGTAAAACCCTCTTTTGGCAATCACCTCTTCTGAGGGTCGGCAATTCCTTTAACTTTTGTTAGCCAGCAACCGCAATCGCCCCCGAGGGCAGCAAAAAGGCTAATAGCAGTTACGGGGGGCAAGCCGGCCCTTTTTCATGGGAATTTTTAGAGCCACACTTCCCTTGCCTTCCTTGCCTTGAGGTACTTTAGACTTCTGATAGGATCAACGAGACCCACTTGGGGCTATGTGAGCACTAAATCACGCACTTACCATGATCCGGTCCACGGTGGCATCCATCTACGGGGCGACGACCCGGTGGATCAGCTTTTAATTCAGTTGATCGATACCCCCGAATTTCAACGCTTGCGTAGGATTCGTCAATTAGATTTAGCTAGTTTGACCTTTCATGGGGCCGAAGGATCGCGCTTTACCCATGCCTTGGGGGTATTGGCGGTGGCCCGTCGCGTCTGGGATCACCTGTGTATCCAGCATCCCGAATTAGCCGCTTATCGAGCCTTGATGTTGACAGCAGCCCTACTCCACGATGTGGGGCATGGGCCGTTTAGTCATGCCGGAGAAGAAGTTTTTGGCTTTGATCACGAAGCCTGGACCTGCCGGATCATTGGTGAGCAGACCCAGATCACCCAGTTGCTTAATGGTTATCAAGCCGGATTAGCGGATCAACTCGTCCACGTTTTTCAGGGCAAGGCCGCCCATCCGTTAGTGGGACAATTAGTATCAGGACAATTAGACTGTGACCGCTTAGATTATCTACTCCGAGACAGCTATTTCACGGGCACCCAGTATGGACATTTGGATCTAGACCGAATTATTACGGCTTTGGCCTATGATCCTCAGACGCAATCGTTGGTTGTGCGTGGACGTAAGGGCCTGGTCGCCGTCGAGCATTATCTGGTCGTACGGTATTTTATGTACACCCAGGTCTACAATCACCCCAAAAATCTCGCGGCTCGTTTTGTACTGACCGGGATACTACACCGTGCTAAGGAGTGCTTTGAGCAAGGGGGGCTGGCGGTAGATGAAACCCTGGCTGAATGGTTAGGCTCCCCAGCGGCTAACTGGAGTCTCAGTACTTATTTAGCTGCCGACGATGTGGTGATCGGCTATCATTTGCAGCGTTGGCAACAGGCTACGGATCTGGTGTTAGCCAACTTATGTCGGCAATTGGTCAACCGCAACCTACCGAAATTTTTAGAGATTACCGATCTCGGAGCGGCACAACAGCAAAGACTCCTAGAACGGCTCTATGGTACTGCCGAACCAGGACAAGCCCCCTATACCGTGGGGATCAAAACTACCCGCATCAAAGGCTATAGCCTCTATGACAAGGGTATTTATCTGCAATCCGAGGCCCAAGAACCACCCAAAGAAATCGCGGATTGTTCTCCACTGGTGCGGGCCTTAGTTTTAACCAGTCCTAAGGTTTGGTTAATTTATCCTCGGGTCTGGAGCGAACAGGTACAGCATTTAGTGGCCATAGCGTCCACGATGGCAGGCCTGGGAACCGTTGATCATGTTTGATGCGGTCGCCTCAACCTATAATGCGAACTGCGTGGAAAGCCTAATTGGACAATACCAACGTACCCAGGTTTGGCGCTGGCTTGATCCCCTATGCTCCGCTCAGCACAGCGGACCTGTATTAGAACTGGGTTGTGGAACAGGCGTTGATGCCGTGCATTTAGCCCAACGAGGGTGCTCAGTTTTAGCGACCGATCCCAGTCCAGCCATGATCCAAGCAACCAACCAACGGATCCAGGCCGCTGGCTATACGGACCGCATTCAAACCCGCTGCCTAGGACTAGAAGATCTAGCCAGCGTCACCGGATCCTTTAGCGGGGGCTTCTCTAATTTTTCACCCTTCAACTGTGTGCCGGATCTAGCGCCTGTGGCCCAACATCTAGGCCGTCTATTGATGCCCGATGCGCCCCTTGTGGTCGTGATCTTTGGACGCTGGTGCCTTTGGGAATTGCTCGCCTACGGTATCCGGGGTCAATGGACCAAGGCGACGCGGCGCCAACAAAGGGTCTTAGAAGTTCCCCTAGGTGGCGGAGTAACGGTAACGACCTACTATCACACGGTTCCCCAAGTTTTGAAGGCCCTCCACCCTTGGTTTGATCTGGAACAGCGCGTTGGTATTGGAGTTGTCGTGCCCCCGATGTATTTAGAGGCTTGGGCGAAAAGACATCAGTATTTTTTGAACGGGGCACAAAAGCTGGATCTAGCCCTGGGAGGCATTTGGCCCTATGCCTTGGCTGGAGATCATACGTTATTGATCCTACGCCGCCGTTAATTCAGCGTTTTGGCTAATGATGTTTACGCAAAAAATAAGGAGCCGCATGATCTCGGCCCATACAAACCCCAGTGCTGCGCTGGACAAAATCAAAAAAGAGGAGGGTTTTTACCTCTGAAGCAACCCGCACTGCACCGATCCCTCCAGCCAAATGGTCAGCCGCTTGGGGAATCCAGGCGTCAATGGCCTGGTGACAAAAACCCCAAGGAGCAACCGTAGCCTCCGCTTTTAGCGTAGCTCCCGTTTGGTTATAGAGGGTCAGGGTCCAGGGCACGGGTCGTTTGGTGGGATTGATCACTAAAAGTCTAGTGGTTAATTCAGAATTAATTACAACCCCAGGGATCACTTTTTCTTCGGGCGCCAAGATCTGCTTAGATTCGCCCCGATAGGGTACGGCGGGAAACGAAAGATAGGAACCATGGGTACTTTGGATATCAACCCAGCATTCTAAGAACACCGCCCGTTCTGGGTCCGCAGGACGGGTCAAACATTGGGGATGAATACACAACAAGCCTTCAAAAACCGTATCTAAGCCCAGCGCTTCTTGAAGACAAAACCGTTCTGGTTTAAATTGGGTAGTGATTTTACGTACTTCTGACCACAAAATAGCCCCTTGGGGATCAAGTAAACTCAGGGTTATTACGTAGGTCTGAGGCTGTATATCCACTGCGGTTGGGGTAAAGTGTACCGAAGTGTCATATCCACCTCCCTGCCGGACGATAGCATAAAGGGGTGCCCAAGCAAAAGAAAGGGCTTTTGGTTGCAAAGTTGCGGGGCTTTGATTCATCAATCTATCTTAACAAATATATCTTAATGTATCGCAGATCTGTGCAATCACTGAAGTAGGCAGGTATTTTAATCTATTGAGGTGCGTTAAACAGAGAACTATGATAGCTATAGGTTTGCCTTAACAATGCCCCCCCGGAATCAGTTCATGAAAGACATTACAGCTCATTTAAATCAACCCAATGGTCCCTTTCCAGGACAGGAAGCCTATTGGTCTGTAGATCTACCCACCTGGCAACGCAATTACATCAAAGGCGCTACAGAGCGCGTTCTTAACAGAAATTTACAAACACTTCAAAACCGTCCACAATTATGGCTTGAAGTGATCCACCACGCCACAGATGCTGTCCTGATTTTTGAACCCATCGCCGAAAATGAACAAGATCCCAAAATTATTTTTGCGAATCCCGCCTTTACTACTATGACAGGCTATACGGCCTCAGATATTTTAAGCCTTAGCCCACGTATTCTACTAGGGCCGAATACCGATCAAAATCAGCTCCATCGGATCCAAGAGACCTTTGAGCATTGGCAATCTATTCAAGTTGAGTTGATTAACTATCGCAAAGATAAAAGTGAATTTTGGGTAGAGATCCATCTACATCCCATTGCCGATGAAGAGGGAATATATACCCATTGGCTCTCCATTCAACGTGATATTACCGAACGTAAATTGGCTGAGATCAAGGCCCAAAAGCAAGCCCAACGGGAACAATTACTCAATACTGTCACCCTCAAGATTCGACAATCCCTCGACTTAATGACCACACTCAACACTACAGTTTCTGAAGTCCATAGACTTTTGGCCACAGACCGGGTGGTAATCTATCGTTTTACCCCTGATTGGCACGCAGAAGTGGTTGTTGAATCCGTAGACCCGACCTATGGATCTAGTCTAGGGATTGTAGTTCAAGATACTTGTTTTCATGACCGACAGGGGGCTGGAGCCTATCAAAAGGGGTGGCTCTGGGCCTGTAATGATGTGTACCAGGCCGGGTTAACACCCTGTCACTTAGCACTATTAACTCGTTTTAACGTCCGGGCTAATTTGGTTGTACCGATTCTCCAAGGGCAGCATCTTTGGGGCTTACTTATTATGCACCAGTGTGATGGGCCACGGATTTGGGAAGACTACGAAACTGCTTTACTCAGGCAACTAGCCGACCAAATAGGGATTGCAATTTATCAAAGTGAACTCTATGAAAAAAGCCAATTTCAAATATACAGACTATCGTTGCTCAATCAAATCGTCCAAGATATGCGTAAAAGCTTAGATAAATCGGAGATTTTGCAACGTACGGTAGAATTAGTCCAAATTGCTTTTCAAAGTAGCATCGCCAATGTGGGGCTGTGTTGTCCGACGGATGCTTATTTTAACTCAGTACACACGGCTAGTGCACCCGGAACTAACTCCTTTAACCATCAAATAATACCTGTGTCTGGAAACCCCCATGCCCAATATATATTGACTCAAGAAACTCCTGTAGCTACCCATGATGTTACCAATTGTCCCCATATGTCCCCCATGCTGGACTTAGCGCAAGAATTAAATGTCAAAGCTATGCTAGCCGTAGCTATTCGTAACGAAGATGAAGTATTGGGGATCTTGGGTGTTCAACAGTGCGACCGCACGCGATACTGGACCCATGAAGAACAATCATTTATTAAACAAGTTGCTGATCAATTGGCTGTTGCCATCATTCAAGGCCGTCTCTACGAACAAATTAAGCATCAAGCACAGCAACTTAAAGAGCTTAATCAAGCCTTAGAAGTTCAAGTAAAACAACGCACCTCAGAACTCCAGCAAGCCTTAGATTTTGAAGCCGTGCTTAAACGCATTACAGATAAAGTCCGAGATAGCCTTGATGAAAAACAGATCCTTCAAACGGCAGTTAAAGAATTAGCTTTGATCCTTGAGGCGGAGATTTGTCGTGCTGTTCTTTATGATTCTCTACTTACCCAAGCGACGGTACATTATGAGTACCAGCGGCTGGATTCACCCTCTATACTTGGAGAAGTTTTTCTCATGGAAAACTATCCAGAAATCTTTGGTCAACTCCAAGAGCAACGCGCCGTACAAATGGTACATCCCCAGGGAATGTTGCTGCTATGTTCGATTTTTGACAATCAAGAAATCATGGGACATGTGGCCGTAATCAACGCTGGTCAAGATTTTAGTGATCCACAGATCCGTTTGGTGCAGCAAGTGGCCAATCAGTGTGCCATTGCCCTTAGACAAGCCCGTTTGTATCAATCGTCCCAGGCACAAGTTCAAGAACTTGAACGTTTGGCAGGGCTTAAGAATGATTTTTTAAGTACTGTTTCCCATGAACTGCGTACCCCTGTTTCTAATATGAAGATGTCTATTTATATGCTCAAAAACGCTTCAGAAGATCGTCGTTCTCTTTATATGGAGATCCTAGAGCAAGAATGTCAACGGGAGATCCAATTGATTAACGATCTATTAGACCTACAACAAATAGAGTCCAATAAACCCCTAGTTTTACGGCCTATTATGTTGCAAAATTGGATCCCTCAAGTGATCAGTCCTTTTATTAACCGCAGTCAGGAGTCTCAACAAAATCTAGAGCTTATACTTCCTCCGGATCTTCCGCCCATTATTAGTGATAAAGCCTGTCTTGAGCGGATCATCGCTGAACTTTTGAATAATGCCTGTAAATATACCCCCCCTCACGAAATTATCAGCCTCGAACTTAAATTTACCGCCCATTCTCTAGACCTGATCTTCACCAATACAGGAGTTGAGATCCCAGAAGATGAACTGAGCCATGTCTTTGAAAAGTTCTATCGTATTCCTAGTGCTGACCCGTGGCAAAGGGGGGGCACCGGGCTTGGTTTGGCCCTAGTGCAAAAATTGGTCAGTCGTTTAGAGGGAACGATTGTGCTCCATAGTAAAGATTATGTAACCCAGTTTATTGTTCATCTACCCCATCTCAACGTTCCTTCAAAGGAAGCGTTTTTTCAACCGGAATAAAATCGGGACATTGGATCGCCTGTTCACTAAAGGCTTCTTGGGGCCGTACCGCACATTTTAGATAGTCATAGTCCAAATTTGCATAGCGACAGCGATGGCAAGGAATAGACAAGTTCTTGGCTACAGTCCGTTTTATGCGCCCTAGCCAACGCAGGACATCCCAGAGGAGATAGACCAGGATGGACCATAGCACTACTGCACTGAGGATCGGAAGCCACTGTTGTACCATAACGATGATTCATGGGTCTAGGGGTAGCGTACTCCACAGCCCTAGGCATAGACTCTATTTGCAGTAATCTGTAATACTCACTCTTCAAAGGGTCGCTGTCGATCCGGTCCCCAGAGTTTTTCTAGTCCAAGGGCTTGGGTTTCAATACAACGGGCTTCTAGATCCAGGGCTTGCACGGCTTCTGTTGTCAGCGGATCTTGACAGGGTACATCTACGCGAAATCGGCGGGTCCGTCCATGGTAAAGCGCACGGGCACGTTGAAAACCGCGTTTTTTGAGGCCCAACCAAAAATATTCAAACCCCGCTTGGGTATCAAATACTTTCGTGACGTAGGGTTCTGCGGACATTGTTCAACAGATGCAGTAAATTTAATGTAGCCCTTGGTCCTAAGGATGTGCACGCGCATTCGCTACTTTTTTGACCTTCCCTTAGAATTTAAAGGGCTAGTAGTGCAATGGGGCAAGAATGCGGATCGAAAAAGATTCAATGGGTGAGCGAGAACTACCGCAGAGTGTGTACTACGGGATCCAAACCCTACGCGCTGTCGAAAATTTTCCTATCAGTGGCCTACGGCCCCTAGCGATTTATACCAATGCCTGTATTTTGATCAAACGGGCCGCCGCACTGGTAAACGGGGATTTAGGCTGTATTCCTCTAGAGCTTGCCCAAGCCATCGATCAAGCCAGTCAAGAGATTCTAGCGGGTAAGCTAGAGGATCAATTTGTTGTGGATGTGTTCCAAGCGGGTGCGGGCACCAGTCACCACATGAATGTCAACGAAGTCTTAGCCAACCGCGCCCTAGAACTTTTGAATCAACCTAAGGGCAATTATCACTATCTCAGTCCTAATGATCATGTCAATTTTGGGCAATCCACCAATGATGTGATCCCGACGGCAATTCGTTTAGCAGCACTTTTATTAATGCGGGATTTTTTACCTCAAGTGGAGTATCTTGCGGAAGCGCTACGCCAAAAAGGAGAGGAATACCAAGAAGTTGTGAAAACGGGCCGTACCCACCTCCAGGATGCCGTGCCCGTGCGCCTAGGGGATAGCTTTCGCGCCTGGGCCGATATTTTGATCGAACATCATCATCGACTTTATAGTGCCCAAGGAGATTTTAAGGCCCTTGGAATCGGCGGCAGCGCGGTGGGTACAGGGCTAAATACGCACCCAGAATTTCGCGAACAGATTGTTGGGGTACTCTCTGAACTTACCGGGTTCTCCCTATGGCCGGCTAAAAATCCGATGGCGAGTATGCAAAGCATGGCGCCCTATGTACGTTTATCTGGGGCTTTGCGCAATTTAGCGCAGGATTTAGGCAAAATCGCCAACGACTTAAGGCTCCTGAGTTCTGGTCCCAATACGGGGTTAGGAGAGCTACATTTGCCTGAGGTCCAACCGGGGTCTTCGATCATGCCCAATAAGTACAATCCGGTGATCCCCGAGATGGTAAATATGGTGTGTTTTCAAGTTATGGGCAACGATATGACCGTTCTTTTAGCGGCTCAAGCCGGGCAACTTGAATTAAACGTGATGATGCCTTTAATTGCCCATAACTTATTGTCAAGCATTGAACTCATGAGCAATACCGTACGGGTTTTTAGGGTGCGCTGTATCCAGGGAATTGAAGCGGATACCGAACGCTGTCGCGCCCTAGCCGAACGATCCGTAGGGCTTGTCACGGCGCTTAATCCTTACTTGGGCTATTTGCAATGCGCCGAGGTAGCCCGTGAGGCCCAACGGACGGGCCAATCCCTCAAAGAGATCATTCGGGAACGCGGTTATCTCGATGAAGAAACACTGACTAAGGTTTTAGATATGGATACCATGAGTCAAATGAACGACTAAAATCAACGATCCTGTTACAATAAATACAATTAATGGGCCTAGGGATGAATACTGCACCGGTTTTGATCTTTGATACTACCCTCCGCGACGGAGAACAATGTCCCGGAGCAACCCTAAATACCCCTGAAAAACTAGAGATTGCCCGTCAACTTGCCCGCCTAGGTGTAGATATTATTGAAGCGGGTTTTCCCTATGCCAGCCCTGGAGATTTTGAAGCCGTTCAACTTATTGCCCGTGAAGTCCGTGGCCCCGTGATCGCAGCCTTAGCCAGGGCCTTAAAAGGGGATATTACCCGTGCCGCTGAAGCCTTAGCCAGTGCCGAACGTCCTCGGATTCATACTTTTCTTTCTACGTCTGATATCCACTTGCAATATCAGCTCCGCAAGACGCGGAGTGAAGTCTTAGAAATTGTGGGTGAAATGGTCCATTACAGCCGGTCTTTAATTGCGGATGTGGAATTTTCACCGATGGACGCGGGACGCTCTGATCCTGAGTTTTTGTATCAAGTTGTGACCCAAGCGATTCGGGCCGGGGCAACAACCATCAATATTCCCGATACCGTGGGCTACACCACTCCGGTTGAGTTTGGGCAACTTATCGCTGGCATTCGTGCCCATGTCCCCAATATCGATCAGGCGGTGCTTTCGGTTCATTGCCATAACGATTTGGGCCTTGCGGTTGCCAACTCGCTAGAAGCCATTAAAAATGGGGTCCGCCAAGTAGAGTGTACGATCAATGGCATTGGTGAGCGGGCGGGTAATACGGCCCTTGAAGAAATCGTCATGGCTCTTTTTGTACGACGCAATTATTTCAATCCCTATTTTGGTCGCCCCCCAGAATGTGAAGACAGCTTGACCAATATTCGTACCCCAGAGATCTACCGCACGTCTCGTTTGGTATCTAACCTAACCGGCATGATCGTCCAGCCCAATAAAGCAATTGTGGGCGCTAACGCCTTTGCCCATGAGTCGGGCATTCATCAAGACGGGCTGCTCAAAAATCGCAATACCTATGAGATCATGGATGCCCAGAGTATTGGTCTTACGGAAAATCGGCTGGTCCTGGGCAAACACTCGGGGCGCAATGCCTTTCGCACCCGCATCGAAGAACTGGGCTATCAGCTCAGTGAGGATGATCTAAATCGGGCATTTTTGCGTTTTAAAGAATTAGCTGACAAGAAAAAAAATATCTCAGACTGGGATATTGAAGCCCTAGTTCACGATGAATTGCGCCTTGTGCCCCACGCCTTCAGTTTGGAGCGGGTACAGGTCAGTTGTGGGGATCATGGCTTACCCACGGCGACGGTGCAGCTTTTGGGACCAGATGGGGTTGAAAAAGTAGATGCTGCGGTGGGTACGGGTCCGGTGGATGCCGTTTACAAGGCCATCAATCGGATCATTGATGTGCCAAACGAGTTGGTGGAATTTTCGGTACAGTCGGTGACGGCGGGCATTGATGCGGTCGGTGAAGTGACGATCCGCCTACGCCATAACCAACAGACCTACAGTGGACATAGCGCCAATACGGATATTATTGTCGCCTCGGCCCGCGCCTATATTAATGCCCTTAATAAACTCTACGCAACCTTGCAAGAGAGTTCTGAGCCAACCTTGATGCATTCGGGGGGCTCCTCCGAAGGGTGAGGTTCTAAGACCACCAAACTTAGACCACCCAAGAGGTTAGCGGGATACACTGGGATCATCGAGAGAACCCCATGACATCACAGCGCATCTCTTGGCGTGAGGTCGCCGCCGAAGCCCGCCATGAACTGCTTAGTACCCTAGGCTCCTTACCCCTAGCGATCACGCTACTTTTGGTCATTGCCTTAGCGAGTGTTGCCGGGACGGTGATCCCGCAGCAGAAAGGCATTGAATTTTATATGCAAAATTATCCGGCTACGGGCGATGTTGTGCTTGGGGTTTTAACCTGGGAGCGCTTATTGGCTTGGGGGCTCCAGGATGTTTATCGGACCTGGTGGTATTTGAGCTTGCTAATTGTTTTTGGGCTGAGTTTGGCTACCTGTTCTTTTTTACGCCAGATCCCCATGCTCAAGACGGCACGGCGCTGGAAGTATTACACCGAACCCCGGCAAATTAGCCGCTTTGCCCTCTATGCCGAGCTGTCTACGGGCTTAGATCCGGTGGCCCAAGTCCTTAGAAAAAAAGGCTTTCAGGTCTTTCAAGAGGGCGAAAAACTCTATGCCAGTCGGGGGATCTTAGGTCGGGTGGGGCCAATTATTGTACATATTGCGATTATTTTGATTCTTTTGGGGGGTATTGCGGGGGCACTGGGCGGATTTCAAACCCAGCGCATGGTGATCCCTGGCGCCAGCTTTGATTTGATTGACCCAGGGGAAGAGGGGCGTCGTCCCACCTGGAAGGTCCGAGTCGATGATTTTCGCATTGATACCCGCGACAATGGCACGATTCGTCAATTCAATTCGGATCTGGTGATTATCGATGCTGAGGGCAAGGAACTGACTAAATCGACGATTGCAGTCAATAAGCCTCTGGTGTACGACGGGATCACCCTTTATCAGGCCAGTTGGGCGGTCAGTGAAATTTTGTTTCGCTTTGGCGCTGAAGATGAATGGATCCGTATTCCGGTCGCGCCCCTAGAGGAAAAGATCAATGGTCAAGATACCTGGGGTCGATTTATTCCTTTGGATGAAAAAAATAAGGTCGGGATCTTTTTAGCCGCCAACAACCTCCAAGGCGTAATGGCAATTTTGTATGTCGGCGAGGAACCCACCGCCACCTACCGCCTACGCCCTGGGATCCCGGCTCAAATCGGGGAAACTTCGATCCGTTTAGAAGTTAAAGAAGTCATTGGTTCTACGGGGATCCAAATTAAAAAAGACCCTGGAATCCCCCTTGTGTACGTGGGCTTCGGTCTGCTAATGATCGGAGTATGCCTGAGCTATCTTAGCCATAGTCAGATCTGGGCCTTGCGCCAAGGGGATCATGTTTATGTGGGCGGTAAAACCAACCGTGCCCAGGTCATGTTTGAGCGAGAATTTAGTGTATTGCTGGCACGTTTGGAGGCATAGACATGGATAATCTGGTTAATTTACAACGGGCACTAGATGATGTGACTTTTTATGTGCTCTTGGCAACTACTTTATTGTATTGGCTCCAAGCGGCCTTTAAAGACTGGCGTTGGGCCGGGGAGACCGCTTCAACCGGTATGATCATTGCCACCTTAACCAGTGCCAGTCTTTTATCAGCCCGTTGGATCGAGTCAGGCCACCCTTTTCCGGTGACCAATCTCTATGAGTCGTTATTTTTTCTGTGCTGGTGTTTGACCTTTTCCCATCTCTGGGCCGAGTACGGCAGCCGCCAAAAGGTGATCGGGGTTTTTACGGCCCCCTTTGCCACTGGACTGGCCGCCTTTGCCTCTTTTTATCTACCCGTGACCTTGCAATCGGCAACGCCTTTAGTGCCTGCGCTAGACTCAAATTGGCTGATGCTGCACGTAAGCGTTATGGTCTTCAGTTATGGTTTTTTGATGGCTGGGAGTACCACGGCCATGGCCTATTTGTGGATAACCCGTAAGGATAAATCCGTGACCCTGAAGGGCAACTCGGTGGGTACGGGCGGAATGCGGACCGCAGAAAAACAAACTACAACCCAAGATCTGGGCACGGGCAATGTGGCGGTGCTAGCCCCTACGGCAACAATGACTTTTCAAGCTTCAACCTTGGCAGAAACCCTAGATAACATCAGCTACCGCTTGATCGGTTTAGGCTTTCCGTTGATTACCATAGGCATTATTTCTGGAGCGGTCTGGGCTAATGAAGCCTGGGGTTCCTATTGGAGTTGGGACAACAAAGAAACCTGGTCTTTGATCACTTGGCTGATCTTTGCTGCCTATCTCCATAGCCGTCTAACGGTGGGTTGGCAAGGTAAGCGTCCTGCGATCTTAGCTGTAGTTGGATTTGTCAGCGTTTGGATTACCTACTTAGGCGTTAACTTCTTAGGCCAAGGGTTGCACAGCTACGGCTTTTTCTTAAAATAATGAATCAGCCCCAAACCAAAGTCTGGATCCAGAAATACTGGGACTATATTGAGACCGTGCTCATTATCTTGGTCTTAGGAGTCGTTTGGGTTTTTATTGCCGAACCACGTTATATTCCGTCGACCTCTATGTTGCCTACTTTTTTGGTCAATGATCGTTTGCTGGTCGATAAGGTCAGCTATCGATTTCGCGAACCGCAGCGGGGGGAGATCCTGGTCTTTAGGAGTACAGAGAACCCTAAGGATGCCCTGATCAAGCGCTTGATCGGTTTACCGGGGGACCGGGTCCGTATTGAGGCGCGTCAGCTTTTAAATCAAGATGAACCCATTCAACCCACGGTGGTGCTAGATGCCTACTTTAAGGAGCGCCCAGAGCTAAAGGAACGGTACCAAGCAACTATGCTCAATGAGCGTAATAGTGACCAGTTGCCTTCCCCCATTTTGCGCTATACCCCAGAGGGTTTGATCTTGGGCGTGAGTTTTCCGACGCAAGAGCTGATTGAGGAACTCATTCCAACCAGCCAAGTTGCCCAATGGCTCAACATCCCGGTTGCCGATCTGACGATCCGACCCGGTCGCGTTTATATCAATGACCGACCGCTGCCCGAGGATTATATTCATGCCGATCCTGACTATCGGTGCCCAGGGGAATGTTTTGTCCGCAAAGGGCAAACGTTTACGATTCCTTTAGGTCAATATTTTGTGATGGGCGATAATCGCAATAACAGCCGCGATTCCCATTATTGGGGTTTTTTACCCAGACAAAATATTATTGGTAAAGCCTTGGTCCGTTTTTGGCCCCTCACCCGTTTGGGGAGCTTGCCCTAATTGTGGAGGATGGCGGTATGACCCGTGTAAAAGACTGGATCAAAAAGCATTGGGATAATGTCGAAACCGCATTGATGGTCGTGGGGTTGCTTTTTGTATGGGTTTTCATTGGCGAGATCCGCTATATTCCCTCAGGATCCATGATCCCGACCTTTTTGATCGACGACCGTTTGGTTGTGGACAAAGTCACCTATCGCTTTCGAGACCCCCAACGCGGTGAAATCCTGATCTTTACCCCACCTGGGGTCACCGGAGACGCCTATATCAAACGCCTGATCGGTCTACCCGGTGATCAGATGCGTATTGAGCCGGGTGAACTTCAAATTAAAGGTCGTGCTGTTTATCGAGGCGACCTGGCAGAACTTTTTTTAGCCGATCAGCCGGAGTTAACCCAGCGTTTTTATGAAACGGAAGCCCGTGAAACTAAGAATTTGAACTATCGCCCCAGTAAGATCGTGCATTTACTGGATGATGGCGCGGTGGTGGGCGTGGTATTTGCCAATCAAGAAGTGATCACTGAGCGCTTAAGCATTGCCGATATTGCCCGTTTATTTCAAACCGATGTCACATCCGTTAAGCTCAAGGGCGGCGGCGTCTGGATCAATGGTCAAAAATTAGAGGAATCCTACATTGCCGAAGACCCTAACTATAGTTGTCCTAGTCCCCAATGCTTTAAAAACGATGGCTCCCAGGAATTTACTATTCCGGCGGGTAACTACTTTATGATGGGCGACAATCGTAATAATAGCCAAGATTCCCACGCCTGGGGCTTCTTGCCCAAAGAGCGGATCATCGGTAAAGCTTTAGTACGGATCTGGCCCCTTAATCGGATTGGGGTACTCCCCTAGATCCGTTCTGTTAATTCCCATTACAAAACCTTGCGGTAGCCAGGAGCACCTTTTACAGTCAATAGTATGATCACTTCCTTCATAGCGTTTTCACAGGAAAACTGCGTTGCCATTTGCGCGGTTTTGATCCCCGTAAATTTTGTCCTACTTGCCCTATCGCTGCTGAGTGCTTTACGCTTCCCACAGATGTGGTTTTGGCTGGTATCCGCTTGGGGCCTAGCAGCTTTGGCCTTGCTGCTTCACGTTTGGAGTTGGGTCACCATTGGTATGATCATGCCCATTACTTATTTTTTAGTCGGTTTAGTTCTGGTCGGCTTGACCCTCCAATTAGGCACCTATGTTTTCAAGATTAGATCTGAACGCAGGAACATACTGGGAGTCATGGAATCGCGTTCTGCTTGAGTTCCTCTAAGGTGACGTATTTTAAGGCAGCTTCGTGGGTAGCCTCCAGCACGATGGGTGGCGCCACTCCGTCTAGTAAGGCTTCTTTCCAGCGTGAGGCGCATAGACACCAACGGTCACCCGGTTTTAGCCCTAGGAAATTATAGTGCGGTGCGGGGGTAGACAGATCATTGCCTTGGGCTTTGGTATAGGACAAAAATGCTGCTGTTACTTGGGCACAGACCACATGCACCCCAAGATCCTGTGTGCCTGTAGAACAAAACCCATCTCGATAAAAGCCCGTCAGGGGCGAGGTACAACACACGGCTAGGGGCATTCCCAGGACGTTTTTGGGTTCAGTCATGATAGTTACCGTAGGCTGATGTTTTTCATGATAGGGCAACCGATAATAGAATCTTCCATGGTATGGTCTATGACTCAGCCCAATCAACAATGGGATCCCAGTCGGTTCTGGCAAACCCTGAGTTTTTTTGAGACTATCCCGCTCGTAAGTTGGGTACAAACCATGATTTTTGGTTCTGCGTCACCGCCGCCGCCCCCGTCTCAACGAGGGGTCCTATTTGACTTTACCCAGCCCACTAACTTGAGCCAGATGTGGGGGGCCTTAGATGACGTGGTGATGGGGGGCGTAAGTGCCAGTTCTTTGGAACTGAAATCGGAGGGAGCCTTATTTACAGGCTTTGTTTCGACGGCTAATTCGGGGGGGTTTGCTTCGGTACGAACCCGTAGCTTTGTACCACCCCTTGATCTCGGGGATCATACGGGGATCGAAGTAAATTTTAAAGGGGATGGGCAACGCTATAAATTTTTGATCCGGGATGAAGACTCCTGGGATAGCCTGGCCTATGCCTATTCTTTTGATACCGTGCCTAATCAGTGGCTGATCCTACGGATTCCCTTTAACTTAATGACCCCTGTTTTTCGCGCCAAAATCGTTAATGCTGCACCGGGTTTGAATACAAGACAGATCCGGTCTTTGCAACTGATGCTGAGTAAGTTTGAGTACAACGGCTCCTTAAATCCGCACTTTCAACCCGGAGAATTTCGATTGCTCCTGAGTAGGATCGCAGTGTATTAAAGTCCACGGGCTATGGAACAGTCGCTTTGATCACGGGATTACTCAAAATGCCGATGCCGCTAATCGAAACCGTCACCCGATCTCCGGCACTAAGGGGGCCAACTCCGGCGGGTGTCCCGGTCAAGATCACATCCCCTGGGTACAGGGTCATGGCTTGGGTGATATGGGCAATTAATTCCGGTACACCGAAGACCATCTGATCTAACGTAGCCCTTTGAACCACAGTTCCATTGACTTGGGTTTCCAGTACCGTATCTTGAGCTAGAGGCCCGGAGACTAAAACCGGGCCGAGGGGACAAAAGCTATCAAAGCCTTTAGCGCGGCTCCACTGCTGATCTTTTTTCTGGAGGTCTCGGGCGGTTACATCGTTGGCACAGGTAAAACCAGCAATGTAATGGTGCGCTTCTTGGCTAGAGACATTACGGGCCTTTTGACCCATGACGACGGCAAGTTCTCCTTCATAGTCCACCCGCTCTGACAGACTAGGCAGCACAATCGGATCTCCAGGGGCGAGTAGCGCAGAGGGCGCTTTTAAAAAAATTAAAGGCTCTGTAGGAACTTCGCCGCCCATTTCACGGGCATGATCGCGGTAGTTTTTACCGATCCCGATGATCTTACTGGGGGTACACGGGGGCAAAATTAGTACTTCTTCTAAAGCTAGTTGCTGCTGATTGCTGACGATATGATCGTCTTCCCAAAGACCCCATTCCCAGCCCTCCGCTCCGTGGCGACGTTGAAACCGCACCTGTGTAACCATGTGTTCACCTCAAACTGCCCTTAATCCTAGCCCGATCTGCGCTGGACTCTAGACAGGAAGAAGATCTTTTTGGCTACAATTGACTGGACCTCATCCGTGTACCTGTGATGGAAGATTTAATTCGCTTTGTTACCAACGATTGGTGGATCGCTTTGCCCATGTTGGCGGCTTCGGTCCTGACGATGGCAGTGGTGTTTGATCGGTCCATTTATCTCAATCGTAACCAGCGGGATCTAGAACAGCTCACCCAACGACTACGCCGGGATCTAGAGCAGGGCAATTACTCCCAAGCTCAGTACACCGCCAATATTACCGGGGGCGTGATCGGGGCTGTGGCTGAAGAGGGCGTCCGCCTATTGAGCAACCGTACACGGGAATTTAGCACGGCCTTTGATATTTCAGTTAATTTGGGCCTACGCAAACTCGAAAAGAATCTGTCGATCCTAGGTACCATTGGGGCCGTTACGCCATTTTTGGGCCTATTGGGTACCGTTGTGGGGATCTTGCGCTCCTTCAATACCTTTGCTAAAGCTGGAGCAGGGAGTAGCGAACTAGCCAAGGAAATTGGCTTTGCCCTCATTGCCACGGCGGCTGGTTTGATCATCGCGATCTTAGCGGTGGTTGCCTACAACATTTTTAATAGTTTCGTGACGCGCTTTGAAGATGATTTCCAGCAATTAAAATTGCTCTTTTTGAACTTTGAACATGCACCCGTAGTCCGCGAAGGATCAGTTCCGGCCCCGGCTTTAGAATCCAAGCCCTTTCCCCAAAATTTACTCTAGAGGTCTACGGTGGCAATTCAATCCGGTGGTAGAAATCGTGGACGGCGCGGGGGCTTTAATGAGATCAATATCACCCCTTTAACGGATGTATTCTTGGTACTGGTAATCATCTTGTTAATCACCGCGCCTTTGATCCAAAATACAGGGCTCAAAGTTGAGTTACCTACCTCATCGAGTGGTGAGCGTGGTGAACAAAAGACCCTAACCGTAGAGGTTGGAGCCGATGGACGTTATGCGGTCAATGGCGTGATTACCAAAACCGATGCGTTGATGGCTACCCTCCAACGGGAAGCTAAAGCTTCGCAACAAACCGTAGTCATTGTGAATGCTGATGCGGACGCCAAGCAGAAAGATGTCGTCCGGGCCTATGACGCGGCCCGGCAAGCTGGGTTGAAAAAATTGGTTGTCGCTACCCAACAACAGCGCTAATGCTCACTTGGTTAGAACGGACCATCGGTAAACCCACCTTTGGGGCTTTAGTGCTCTTGGTTTTGGTGATCTTTTTCTTTGGGGCGGCGACCAATACCTTATCGGGCTGGCTCTATGCCATGAGTGGCTTGGGGCTAGCCTTTTTGATCCTGGGTTCGGTGGGTAGTTTGTGGGATCTACGCCATCTTCAGGCGAGCCGTAGCCCGGTTTTGCCTACTAGTGTGGGCGTTGCAACTTTGTTGCGCGTTACGGTTAATGGCCCTCAAACTCGCTCCTTGCTCCAGATCCAAGATGGCTGTCCCTTTGCTACGGAGCCTCAAGCCAGCGACACCCTCCCGGCCATACTGTCCTATGAAGTGACCCCAACCCAGCGGGGGATCTACCCTTGGACCACGGTGATCGTTCGTTCCGCAGCCCCCCTTGGCTTATTTTGGCACCGCCGTGAACTCACCTGTCCAGCGGAACTGGTGGTCTATCCTCGGATCTGGCCCTTAACCCAAGCGTTGCTTTTAAAACAAATTGGTCAAGCCCGTGATCCGCAACAACAGCTAGCGCAACGTTGGCGCAACCACCCCATCGAAGGATCAACCCGTTCCGTCCGTCCTTACCGCTCTGGGGACCCCATCCGTTGGGTCCATTGGCGTACTAGTGCCCGCTTGGGGCAGCTTTTGGTCCGCGAACTCGAACAGCCCCAAAGCGGTCAAAAAATCTATTTACTGTTGGATCTGCGTCCTGACTGGCAAGGGGCACAGTTTGAGTTAGCCCTCGAAGCGGTAGCAAGTCTCTATGTTTATGGACTCCGTAAGGGGCTGCGGGTACAACTCCTTACCCCTGATCAGGGGTTTAGTCAGCGCGATGCGGGGCTGAGTTATTTGGCCCAAGTCCAACACGACCCTTTAGGGCAAATCGCTCCTTTGCCGACCATGGGAACTGTGCTTTGGTTTAGTCCCCAGCCTAGAGAAGGGACGGTGTGGATCGCCTTTGATAATCCTGAGGCCGATGTCTGCTTTCTAAGTGATCAGCCCTTGGGGATCCAACTCAGTCAAGCCAGCTTGATCCGGGTTCGCTAACAGGCCAGTTCTCTTAAGCTATTAACATCATGAGTAAGTCAGATTGCGTGCACTATATTTTTTTATAGAACATAGATAAATTGTCGCTACCCTAACTTAAATTTTTGGACACCTGTGTGATAATACTTTGGCCCCCAGGGTGTTTGACCTAGTGCAAAACCCTTTTTTGTTGGAGTTATATTCATGCGTTCTCATACTGTGAGCTTATCTAAGCATACGGCCTTTGTTCCCGCTAAGTCTGAATCTTTCCCAGTCAACATTTTTACGCAGATCCCTAGGTCTCTCGTCAAAGAGAGTCTGCATTTATTTAATCAATTAAGCACTATTTTGTCGCTCTCCCAACAGGTGCGCCGCTTGGCGTTGGCAGGATTAGGATCGGGGCTATTGTTCTTGGCTGGGAGTGGATCGGCTCAAGCACAGATCATAATACCTGTGAAAGATGTTCCCCTAGACATTGCGCTCGGAGACTTTGATGGGGATGGCAATCTGGACATGGCAATAGTGAAGAACTCTGAGAATGTCTCAATCTTGATCAACAAAGGGAATGGAACCTTTGCTGCGGGTCAGGACTTTGGCATTGGGGATTTTCCACAAGCTATTGCAGTCGGAGATCTAGATGGCGATGGCGACCTTGATTTGGCGATAGCAACCTATTATCAGTCGGTTTCGATCCTTTTAAATAATGGGGATGGTACTTTTGGTACCCCTCAGTTGTTTGCGGCAGATGGTAAGCCCGTTACTATTGCCATAGGTGATCTAGATGGTGATGGCGACCTCGACCTTGTGACAGGAAGTAAATGGTATGATGGTTTCTCCGTTCTAAAAAATAATGGGGATGGGACATTTGCTCCTTACCAAAACGTCGATACACCCAGTAATACCGTAAAAATTCAATTGGGTGATCTGGATGGCGATGGCGACCTTGATATAGTCACTATTCAAGGTTACAGCGAATTTTTCGACGTACTCAAAAACAATGGTGACGGGACCTTTGCTACGGCCCAAAGATTCCCAGTCGGGGAGATAGCGGCAGACATTGTCCTAGGGGATTTAGATGGTGATGGCGACCTTGATATAGTTACGGCGAATAAAGTCTCGGATGTTGTGTCAGTGGTCAAAAATGACGGGAACGGATCCTTTACTCGTCCACAGTTCTTCACGGCTGTTTATAATCTCAGCTCCATTACCTTAGGGGATCTCGATGGTGATGGCGACCTTGATGTGGCCACCACGAACATGAGCAGCGCAGAAAAAAGGGTTGCGGTGTTGAAAAATAGAGGTAATGGCAGCTTTGCATTACCTCAGAAATTTGGTACAGGGGATACTGCTAGTGTCATAGTTGCAGGGGATCTCGATGGTGATGGCGACCTTGACTTGGCGACAAGCAACGCTAGTTATAGAACCATCTCGGTACTCAATAACATTGGTGATGGGACGTTTGTTACCATCTTTGATTTCACACCGAAGAATAGCCCGGTAGGTGCTTCGGTAGTCGTGACAGGAACTCGATTTACTGGGGCAACTCAAGTCTTTTTTGGTTCTAGTTCTGACGCTGCTCAATTTACTGTCGATAGTGATACGCAGATCACGGCAATCGTTCCAACGGGGTCCACCACAGGTAGTATCCGGGTGGTCACGCCTAACGGAATCGCTATCAGTGGAAACGACTTTGAGGTGAGCCCTTCGCCTGTGATCACCAACTTTACCCCGAACTCTGGTCCCACCGGAACTATCGTAGTTATTGAAGGTATTACCTTGTCGGACACCACCCAAGTAGCCTTTGGCGATACCTTGGCGTCGTTTACCCTCGTTAATGCTACCAAGATCAGGGCAACCGTGCCTGTAGGAGCTACTTCGGGCAAGATCCGCCTGACCACACCTGTGGGGACCATCGCGAGTACGAGTAACTTTATCGTGACCCCATCTCCGCTCCCAACAATTACAAGTTTGAGTACTATCTCTGGCGCAAGCGGCGACTCAGTAACCATCACCGGAACTGGGTTTATCGGTACCTCAACCGTTAAATTTAATGGCCTGCCTACCTCTAGTTTCACGGTGCTTTCTGATACGCAAATCACTGCAATCGTTCCCGTTGGAGCAACTACAGGCAAAATTACGGTGACAACCCCCGGTGGTACAGCTACTAGTGCGAGCACCTTTACTGTGGTTGTCGGGTCTACACTCAAGGACGATTTTGATCCTATAGTTGATTTTCCTCAATGGTCTGCAATCAATTTAGGATTTGCCAACACGCTCTGCGGTGCTGTTTCTGGCAAGGCGTTGTATTTCAGTGGTACTGGTGCTCGTTCGGCAACAACACGCACCCTCAATACACAAGGAGGTAGTCTGATCACTTTTTCCCTCAAATATGGCACTGGTGGGACTCCCTGCGAAAATTTAGATCCGGGTGATGAGGTGCAATTAGAGTATTCCAACAACGGAGGAAGTACCTGGGTCTTGCTTCAAACCTATGGAGTGGCTGATTTTGCTAATTTCACAACGGTAAGTCTCGTTACTCCTACCGCTGCAAGAACTACAAACACGCGCTTCCGGTGGATTCAGCCGACCAACGGAAACATAGTTAATGACAACTGGGCACTGGATAATGTTTCGATTGTCCCGATTGTGATCCCCTAGATCACGATTATCCGATCAATTTAAAGGCTCCTTACTTTTGGGTAGGGGGCTTTTTTAAACCGGAGACCAGTGGGATCATGTTTCCCAGCAACCGCTTTTCAGAAGAACGGCTACCCTGTCCTGTGCTGGTTAAGGGACTTTAGCTAAAATCTGGTGCCCTAACAATTGCTAACAATTTTTTACTTCTCACCGCCCGACTCTGGCATACTCTGAGAAAAGTCCTTGTCTAGGAGTTATCGTATGCGTGGAATCCGACCATTGTTCGCAGGACTATTGGCTTTGAGCTTAGGGCTAGGGGGCCGACCTGCCTATAGCGAAAGTAAACCACCGCAATTGGTACGTACCCTCGAAGGAATTTCTGAATTTACCCTGGATAATGGCCTACGGGTGCTGTTATTTCCTGATAGCTCTAGCCCCAAAGTAACCGTCAATATTACCTATTTAGTAGGATCTCGTCATGAGGGGTATGGCGAAACAGGTATGGCCCATCTATTAGAACATTTGGTATTTAAAGGCACCCCGACGTTTCCACAGGTGCCCAAAGCCCTACAAGAAAAAGGTGCTGATTTTAATGGCACTACTTCTTTTGACCGGACTAATTATTTTGAAACCATGCCTGCCTCCGATAGCAATTTGGAGTTTGGGATCAAGTTTGAAGCCGACCGCATGGTCAATAGTTTTATTGCCAAAAAAGATCTTGATTCGGAAATGACCGTGGTCCGCAATGAGTATGAAGCCGGGGAAAACGATCCTTCTTCGGTACTCTTTAAGCGTCTTTTTGCTACGGCCTATACTTGGCATAACTATAGCAACCTACCCATTGGGGCCAAAAGCGATATTGAAAACGTTCCTATCGATAGACTCCAGGCTTTTTATCGCAACTACTATCAACCGGATAATGCCTTACTGGTTGTGGCAGGACGATTTGACGAATCGAAAGCCAAAGAATATATTCAGAAATATTTTGGCGCCATTCCCAAGCCTCAACGGGTGTTGGTTTCGCCCTATACAGAGGAGCCAGCCCAGGATGGGGAACGACTCGTTACCCTAAAGCGGGTCGGAGATACCCAAGTGATCGGAGCAATCTATCACATTCCCCAGGGTGCACACCCGGATGCCGCCGCCCTTCAAATTTTAGAACATGTCCTGACCAATGCCCCGTCCGGGCGACTCTATGAGGCCCTCGTCAAAACCCAAAAAGCCACGTCCGTAAGTGGTGGATCGTTTTTAATGCATGATCCGGGGGTGTTTTATTTTTCCATTGAAGTCCCCAAACAAAATAATCTCGATGAAGTAAAACAGATTTTTGATCAAGTGATCCAAGAAGTGATCGCTAAAGGCATTACCCCCGAAGAACTCACCCGCGCTCAAACCTCCTTTGATAAGGAAAATACGGATCTGTTTAATAGCAGTCAAGGTCTTGCGGTTCAGCTCAGTGAATGGGCGGCAATGGGGGATTGGCGACTCTTTTTTGTCAATCGTGAGCGCTTAGGTAAAGTAACCCCAGATCAAGCGCAACAGGTTGCCCAGAGCTATTTCCGTTCTACAAATCGGACGTTGGGCATTTATACGCCGACGGATCAACCGGAACGGGTTGAGATCCCTAAAATTGCTGAAGTTAATACCATTGCCGATAGCTATGTACCTAAAAAAGCCGTGACTGCGGGGGAAAATTTTGAACTCACAGCGGCTAATCTCCTCGCCCGTAGCGAGAAGTTTACGCTACCGGGTGGGCTACAGGTGACTTATGTGCCTAAAAAGACCCGTGGGGAAACGGTCGTAGCCCGTATTGATCTCACCTTGGGTACCCCTGCTACGCTCAAGGATCAGAAATTTCTCAATAGTTATGTCACCGCCATGCTGAGCCGAGGGACAACCACCCTGACCCGCAAAGAACTCAAGGATAAACTCGATACCCTCAAGGCCGAGGTTGCCGTGAGTGGCGGTATCGGACGCACCAGTGTGACGATCCGCACCAGTCGCACTAATTTTGCAGAAGTCTTGGCCCTAGTGGGCACCATGCTGCGTAATCCAGCCTTCGATAGCAAGGAATTTAGCCAACTCCAGCAACAGAGCATCACCGCCCTTGAAGAACAGCGTACCAATCCCCAAACCCAAGTCTTTGACGCCATGAATGGTCGGGTTTATCAACCAGACAGTCTTTTTTATACCGGATCGTTGGCTACACGGATTGCCCAAGCCAAAAGCTTAAACCTTGCCGCCCTCAAGGCTTTTCATCAAAAGTTTTATGGGGCGACTTTAGGGGAAGTGAGCATCGTTGGTGACTTTGATCCGGTGGTAACGACCCCGGTGCTTACCCAAGCCCTCGGCAATTGGCAGGCTAAAACCCCAGCTAGCTATTTTGCCCCTACGCTCCAGGATCTAACCCTTGGTGCTGCTAGTGAAGATGTGATCCCCTTGGCAGATAAGACCAATGCTTGGTTTTTAGCTGCGTTGCCCCTCAAAATTACCGAAGAAGACCCCCAGTATACTGCTTTGGAAACTGGCGCCTATATTTTGGGAGGGGGTAGTCTTTCCTCGCGCCTCGCCGACCGGATCCGTCAAAAAGATGGTCTTTCCTACGGAGTGGGCAGTGTCTTAAGAACGACTACGGGCGGAGCGTTTTCGCTGCTCGTGAATTATGCCATCAGCAATCCTCAAAACATTGGGAAAGTCGAGCAGGCATTTAAAGAAGAACTGACTACCTTACTGACCAAAGGGATCACCCCTGAAGAACTCAAACGGGCAACTACAGCCATGATCCAAGAACAGTGGGTAGAACTTGCCAACGATAATATTTTAGCTGCTGCCAGCAATGACCTCGTGTTGCGCCAAAAGACCTTTCAGGAGTTGGCAGACCGCGAAGCCCGACTCCAAGCCTTGACTATCGATCAGGTGAATAAAGCCCTCCAAACCTATCTGGATCCGACCCAGGTTGTTCTAGCTAAGGCGGGGGATTTTACCAAATAGGTGATTGGGGATTAGGAAGATTTCGGGGGCGCGGGGGTACGTTGTCACATTGCCTCGGTGATCAAGAAGATCATTTAGATCCCTCCGACTCCTTGCCACCCCTTTAGGATCAACTTTTGCCACAGGATCAAACCCGGCAAGGGGTCGCTAAAGCGCTTTGCGTTG
>JANNOF010000173.1:0-2931 GCA_031398925.1 Gloeobacteraceae cyanobacterium SOY_34_metabat_371 | reverse complement strand
ATGCAGCAGGCTTCTTGACTCCGGTGTCACCCCTTGAGCCTGTGATCAAGTATAACCAATCATGAGGTCGATTGGCCTTCGGATCACTAGGATGTTGTCTTGCCAGCCTGGGCTTGTCCTAAACAAATTGGCGACTGCTATACCATTCTGTTTTGCCTCCTAAACTAAACTCTTGGTACTGACGTCAGGGATTCGGGCCACAGTATTGTGGTCATCCTGGCTAAGGATCAGGAGCACTATACTCCCGGTAAAGATATGCGAGATTACCTAGTTCCCGTGTCGGTTAAGACTGGGCACCTCGATTAATTCAAAATTATTGAGAATGGCAACGACGCAGCAAGAGTTTCAAGCCACGCTTATTGAGAAAAAGCCAATTAATCGAGGTGCCCTCATGTATAAAAACCCGAAAAACGTCCAGGTTTTAGGTTTTCTTAACTTTCAACACTTGTGGCATTTACAGAAATCAATTAACCTTTTGATAACGATCAAAGCGTACTATTTATGAGGGTTAAAGATCGCGTAACAACACTCACAAATTTAAGGTGATATCATGTTGCAAAAACAAATGATTCGTTTGATTCTAGTGATCTTAACAGTTTCTCTGTCTTTATCTGCTTGGGCTGGGATCAAAGTCAGTGAACTTGTCCTAATCACTGACCCTCTTGTCCCAGACATGATGAGCAAGACTACCCCCTCCGGTATTGTGACCAGCAGTGGTATATACTCTTCTATCTATCAGTCTTGGCAAGCATTTGATAGGACAACGAGCACACTCTGGTTGTCCAACCAATACACCTCTTCAGTCTATATTGGCTACAAGTGGGGTGGTGGGGATTCCAAAACCGTAACCTCCTATGAAATCAAATACGCTAACGGGAGTTGCTGCGAGCAGCGAGGACCCCAGGACTGGACCCTTCAAGGATGGAATGGCTCAGAATGGATTGTAGTTGATACCAGGAATAATGAGACCGGCTGGTACTTAAATTTCAGCCGAACTTACGTAGTAGACAATCCCGGTGCCTACACGAAATATCGCCTCAATATCACAGCAGACAATTACAACAACGTTACATACCCCATCACACTTGTGTCCATTGCAGAAATCCAACTCGTGGGTTTCTGAGTCAGGACCTTAAGGCAATAGTGGAATACCAGCTATTGCCGATACTAACGTAAAATGCGCCGGGGCTAAAAGCAGCCCTAGCGCATTGAATTACCAGTGGCGTGAGCTCAAAAATTCAGACTGAGAAACGATTTTTAGATATAGCAACTGCCGAAGCAATTAGGACGTAAACTAGAGGACACCTCGATTAATTCAAAATTATTGAGAATGGCAACGACGCAGCCATCTGGCCTGGAATCACACGCTGGATCAACCGCATCTCGTTAGAAGATAACCATGAAAAATTTAACGGCGACCTAAGGGGGTTAGAACTACTGAGGGATTCCCCAACGAATCTTCGAAAATAGCACCTTTCTTCAGTAATATTTCTTTTACCATTTCGGAAACTGAAGAACTGCTGAATCGTGCACGTGTAACATCTGCGTTTGTGAGGTCTGCCCCGCTAAGATCTGCCCCCACATCCCCCCAATCTTGTGAAAGGGCATGTGCCGTAGCCTTACCTAGTGATCCAAAAATATTCTGGTAATTTATGCTTATGGGTTTACGCAAAACAGCAACAGGCTTCTTAATAGATACACCGATCTCAGGTTCAGAAGAGGTAGACATAGGAGACCTTTTAGCCGTAATGACAGCTAATCTACCCGATTTACTCCCGGTCATTAGATCTTTTTTCAACCTCATATCGATCCGCGCAACAGCGCCAAGCTGAGATCATAGGGTTAAAAAGGAATCGATCTGATCTGGCGCACTGCCCCCGCCCCATAGCGCAGGGTGCCGGAGGTTAGGTAGGAGAGCCGAAGACGGGAATTTTTTCAACAGGCGCTCTGAATGTAGCCGCCGGGAGCGCCATTTCTGGGGCTTGCCGAAAGCATTGGATAGGCTTTCTAACAATGCGTAGGTTGCCCGATGATAACCCTCCTCAAAAAAAAGCCCCTTACTCGGTAGTAAGGAGCTGTAGATCTAAGCAGAAATTTATAGTATCTAGGGGGTCACGATGAAGACCCTAGAACTTTTCGCTATACCGCCCGGAGAACTCACGCTGATTAGGCCCGTGGTAGCGCCTAGAGGAACCACGGCGGTGATCTGGCTGGGGGTGTTGATCACAAACTCAGCTTCGGTGCCGTTGAATTGAATTGAAGTGGCTCTGCCGAAATTAGTGCCAATAATTTTGACTATCGTTCCGATCGGTCCATTGGTGGGGGTAAAGCTGGTAATAGTTGGGATTTGCGCTGCCGTCACAATGAAGTTCCCGGTACTAGTCGCAATTCCGCTTGGGCTGATCAGACGGATCTTGCCACTAGTGGCACCTGCCGGGACGACCGCAATAATCTGGGTACTAGAGATGACAATAAACTGGGCAGGGGCGGTGTTGAATCGGACACTCGTAGTATTAGTCAAGTTGGTACCTTGGATGAAAACTAAAGTGCCGACAGACCCACGCGGAGGCGTAAAGCCAGCAATCGTGGGAGCAATGCTGGTTACAGTTTGCTGCAAGTTGAGGGTGATGTTTCCAGTACGTCCGCTGAAACCATCTACTGCGATGCGGTAGACCGTGCCACCTTGGGCAGTAAAAGTAACGCGACTATTGGTATTACTGCCGCTGTTATCATCACCTGCAATCGTGGTTAAAGCATTGACCTGTGCCCCGGTATAAACGCCCAAGGTCGTATCGACCGAACTACCATTGGTGTTGATAGTTACGTCACCCGTGGCTGGGGCTGTCCAGGTCCACCAGACCGAGCTTCCGCCGCTGTTGCCAGCGTGGTCTGGCTCCCCGGATTCTTTGGTTGCAAACAAGTTAGTGCCAG
>JANNOF010000137.1:0-7137 GCA_031398925.1 Gloeobacteraceae cyanobacterium SOY_34_metabat_371 | reverse complement strand
GCGAAGGAAGTTTATGCCTGCGCGACCCACGCGGTATTTTCAGGACCAGCGGTGTCTCGGCTAGCCAGTGGGGTTTTCAAAGAAGTGATCATTACCAATACGATCCCAGTCCAAGAACACAAGGTGTTTCCCCAGTTACGCACGCTCTCCGTCGCCGAGCTTTTGGGTGAAGCCATCTGGAGAATTCATGAGGATTCTTCGGTAAGCAGCATGTTTCGTTGATCAATTTTGATCGATTCTGAGAAATTTAGAAAAGATGCGTTAAAATTTGTTAACACGTTGGACGCCCGCCCTTGGTCAGCACTGAGCTCGTCACGGATCGTAATGTCCCAGAATGGCTGAGAACTTGCCTTACCAACGAAGGCGACGGCAATGTTCTGTGTCGCGCCTATCACTATGCCGATGACCTCCATCAGGATCAATTTCGTAAATCGGGGGAACCCTATATCATCCATCCTATTCAGGTAGCTTCTGAGCTTAGGGCTTTAGCCAAAGAAGATACGGCCATGATCGCAGCGGGATTTTTACATGATTTATTAGAAGATACGGAAACTACCCCTGAAGAACTTGAAGCCCGCTTTGGGGCTGAAGTCCGTCAGCTTGTCGAGGGGGTTACTAAACTTTCTAAATTTAAATTTGCCAGTAAGACCGAACGGCAAGCGGAAAATTATCGCCGGATGTTTTTGGCGATGGCCCAGGATTTCCGGGTCATCGTGGTCAAACTCGCTGACCGGCTGCACAATATGCGGACCCTAGAGCATCTTGCCCCCGAAAAACGCCAGCGCATTGCCCGCGAAACCATGGAGGTCTATGCGCCCCTGGCGAACCGTTTAGGGATCTGGCAATTTAAATGGGAATTAGAAGACCTCTCTTTTAAATACCTTCAACCCGAAGCCTATCAAGAGATCAGCCGCCAAGTTTCCCAAAAGCGCTCGGAACGGGAAGCGGCCATTCATGAAATGTTAGCCATTATCTTAAATGAATTCTCTAAAGGCTTTATGGTAGCGGAGGTGACCGGGCGCCCCAAGCATCTTTGGAGCATCTATCAAAAGATGCAACGTCAGGGCAAAGCCTATCACGAGATCTATGATGTATCCGGCGTACGCATTATTCTCAAAGGGGATAACAGCAGTGATTGCTATCGTGCCCTAGCGGTAGTTCATAATCAATTTCGCCCGGTTCCAGGGCGGTTTAAAGACTACATAGGCCTACCTAAGCCCAACGGCTATCAATCGATCCATACTTCGGTCATTGGCCCCAATGGCACCCCCGTGGAAGTTCAGATCCGCACCCAAGATATGCACCGGGTTGCCGAGTTCGGTGTCGCCGCCCACTGGAAATATAAAGAAGCCGGGGACTCGGTGGTAGTCACGGAACAAGAGATCAAGTTCAACTGGCTGCGCTCGCTTTTAGATTGGCAAGAGGACCTGACGGGTCAAGAGTATTTACAATCCCTTCAAACCGAGTTATTTGAATCTGAAGTTTATGTTTTTACCCCCAAAGGGGATGTGATCGAGTTGCCTCGGGGGGCTACTCCCGTAGATTTTGCCTACCGGATTCATACGGAAGTGGGGAATCACTGTGTAGGCGCTAGGGTTAATGAACGGATCATGACCTTAGATACAGCCCTTAAAAATGGCGATATTATCGAAGTTTTGACCTCTAAAAATACCCACCCCAATCTGGACTGGCTCAACTTTGTCGTAACCAGTGGGGCCAAAAATCGGATCCGCCAATGGTACAAAAAGTCGCGCCGCGAAGAGAATATTTTGCGCGGGAGACAGATTCTCGAACGGGAAATGGGCCGCGCCAATCTAGACAATATTTTACACTCGGAGCGGATGTTAGAAATCGCGCAAAAACTCAACTATCAAACGGTTGAAGATATGGTGGCAGCCCTAGGCTACGGCGAGATCACCGCCCCAGCAGTACTCAATAAGTATCAAGAACGCGTCCAGATCCTCAAGCCCCAGCGCTCTTTGCCTGAAAAAATTAATATTACCGATCCCATTTTAGGCATTGAAGGACTTGTTCATCATTTAGGTCGATGTTGTAACCCCCTACCCGGCGAAGAGATCATCGCTGTGGTTACGCGGTCGGGAGAACGGGGGATCACGGTGCATCGCGAAGATTGTGAAAACGTCACGAAAGTAGACCCGAATCAATTGATCCCCGTGAAATGGAATCCTAACTCTAACCTCCGGGCCATTACCTATCCTGTAGATATTCAAGTGGAAGTTATTGACCGGGTGGGTGTCTTGAAAGATGTACTTGATCGCCTCGCCAGTGAACGGGTCAATGTGCGTAATGCGGCGGTTAAGACCTTTAATGATCAAAAAACTGCTTTGATCAACCTCTGTGTAGATATTTCGACGACCCAACAGTTAGAACATGTGCGCCAACAGATCACCCGTATTGCCGATGTCGTGGGCATCCGCTTTGGGAAAGCCCCCCGCCGCCATAGCCGTTAACGGTCGCGGATCATCGATTGGACATCCGTGGCGTAGGAATTAAGTAAGGCCCGTTGATTGACTTGGGTACCGGGGCGTAAAAGATCATGTACCCGTTGTAGCAGTACTTCTAATTGATTAACCCGCTTAACCATCATATCCGTAGCACCTTTATTGATGGCCCAACGACGTTCTAAAGGCTCTATGGGTTCTTTGCGGTCCACCATCAAGACAATGGGCAACCAGGGGTAAAAATCTTGGCAGTGGGCACAAATGTCATAGGTATTCATTTGCTCTTGACCCATATCTAAGATAAATAAATAGGGTGTTTCGCGTTGGATGTATTCATCAAATTTTTGGGCTGAAGTATAACATACTACATCATAGTCCTGGGAAATAAGGGCTTGAGTGAAGCGCAGGCAGTAATATTCGTGCTTTTCAATGAGTAGGATCTTCTCCTTTCGCATGAATTAACCCCGCCCCTTTGACCTTTTTGGATGGCCTATAGATAACCATACTGTGAGTCATGATTCAAAGCATCACGTATTACACGTACGTTATCGGAAAGGGTTAGGGACTAAAGGGCCGGGAACTGCGGAAATTGTAGGTAGCAAGACTGTTATCCCGTCTGCGCTTACGGCGCGGGGTTGTGAGATTTGTCTCAGGGCCTTCATTTTCTTGAAGGGTAGCCTCTGTTAGTTCTTCAGTGGGCACAGGCCCCGGGGCTGGGACTGGGGGACGATTGATCATGGCCCCCCGATAGGCCGCCTGAGGGTCTCCTTCTGGGGTAGAGACAGGCAGGGGGTCCTTAGGGGCTGACTGATTTCGGTTGATCACCTGACCCCGATAACGAACACTCCCCTCTTCGAGTTCGTTCGTCGGCTGGGGATTAGAACGCGTTTGGATCGAACTGAAGGCATTTTGAAGGCTACCTAAAAACCCGGTGCGCTCGGTGGTGCGTTGTACAAGTACCGGGTCTTGGACTACAACGGGGGTAGGGCGGGTTTGGAGTGCTTGGAGTGCAGACTGAAGCGAACGCCGGTCTACGGAAGACAAACTACGAACCAGTTGATTAATGCGCAATAGGATGGCTTCGATTTGATCGGGCGCTTTGCGGACAAAATCGGTAGCGCCGCGACTCAGTGCCCAACGTTGCTCTACGGGTTCTACGGAATGCTCACGTTCCGCCATTAAAACTAGGGGTAACTGGGCATACTTAGCCCGGACGCGACCACAAATATCGTAGGGGCTAGCCCCTGTAAGCTTCATATCCATCAAAATGAGTGCAGGCTGAGTTTCTTGGATCGCGCTATCAATTTGATCCGCCCGTTCTACCGCCATAACCTCATACCCCTGAGAGCGTAGGGCTAGGGTGAACATGCGCCGTGCATGGGGTGATGCATCGATCAAAAGGATCCGGTGTGCTTCCAAAATCCAGTCCTCTGCAACCTAAAAGTTACACCACACCATAACGTAATGTTAACAATTTGAAATGTTGTATTTACTACAGAATTAGGGGTGCAAACATGGGGTTTAGCGGCGTCATAGTCTAGATCCGCCCTGGGTCTGCTTTGCACGGTACGCCCCCCGGTATCCGTGAAATTACCTTCAGTACAATCACGCACTCATAAAAGTGGGTGGGCTTGGCGCAGGTCTAGAAAGCTACTACATTAGTAAGGAGATCTTTGTGACTGGTCCATCATGCGCAATCCCATGCTCCGCGAGGAGCCTCGTTACGAAAAAGCCCAAGTGCTGCCTTTGACCAATCAAGAGAATATCCTCCAATGGCTGCAAAGTAAAGGCCGGGTAGTAGCCCGTCAAACCATCGAAACTCCTGTGGTTGAAGAGGAAGAAGAGGAGATCGAGGATCTAATGGATGACGATGGAGAGGATTTATTTGACGCAGACGAAGACTAAATTTGTCCAGACTGCTATATCCTGTTAAGAAGTTTCTCTACTCCCACTGAGGATCCTATGGCCCATACCGCCGAAATCCCCGTCAATCTCTACCGCCCCCAGAGTCCTTACTTGGGCAAGGCCCTTGGCGTAATGCGTTTGACCCCTGAGGATAGCGCCAATGATGTCCGCCATATTGTGTTGGATCTAGCAGCCGGGGACCTAACTTATTTAGAAGGGCAAAGTATTGGGATCGTGCCTCCCGGTATCGATGCTAAGGGCAAACCCCATAAGTTGCGTTTGTACTCCATTGCCTCAACCCGTACCGGGGATGACGGGGGCGCACGCTCCGTGGCTCTTTGTGTCAAACGGGTTGTTTATTTGCACCCTGAAACCCAAGAAGAAATTCATGGGGTAGCCTCCAACTTTTTATGTGACCTCAAGCCTGGGGACCCGGTAGCCATTACGGGTCCGGTGGGTAAGCACTTTTTATTGCCCGAAGATCCTACGGCTAACCTGGTCCTCATTGCGACGGGCACCGGGATCGCCCCTTTTCGGGCGTTTTTGAAGCATATTTTTGAAGAGCGGGAGCAACCTTGGCAGGGAACCGTTTGGTTGTTCTTTGGTGTACAGACCTCCGCAGATATTTTGTACCAAGAACTGTACGCACAATATGCTAAATTTCCCAATTTTAAGCTGGCCTTGGCCGTTTCCAGAGAGCAAAAAAATGCCGAAGGCGGTCGGATGTATGTACAACACCGCATTGCGGAGCACGTGGATGCCTTATGGAGCCTAATGGATCAGGGCAATACCTACACCTTTATTTGTGGCCTGAGGGGTATGGAAGACGGCATTGACACGGCCTACGCTGCCCGTGCTGCCAAAGACGGTAAAGATTGGCCTCAGATGCAATACGATCTCAAGCGGGCTGGTTTTTGGCTGGTGGAGACCTATTGATCCGCACGAACTGAAAGCGATCCCCAAGTTAGATTACTAAATTCTAGGAACATAGTTGATCCCCCTTGCTGCTTGCGGCACAGGGGGATTGAATTTGGATAGACCTTTAGAATCTGCGGGATCAGCCGTTCTCCATTTAGGGAATTTCAGGGGATAGTGTTAGTACAAGCGTTAGGCGATATATGGAAGATACAGAACTCAGTTATCCTACCTCCCAAAGGATCTTGGGGGGCGTGCTGTGGGGTAGTCTGTGGGGCGGGGGGACGTGTGGGGTTTTACTGGCGTTAATTCCCGCCAATAGTGCAGGCTTTTTTTTGGCGATCATGGTCTTGATCGCAGCGATGGCGGCGGGGATTTCTTTGTATTGGAATGCCGCCCGTGAACGTTGTTTAGAGTGCGATACGGTGGTCACGATCACGCCTTCGGGGGGGAAGTGTCCCTATTGCGGGACGCGCTATCGGGCCGAAAACCGTAAATTATTACGGACTAGTTAGTGACCTTTACAACGCTCCTGATCATTCCCACGGGGATCGGGGCAGCTATTGGCGGTTATGCGGGCGATGGAATCCCGGTGGCGCGGTTGTTGGCCCAAGTCAGTGATCGGTTGATCACCCACCCTAATGTACTTAATGGGGCGATGCTCTACTGGCCGCTGGCCAATACGCTTTATGTAGAGGGTTATGCCTTAGATCAGGTTTGCCGAGGAACCTGGAAGCTACGCCCAGTCTTGACCCAAAAAGTCGGTGTGATCTTAGACCGGGGCTTGAGCGAAAGTCAGTTTATTCATCATCACAATGTGATCCAAGCGGCCCAAGCGACCTTGGGTTTGACCATTGGCCCGGTGATCCAAACGGAGGTACCCCTTCAGATCGCGTTAATGACTTCGGAACGGGGTAATTCCTGGGGTTCGATAGCCAACCCTGACGTCCTCTTTAGGGCAGGGGTGCGCCTAAAAGCCCAAGGGGCAACGGCCATTGCCCTCGTAGCGCGATTGCCGGATCTGGGGATGACGGATTATGACCAGGGCAAGGGAGTAGACCCGATTGCCGGGGTTGAGGCTTTGCTTAGTCATCTATTGGTGCGCCAACTCCAGATCCCCTGTGCCCATGCTCCGGCTCTAGATGAAGTAGCGCCGATGATCACCCATCCGCGCACCAGTGCTGAGAGTCTGGGGTTTACGTTTTTGCCCTCTGTACTGGTCGGGTTGAGTACGGCCCCTAGCTATATCCCCCAGGATCAAGCCCTGTCTACGGATCTAGATGCCAGCCAGATCAATGCGGTGGTTGTCCCGGCCCAGGCCCTAGGCGGATCAGGGGTTTTGGCGCTGATGCAGCGCCCCCAGCCTCCGGTGTTGATTGCGGTAGCCGAAAACACGACCCAAACGCAAGTCAGTGCCGAGGCGCTAAGTATTTCTCACTATTTAGTCAACAATTACTGGGAAGCCGCAGGGATCATTAGCGCACTCAAAGCAGGCATCGACCCGCAACGGGTACGGCGCTGACAAACAGTGCATCGCTCCGCTTCTTAAAACTGATCTGTTAGATCAATCGGATCAGGGGGCACTTTTAGTATGGATACAGTCCGGCATGAACAAAAGGAGATTTCAAATGTCACGTTTCTCTACTAAGCGCTCCAACAAAGGCTTTACCCTCATCGAATTGCTCGTCGTCGTCGTCATCATCGGTATTTTGGCTGCTGTTGCCCTTCCTAACTTGATCGGTCAAACCGACCGCGCTCGTTTGACTGAAGCTACCTCTACCCTCTCTGGCATCAACACCGGACAAGAAGCTTTCTTCTTTGAAAATAATACTTATGATACCAACGGTGCTGTTGC
>JANNOF010000135.1:0-5762 GCA_031398925.1 Gloeobacteraceae cyanobacterium SOY_34_metabat_371 | reverse complement strand
ACAACAGCACTGCGGTACACACTGCAGCATAGACGACCGTAATGCCGACTGCGATCAATTGCTCGACCACTTGAGCACCGTTGCCCAGCATCAGTCCATCATCGCCGACGGAGTTGAGTGCTTTTTCGCAAAAGACCCCGGTCAAAATTGCGCCCACGATCCCACCGGTACCGTGGCAAGCAAAGACATCAAGGGAGTCATCTAAACTCAACTTGCGCTTGACCTGAACAGCTCCGTAGCAAATACAAGCCGCAATGCCACCAATGTAGATAGCCGATAAGGGAGAAACGAAACCGGCGGCTGGGGTAATGGCGACTAGACCCACAACGGCCCCAGTTGCCCCGCCCACTGCGGAGGGCTTGCCATTAAAGATGGTTTCGAGCAAGAGCCAAGTGGAAAGCGCCGTTGCTGCGGCCAAGTTGGTGGTTACAAAAGCTAAAGCAGCCAAACCGTTAGCGCCAACGGCAGAACCAGCATTAAATCCAAACCAGCCAAACCAAAGAATGCCAGCACCCAACATTACAAAGGGTACGTTGTGAGGAGGCATGGGCTGCTTGGGGAAACCCTTACGGGGACCAATGATCAAGACTGCTACCAGGGCCGATACCCCAGCCAGAATGTGAACGACGGTTCCACCAGCAAAGTCTAGGGCACCGATAGCACCAAGCCATCCGGGGACCAACTTGGTCGGATCCGTAGGATCAGGATTACCCAAGGACCAAACCCAGTGGGCTACAGGAGAATAGACCAGTATCGACCAGAGCATGATGAAGACCACGTAGGTCTTAAATTTCATGCGGTCAACAATGGCCCCAGAGATCAAGGCTGGGGTAATGATGGCAAACATCATCTGAAAAGCCATAAATGCCAAGTGGGGGATAGTCGCGGCTTGGGCGCCATTGGGGTCTGCACCCACACCCTGCAACCCTACCCAACTCAACCCGCCCAAGAAGGCCGTACCAGGAGCAAAAGCAATGGAGTAGCCCACTAAGGCCCAACAAATTGCCACTACCCCAAGAGCCACAAAGCTCATCATCAGGGTATTGAGAACGTTCTTACCCCGGACTAGACCACCATAAAAGAAAGCCAAGCCCGGTGTCATGAACAACACCAATGCTGAAGAAGTCAAAACCCAAGCTGTATCGCCCGTATCGATCTTGGGAGCATCCTGGGCTAAAACCGGTGCTGCTGCCAGGGCCAGCGCCAAAAGCATCGAACTGATCTTCCACTGAGTATTCATGCCAAAGTTCTCTGCGAGGGTATTTGGATTCGCTTGTAATCAATGCGTGTGTACTACCTAACCAGAGAGATCATCTAAAATTTGTATTGAAAGTATCAAAAAACTGAATTTTGCTATATTTCTTACAAAATTAGGTACTTCAACGGTGCTGAACAGGGGATTTTGGGACCGTGAGCGCCATTTTAGGGCAGAAGGATCTGCTTAAAAGTTCTAAGCCTAAGGCTAGGATAGAAAGTGGATCTCTTTAAGAAACCATGAACAAGTGGGTTATTAAACTGGCCTTGGGCCTAGCACTAACGTTTTCTAGTCTGAGTCCTGTTGGGGCTGAAGCAAAATTTACTTTTGAAAATACCCCCGGTCAATTGCCGCGCGCGGTACTGCCCAAACATTATCAACTGACGATCACCCCTGATCTCCAAAAATTGACCTTTCAAGGCTCCGTTGTGATCGATGTAACCGTTAAACAGGCAACGGATACAGTTGTGCTCAATGCCCTAGAACTCGTAATTACCAAAGCCGGGCTGGTGGGGGGCAGCGATGCGGTAGTAACCCTTGATCCGAGCCAGCAAACCGTAACCCTCAAGTTTGCTCAGCCCCTCGCCCTTGGTCCCCAAGCCCTGCAGTTGGACTACACGGGCAAGATCAATGCCCAACCCCAGGGTTTGTACTATGACAAATACCCAACCCCCCAAGGGGAACAGACCATGCTGGCGACGCAAATGGAGCCAACCGATGCCCGACGCATGGTGCCTAGTTGGGATGAACCGGTCTATCGCACTACTTTTGATCTGAATGTAGTGATTCCCAAAAATTTACTGGCATTCTCCAATATGCCGGTAACTTCTGAAAAAGCGGTCGGTAAAGCCTTGAAGCGGGTCCAATTTGACCGTACACCTCCCATGTCGAGCTATTTGCTGGTTTTGGCTGTGGGTGACTTTGAAGTGCTCAGCGATGAAGTAGACGGGATCAAGCTGGGTATTGTCACAACCCGTGGCAAAAAAGAACAGGGCCGCTACGCCCTAGAAGCCACCAAGCAAATTTTGCCTTTTTATAACGATTATTTTGGAACTAAATACCCCCTGCCCAAGCTCGACCAGATCGCTGTTCCGGGCGGGTTCGGGGGAGCAATGGAAAATTGGGGCGGGATCACCTATAACGAATCGATCCTACTGTTTGATCCTAAGACTTCTACCCAAGAGACTAAAGAAGCGATCTTTCAAGTGGTAAGCCACGAGATCGCCCACCAATGGTTTGGCAACTTGGTCACCATGGCCTGGTGGGATAACCTTTGGCTCAATGAAGGTTTTGCCACCTGGATGCAGCGCAAGGCTACAGCCCGATTTAATCCCCAGTGGGAGGTGTGGCTGCGGGCAGATGCGGCTAAAAGTCGCGCTATGGAACTTGATGCCCGTCAAACCACCCACCCCGTCCAACAGCCCGTAGGCGATGCCCGTGAAGCCATGGCCGCCTTTGATCGCATTACCTATCTCAAGGGCGGATCGGTGATTCGGATGCTCGAAACCTTCTTGGGGGAAGATACCTTTCGGCAGGGCCTGCGGGATTATATGGCGACCCATCCCTATTCCAATACCACTACCGCCGATCTGTGGAGTGCCCTAGAGAAAAGCTCTGGGAAGCCCGTTAGTGCCATTGCCGCTAGTTGGACCGAACAGCCCGGCTTTCCCGTGGTTCAGGCCCAAACTCTTTGTGAGAATGGAATCCAGTTTTTAGATCTCAAACAGGAGCGTTTTGCCGTTAATTTTGCCAATGCGCCCCAACTACAATGGCAGATCCCCATTGCCCTGGGTAGGGTAGGCCAAGGGGAGGAATCGGATTATATTTTATTGGATCAACCCCAAGCGAAACTCCCCCAAGGCAGTTGTCAGGGAGTGACGAAGCTCAACAAAAGCAATATTGGCTACTACCGTGTGCAGTACGACCCGACCACTTTTGAACGCTTGCAAGCTTCCTTAGCTCTACTCAACAAGAGCGACCGGGTTAATTTATTGAGTGATACCTGGGCCTTGGTAGAAGCCGGACGGCTCACCGCCCCGCAGTATTTAACGCTCATTCAAAAGCTACCCCCAGACCCCGATCTGGCTATTTGGGAGCAAGTCACCCGGACCCTAGGGTTGATCGACCAACTCTACTGGGGCCAGCCAGAACGTCCGCAGTTTCAAGCCTACGGGCGGGCTTTGCTCCGTCCGCTCTATACCCAGTTAGGCTGGCAAGCCAAGCCCAAGGAGCTACAAACCGTAGGTCTTTTGCGTAATGAGGTGCTTGAGCTATTGGGTACTTTTGAAGACCCCCAGGTGATCCAAGAAGCCCAAAAACGGTTTGCAGCGTTTTTGATCAAGCCTGAAAATCTAGCCCCGGATCTACGCCCAGTGGTATTGGGCATCGTGGGACGCTATGCGGATCAGGCGACCTACGAGACGCTCCATAGACTAGCGCGCACCACGCAGAGTACAGCCGAGCAGAAGAATTACTATGCAGCGCTGGCTAGCGCCCTCAATCCCCAGTTAGCCCAAAAAACCTTGGAACTAGCGCTCAAAGATGAGCTAGACCCCCCCGAAGCGGCTTACTTAGTGGTAAGAGTTGCTAATTTGGGAGAACACCGGAGCCTCGCTTGGAGTTTTGCCCAAACCCACATGAAGACCCTCTTGGGTAAACTGGCCGCCTTTAACCAAGGGAGCTATCTTCAGGCCCTAGTGGGCGCTTCTAGTGATCTAGCCCAAGCGGAAGCCCTGAATACCTATGCCCAGGCTCAGCTCTCGGCTGAACTTGTGCCGGATATCGCCAAGGCAGTCGATAAGATCCGTTTTCAGGCAGCTTTAAAAGCCCAAGAATCCGCGCGGATCAGTCAATGGATTGCCCAGTCGATTAAGAAATCAACCTAGGAGCTGTTATGGACCTTGCAACGCAACTTCAAGACCCCGATTTTGGGGTGAGACTCAGTGCGGTGAATGCCATCCGCGACCTCCCAGCGGAAGAGGCGGCTCCCCTGTTAGAACAAGCACTTCAAGATAAAAATACGCGGGTGCGCTATAGCATCGTTAGTCTTTTGGGCCAAAAGCCCAGTCCCCAAACTAAGGCCCTCCTGACTAAGGCTCTATTTGAGGACAAAGAATTTGATGTCCGGGCTGCCGCCGCCGCCTCTTTAGGGGATCTAGGGGATCAGAGCGCCTATGAAGATCTAGCCCAAGCCTATGTCCAAGAAACCGAAGGGCTGGTGCGTTTTAGCATCGTGGCGGCTCTAGGAGAATTAAAAGCTCCCCAGAGTTTAGATCTACTCATTCAAGCCCTGACCCAGGGTGGTTTTGAAGAGGAAGCTGCGGTTATGGCCCTGGGGCAAATTTCTGTCCCTGAAGCGATCCCGGTACTTATTCCCTATCTCACCCATAGTGATTGGCAATTGCGCGTCCGGGCCGTTCATGCCCTAGGGACGACAGGTTTTCCCGAGGCTTTAGCGCACCTTGCGGCCCATCACGACGCTGACACAGAAGTGATCACAGCGATCCAGAGCTACACGGCAGTTCAACAGGCAAGTCAACCTGCATCTGAGGCGCAGGGTATTAAAATAGTACAATCATGACCCATCCCACCGAAGAACAACCCCTGATCCTCCGGGCCACTGACCGCGAACAAGTCCGGGTCTATGCCTCAACCTATCGGGGTAAAACCAAGTTGCACCTGCGTAAATTTTGGCTAGACCCCAAAGAAGAAGCCTGGAAGCCTAGCCGTGAAGGAATTGCCTTGAGCAAAGAAGAACTCGATCAACTCATGCCTGTATTTCAGGTTGCCTTGGAGGGTAATGTCCTCTCCTGAATGGTTACAGATTGGCTCGATTGTGGCAGCCCACGGGATCCAAGGGGAGGTCAAAATATGGCCCGAAACGGATTTTCCCGACCGCCTAACCCGTGGGGTACGGCGTTTGGTTTCCCCCCAGGGGGATGTCCGGTCCGTCACGATCTTGAGTGGACGGCCCCACAAAAACAGTTTTTTATTGCGTTTAGAAGGGGTGATCACCCGCAACCAAGCCGAAGCCTTAGTGGGAGGACAGCTTTTTATTCCCGCTAGTGAGCGTCCGTCCTTAGCTGCTGAAGAATTTTTAGTGGTTGATCTCATTGGTTTAGAAGTCCGTAGGGCCGATACGGCCCAGGCCATAGGAACGGTCAAAGATATCCTGCGCATTAGTCAAGATCTTTTGGTGGTTGCCCTCGCCGATCAAGAAGTGATGATCCCTTTTGTGCCAGCCTTAGTCCCTCAGGTGAATCTAGCGGAGGGCTGGCTGAGTGTGACTCCCATTGCAGGGTTATTGGATCCCACCCAAGCAGAAGCGGGGGATCGGGAAGACGTGGAAGGTACACTAGAGAAAATGGGATAGTACATGGATAGCAACGCCGTTTTGAAGCAATTGCTGTTATTGGGGGTCAGTGCGACCGCTTCCGTGATTGATAGCATCAAAAAAAGTCTTGATAAACAAGTCATAGAAGGCCGCCTAGACCCCGAAGAAGCGAAG
>JANNOF010000094.1:0-1869 GCA_031398925.1 Gloeobacteraceae cyanobacterium SOY_34_metabat_371 | reverse complement strand
ACTGGTCAATCTCTTGGTACTTTTGCTGATAACTCGTATGTTGTGCCACTCAATATGAGAGCTGATTCGTAAAGTCGGTTTCTAAGCAGCTGGAGCTAGTCTTCTTAACATCAAACGGATCATTGAGACGTAGATCATTGACTCGCTATTCTCCGGCCAATACTCATAATCCTTGCTCAATCGTCGCTCATGAATAAACCAGCCAAAAGTTCGTTCTACAACCCAGCGTTTTCGCTGCACCTCGAAAACCTTTGCCTCAGAGCGTTTCGTGATTTCCACCTTCCACCCACAAACATTTTCTACCGCTTGTGTACATTCGCCTGTATAGCCTTGGTCGGCAAAAATTTTCTTGAGCCGAGGTAGTCTTTCCTTCATACTCATCGCCAAAGCCTTCAATCCCTCGCGGTCTTGTCTGTTCGCTGCCTCGACATACACTTTCAACGCTAGACCCAAAACATCTACCATTAAGTGGCGCTTTCTGCCTTTGACCTTTTTATGGCCATCGAAGCCAGAACAAGCCCCCCTATTTGTCTTCACAGACTGGCTATCAACAATTGCTGCACTGGGTTGCTCATCTCGTCCAGCTTGCTTTCGGACTTTGGCTACTAAAGCTGCATTGATTGCTTCCCAGTAACCATCTTTACTCCACTGGTCAAAGTAAGTATAGACAGTTGTGTAGGGAGGTAAGTCGTGAGGCATCATTTCCCACTGAATACCAGTATGCAGAACATACATAATTGCATTGATGACTTCGCGCATGTCTACAGATCTTGGCCGTCCACCATGTTTTGCAGGTGGAATCAGAGGCGACACGAAGCGCCCTGAAAGAAGCACCCCTGGGGTGTTAGTCCCCTGGGACTTGAGAAGCAACCACTGCTCGTCACTTAAGTCGGTTTTATAGGATTTGCGGGTCATGGTTAGTGAGAAAAATGGAGATGCTAGTACTTATTGCTCCCGATGAAACAGTCAGATTCTCTTCTTAGAGAAACTTTACGAATTAGCTCTTAGGCATTTTCGCTTTGCAGCAGTTCATGCCCATAAGAGTTGTCAATGATGCAAAGCCACATACCGCTTGTGTCTTTCTTGAAAACATAAGTAGCGTTTCTCTCGGTCTCGGGCATGTTGGATGCTGAAACTATTGTTTTGGCAACAACCAAGGCTGTATCACTCGCTTCCAATATTTTCATTCCAGCCTGACGAACGTTCAGGGTGTGATTGAAGTGTACTGCAATCGCCTCCATTGCTTTTCGAATCTGAACCTTCCCAGAAGCGTTTACGCCAGGTTTAATGACAAGAACTGCGTCATCCGAGTAGATATCCATCAACGTGTCGAAGTCTTGGTGGATGATTGCGACATCTGCTTTCTCGATCAGCAACTCTACCGGGTGTTGGGTCATCTTGATAATCCTCTTATCCCTAACAGTGCGCTGAAGCAACTTTAGGCAGCTTGTGCGACAACGCTATGGTAAAGCCTCGATACGACCAAAAGACTGCCTGACCCTAGTACAAATTGCTTGGATCACATCAGCGATAAGTTGCCAGAATTCTTCTGAGAGAACCATTGCTCTCTACTCTGTTGCAGCATCCAAACGGCGCAGGCTTCTTGGTCTGGCAGACTGTGCACGATTTCTGAAAATGCCTGACTCAGAAGAACTTCTCTCTCACCCAAACCAAGGGACTTGAACAATTGACGTAAGGACTCTAGGCGTTCTAGTCCGGCCTCGCTGTTTTCCCAGGGGACTAGTTGGGTAACGAACTGGCCAGTAGCGATCGTATGGAGAACGCTCCCAGCACTTGCAGAGGGAAACCGGGTGAAGATAAGAGATTCGCGATGGTGATCATCCACTGCGGTTCCGTGAAAGCGCCAGA
>JANNOF010000009.1:0-14663 GCA_031398925.1 Gloeobacteraceae cyanobacterium SOY_34_metabat_371 | reverse complement strand
AACGGTGGGCGCGACGTAAGCGTTAGTACCGTTGGTCACACTAAATTGGTTTTGGAGACGGGCGGTAGGAGAACCACCAACAACAACCGGGGCCACAAAGTCAGGGCTAACATAACCAACCGCGCCATCGGTGGCTTCGACCAAATCGGCTACGCCTTGGTTACCGGAACCAGCCAAGAAGGAAGCGGGCCAAGCAACGGTGCTGCCTTGACCAATGGTCCAAGGTTGGGTCGCAGGGGCAAGGTTACATACGTTGTTGAGGTGCTTGGTAAAGATATCGGTGGTACCGCTACCGTCAGAGCGACGGGCAACAATGAGGGGCTTGTTGGCGATAACAATACCGCCATTATCAGCGGTGAGCGCAGCATTGTTCCAGTTGGTGATGTTGCCGTTGAAGATCCCGCAATAGGTGGCACGCTTGAGTCTAAGACCTTGGGGCAGGTTCAAACCAGCGGGGTTGTAAGCGATCGTCACCGGACCAATCAAGGTAGGAAGCTGGAGTGCATTACCCCGGTCTTGACTAAAGGGGCTATTGGGGTTGGCGGCGTCGAAGTAGGTCGTGAGTCTAGAGCTGCTCAAGATGCTGTCAGAACCAGCAAAGTCAATCGTAGGGTAGGGATAGGTAAAAACGCCAGGGGCAGTGGTGTCTTGAAAAGGATCAACAGCCGTGTCGTTAGAAGGAGTAACGGTAGGAGGAACTAAGGTCGTAAAAGCAGTTTGACCGCCGCTGCTGCCGATAGCTGCGTAGAGGTATTCATAGGTGGTGGGGTTAGCAGGGCAATTGGCAGGGGTAGGAATGGGGGTTCCGGCGGTGTTGGGTACATTGACGCCGTAGCAATCGCCAACAATCCGATAAACTTTAGAAGGAAAGGTAGCACCTGTACCGTAAATGGCGACTTGGGCTTGGGCAGGAACAACAGCCACGGTAGCTGCCAACAGCATAAACACAGCAGCTTTGGTCACGTTTTTAGACAAAGACATGGGTCACCTCAGAAAAGATTTTTAAAATGTTAAACATGAAACTGTGCAACCACCATGTGGTGCCCTATGTAATCAGGTTAAACAAGCCCAACATTCGGACCGAATAACCTTTTAAGTAATCGGAATATGGGGGTGTGTTTATCAACACTTCAAATCCCTGTTCCGCCTTACGTGTGTAATAGTACGGATTTAAGGTTAATAACACATCAAGATTTCTTTATCAAAAGCTTATGGCTAGATTAAGTTTACATTAACTCTTAATAATGGCTAGATCACTAGATTTACCTATGATACAAAAAAGCTGACCTTAAGCTCAGGTCAGCTTGAGTTTAACAAGGGTTAACCCATCAAAATGTTAGCTCTAAACCAATTCGGAAATTCGTAGGAGGGGAAGGAATGCCGCCGCCCAATTTAATGGCACCATCCGCCAGGATCGAACGGTCATTAGTGAAGTTAAACAGCCCACCCGTCAAGACCATCGTGGGATTAAAGGGATAGCGGAAGGTGAGATCCCACTTACTATAGGCTGGGTAAAAATAGTTCCCCCCTAAGGCCCTAGGGCGCAAGCCAATAAATTGACCGATCAGGGCTGCTTGAAAAGTCTTTTCTGTTCCATAACGTAAACTGATCCCAGCCGTGTAAAAGGGAATATCGATGCTTTGATACTCATAAAGGTACCCTCCTTGAACACCCGTCGAGGGTATAAACGTCTCACCATTGAACTCAAAACTATCGGCACGTAAGTCACCCAGGGGACGTGCATCGACTATAGAGTAAGTACCTTGGAAATTCCATTCCGGGCTGATCTTCCAATTCATCGAAAGCTCCCAGCCGGTACTCAAAAATTGCTGGGCATTGATCGAAGACACAACCTGATCGGGTCTATTGTCTCCATTAAGGTCTAGCGTATCGATAAACACATCATCCTGTAGGGCATCTTTAATATCAGTGCGATAATAAGTCGCCCGGAATAAAAAGTCCTTACTCAACTGAATATCAAGCCCCAGATCGTACCCAGCAGCGGTTTCTGGGCGTAGGTTCTCATTGCGGAAATAGGTAAAGCCCCCTAAAGCAAAGGAAGACTGCCCATAACCAAAGCGCTGCGAAAGACCAGGGGTCTTAAAGGTCTGAGACCAGTTACCGCGTAGACCAAACGTTTCTTGGCCCTTTTCACCACCAAAGTTAAAGCGAAACCCTACCCCAGAGGTAGTAAAGGTTCCATAATCCAGATCATTGGTAAGGCGACTGCCAATATTTAAGATCAGGGCTTTGTCAAATAACTCCAGATCATCGGTGACAAAGATAGCCCAACGATTGGTTTCACGATCAACCACATCATAAAAGATAGTGGTGATCAGGCTATCTTCAGGTAATACCGATCCCGCAGCCCCAATAAAAGGGGTGGCATTGTAGCGTAGGCTCGTGAATTGAAAGCCTGTGTTGAGGGTATTACCCGCAAAGAGTTGGGCTTGATAACGCGTCTGCACATCAATAACCCGACCAGAAACATATTGTGTCCCTGGGGAGGAAGGATAACGGAAGAATGAAGAACTATAGTTGAATTGGGTGGTCAGGGTATTGAGTTCACTCAACTCCCAATCCCAGGTTACACTTGCCGCCGTATCACTTTGCTCCTGATCCCCTTTGGGATTAAAAATAGTATCTTCATTCACTTGGGTATAGTACCGACACGTAGCTGTGGCTGGAGGATCACTACCATCACGATACTCAAGGGGTGTATTGAATTCTGGCGGGGTAATAAAACAGGTGCCATTACGATTGAGTAGGGCGAACTGATCGCCTAGTTTAGAGTTGACTTGGGTAGCGGTTAGCGTGATCTTGCTCCGTTCCCAAGGTCGAAATACGAGTTTGCCTTGATAGGTATCATTAAAGGTATAGGACGCATCAAAATTGACATTGAGCGTAACACTAGCAGGATCAAATAATAGGGTTTCAGGATTGCGATCAAAAAGATCAACCCCTTCGGGTATGCCGCCAATAAAAGCAAATCCCCCGCCGGGATTGGCTTGATAAAAAGGCCCAGAGTAGTTATTCAGGGCACTGCGTCGTTCGTAGGCTAGCTGATAAGAGGTATAGCCCACTTTCTTTTTAGCTGCCTCTACTTCTTCTGTAGTTTTAGTCGTATCAACATTACTGCCGCTGTACTCCAAAAGGTATTGACTATAGCCATAGCTACCAAAGTTGACACTGACTTTAAGCTTAGGGGGCCCTTCGGGGGTAGCGGTGATCACGTTGATCAACCCCGCTACCGCATCCGCACTAAAACGTAGGGCCGCACCACCCGTAACGACTTCGATCCGTTCAATATTATTGACGGCGGTCCGACCCACATCGGCGGCCCGATTATCCGCAGCTCTTGCCGTTGGACGACCATCGATCAGAAAAATAAACCGCCGACTATCTAAGCCGCGAATAAACGTACTGGCTTCGGAGTTGATCCCGCCTAAGGTATCAATAAAAGTTACGCCCGGAACCAGTTTTAGGGCATCGGAGACCGTCCGGGCCCCAGAGGCTTGAATGTCTTGACGGCTCACAATCGTAGTAGTTTGGGTCAGATCCCGCTCGGTAGCACGGCGCCGGGAGGCAGTGGATACAATTTCATCTAATAGATCTAAGGGTTCGTTATCCTCTTCTGTAGCTTCCGCCGGATCTGCCGCAGGCGGTGGGGTTTGGGCGACTAAAGGGATCTTCTCCGCATCCATCAACAGGGCTTCAAAGGCTCCCTTGGCTCCCGTTAGGGATTGGGCCGTAGCCTCGGTTTTGAGGTCCTGGGCCACAACCAAGGGTTCTTCTTGCGCTTGGACCGGGGCCACCAACACCAAAGTACACAGTAGGTGCGCGTAAAACAAAAAAGGGCTGAGACAACGTGACTTTGATCCTTGGCCCACAGTAATCATGATGGCTTCTCCTCACCGCACACCCCGCTAAATCAGCGGGACAAAAATTGATCATCGTAAGCTTAGTACAGCAAGATTAAGTTCTGATCGTGCGTAGGTTAAGAATTGGTTATGCTCTTAGCCCCGACTTAAAAAAGTGATCGCACTCCGGATCCAAACTTCGGCGGGGCTATCGCTGGATAGATCCAGTTGACTAAGGGCTTGGCCCACTTCCTGGGGGTTATAACCCAGGGCTAAGAGGGCAAATTGAACTTCTTCGGGAGCCACCCCAGCACTGCCACGGATCACGCCACCGGTTTGTTCTTGCCACTTTTGTAGGCGTGTGGTGAGTTCGAGGACAATACGCTGGGCCATTTTAGGGCCTACACCAGGGGTTAGGGCGAGGGCGCGGCTATTATTTTTGAGAATGGCTTGGACCACTTCGGCGGCCCCTAGGGTCTCGATCAATGCCAAGGCCAAACGCGGCCCAACGCCACTGACGGCTAAAAGCTGGCTAAACACTTCCCGTTCACTAAAGTCGCTAAAGCCGTAGAGGGCAGCTTGGTCTTCACGGACAATATAATAGGTCCATAATTTTAAAGGCTCCCCCAACGGAGGGACGTTTAGCCGTTTAGCCACAACGATCTGATAGGTTACGCCGCCACTGGTTTCTAACGCCACCCAATCGGGGCCCACTTGAACTAAGATTCCCTGGAGGGCAAAGATCATGGGGGCTGGCTCCGAAACCAAAACCAGGCTGCGAGCCAATTATTAATGATATGAGCCGTGACTGGGATCAATAGATTACCTGTGTACATCATGACCATGGCCATCACGAATCCCCAGAGGGTAGCCCACACGGTATAAGGCCAACTATCGCGCCCACTGAAGTGTAAAAGGCCAAAGATCAGGCTACTCAGGACGGGGCCAAGGGTGGTCAGCGCCACCCCGCGAAATAGTAATTCTTCGCTAATTCCCGGTAAGACCCCGAGCCAAAGGGCATCTTGTTTTTTGAGTGGGCCCATGACTAAAGCCAGATACTCATCTACCGCTTGGCGGAGGGGCGGCCAAAAGCTGTAAATCCCGATACTCAGCCCATGAATCAACGTACCTAGGATCACGCCTAACCCTAAAGCCATAGGGTCCCAGTGCCAGACGGTTAAGGGCACGCCCGCCAGCCAACTCCAGACCGCGGCGATCATTTGTAAACATAACGCAGTGCCAGCGAGGATCGTCAGAATTTGAGGGCGGTCTAGTTTAAACGGCATGGATCTAGGGATTGGGTAAGGGCAGATCCGGGAGTCCCCAAGATTGTTGGAGATCCCGATAGACACCTTGGGGCAGTTGTACTAAAAGCGGATTTTGAGAAGCCCGTAACCACTGGATCAGGGTCACTAAATTAGGCTCTGCCATGGCCGTACAACCGACGGTGGGATCGGTTGGGGAACGCCAAAGGTGCAAAAAGATACAGCTTCCGCTCTGGGGACGCGCCGGGGTATTGTGGTTAACCACGATGAGCCAGCGATAGAGACTGTCCTTACGTACGAGATCCTCAGCGGAAGTCCAGGGAACAGGGGTACGCAGGGGCACAATCTGGTTATAAAAAATCGAGCTGCTATCATCCACACAGCGATCCGCTCCCGTACTCTGCTGATAGGCCAAGGTGGTGCCACTGGGGGGCTTAGGCCCGTAACCATACACCGAGCCTAAGCTAAAGGCCCCCGCAGGAGCGCGCCCATCCCCTTCTTTTTTTTGGGGACCTGGCTGATCCGTTGTGGCAAGAATACCCCGTCCCCAACCCAAGCCATTCTTACCCACCACTACGGGGGTAGCGGGGGCGATCCATTGCCAGGTTTGCCCTTGGCGCTGAAAGCGGTAGATCTGTCCCTGGGAGCTGGTCCAATCGGGGGTAGTTACCACCACCAATTGCTCGGTCTGCGCCGGGATCTGGGCCTGAAGGGGAGCAATCAGCCCGAATAGGATCATGAAGGGGAGTACCCGTCTCATACCATTGCTCGAATTGCAGCCCCTACGCCACTTCCGGGAGCAAAATTATCCAACCCCAGATCTACTAAAGTCCCTTCTAGGGCGCCGAGGACAGTCAAAATATCTCGTTCACTGACAAAGCCCAGATGTCCAATGCGAAAGATCTGACCCTTGAGTTCATCTTGTCCACCCGCAACCGCGATGTCATAGCGCTTATTGAGCTGGATACGGATCTTCTCGGCGTCTGTGGTGGCTACAGCGGTAATGGCGGGACTTGATTCTTGTTCTAAGGCCACAAAGGGGGTTAACCCCAGGGCGCTTACCCCCGCTCTGACTCCCTGGCGATGGCGACTGTGGCGCGCAAAGATGGCTTCTAAACCTTCTTGATGGGCCATGGCTAAGCTTTCTTGAAGAGCCAAAACCAACCCTACCGCTGGGGTAAAGGGAGTTGTATCTTCTTTAAGGGATTTACGGTATTTAGCGAGATCCATATAAAACTTTGGTGATTTAGCTGTCTTTTGCACTTCCCAAGCCCGTTCACTCAAGGCAATAAAACCCAGTCCTGGCGGGATCATATAGCCTTTTTGCGAACCAGAGGCCACCACATCTAAGCCCCAATCATCCATCGGCACACTCATCGCCCCTAGGCTCGTCACCGCATCTACGATCACAAGCGCTTCGCTATGGGTATGGACTAGCTGGGCAAGGGTTTCTAGATCATTGAGTACCCCAGTGGAGGTTTCACTATGGGTAATGATCACCGCGCAACAGGTTTGGCCCTGATCGCTTTGGAGATAGGCGCCCACTTGATCGGTCTCAATGGCAGATCCGGCGGGGGCGGTGATTAAATCCACGTGCATCCCGTAGGCCGCTGCCACTTTAGCCCAACGTTCACCAAATTTACCATTGACCAAACAAAGTACCCGGTCCCCAGGGGACAAGACATTGATGATGCCCGCTTCTACGGCGCCAGTGCCGCTAACCGAGAGGGTCATGACTTCATTTTTGGTCTGGTGTAGCCAACTTAGGCGATCAGTTACTTCACGAAAGATCCGGGAAAATTCTTTGGTCCGATGGCCCATGGGATGCTTGGCCATAGCCAATAAAGCCCGCTCTGGCACTGGCGTTGGCCCTGGGATCATCAAAAACCCTTTATTTTCCACAAGATCACCTCATCATTGGAATAGCTTAACAGGCACGTTCGGACCGTCCATTGATATTAGCAAGGGATGGCAGATCAGTGTCAACCGCTACTAATTAATTATCGCTGCCTGCGACTATTAGGGATCAAATGGGAATCAAAGGTCTAGCAGTGCCTCCGTAAAGCGCCAGCGTTCTGGAAGCACTTATTTATGTATCTGACCCCAGTGTCAGAGAACCAGATATCCGCCGGGTGTTGCATGCGTACGATCAGCACGCATTTTCAGCACGCATTTTTTTACGGGTACGAACTGTTCGCTACTTTTTTGAGTCGCGCAACCTTTCATCAAACAAATATTTAGCCCCCTCGCGCACGACAGAGGTGACAATCATGGCAAGGGTTGGGGTCCAAACATCTACTTTAGGCGTAGCTTTAGAAGCCCCAGAGGAAGTAGCTATTGATTTAGGAGCACTTGCAAAACCCACCAAAGCGCCTATACCCAAAGCAACCGTAAGTACCGTAAGCGGCTGATGTTGAATAATATGTCGCCAATTCAAGTTACTACGCACCCGTCGTTGGATCTGGGTGGCAGTTTCCGTTAGCTGCTCCCTTGCCTCATGGATCTCTTGGGTAACGCTATTCACGGCGGAATCTTTAGGGTCCGTAAGGACTAATTCTTCTGTCTCAGCCATGCTATGGTCTCCTTGGTTTCTTCGCGGGTTAGATTGGTTGGATCAATTTCCTTAAGCTGTTGTAAAGACTGATAGGCTAGGCCGCCGCAGACTATGAAAAACAATAGCGATACCAAAAGTGCCGCTAGCCAAAGGTCTACTAAGAACGTTAAACCCGCGATGGCAGCCACACCTAAAAACAATAAACCCAAGACTCCCAAAATTCCCGCAACGAGTAGGCCCCCGGCTCGAATCGCAAAACGACGGCTATCGGCGGTAATTTCTTCCCGGGCTAAGCGCAAATGAGCCATCAACAAACGCTCGATTTGGCTGACTAATTGCGTGATCAACGCATTCAAGCTAGTGCTAGTGGGTTCCATGATTAGGGCCTACTAAAAAGACGCGCTAGGATATAACCAGTAGTCAGTGCCACGCCGATACTGGTAAGCGGATGATGCCGGACTGTAGTTTCTAACTGATTTTTGAGTGCCTGAGTCAAGTGATCCAGATCCTGGGTGTTCACATAATCCGCCCCCTTGAGCAGCTTTTCACCAACTGCTTCAACTGCATGATTATCGATCTGTTGACCATAATCTTTTACTTTTTGGGCAACATCTTGTATACGCTCTGAGGTTTGGTGAATACTTTTCTCCAAGCCTTCTTTAGCACTGTTTGCTGTATCCGTAAGTCGCTCTGTCGCTTGGTGCATGGGTTCCATGATGGGTATTCCTGTTAGAATTGTGAATCACATAGGCTTATCTAGGCAAGATCTCACTAGATAAAAAGGCTGGAGTTTGATCCTCCAGCCTAATATTTACTAAGCCAGATTGAGAATATTCCGCGCTACACTGATCCCTGCTAAATCCCACAGTAGATAGGCAACAAAACCAATCATGGCAAGTCGCCCGTTCCAGATTTCCGCTTGGGGGGTGAGACCAAAGCGAAAATCATTACGACTATTTACCGGATCAAGCGGATCGTGGGTCGCAGCTTCACTTATCGGTTTGTTTTGCATGACTGAAACTCCAAATGCATGGGTGCATAGGATCAAATTAAACGATTTTTAGCTTCGATTACTCTACCTAGAGAGTGATTATAGATTGTTCAAAAAAATAGCCTAGCTTGCAATTGACTATAGATTTAAAAAAAATTCGTATCTATCTTTAGGTACAGTGATCAGTGTGATCTAATTCTTGTGCCTAATGTACTAAAGCGTTTTCTATAACTTAACTACCATCGCGCCGCCCCCGACAGGCTCGATTATAAAGTGCTTCATTGGCCTGGGCTGATTGCACCAGATCAACGATTGGACGCGGATAATCTAGGCCCAAACGCATTCCCCAGCGTTTTTCCTCGACGGCGAGCAAATTCCAAGGACTGTGGATCTTACTTTTCGGAAGCATCCGTAACTCCGGGAGCCAGTGTTTAACATAAAGTCCCTCAGGATCATAATCATTAGATTGCTTGAGAATATTAAAAAATCGAAAACCCCGCGCATCATTGCCTACGCCAGCGGTGTAGTTCCAATTGCCCCAGTTACTACATACGTCATAGTCAATCAAGATCGATTCAAACCATTCAGCGCCCCAATGCCAATTAATGCCCAGATTTTTGGTTAGAAAGCTCGCCACATTTTGACGTCCGCGATTAGACATAAAGCCCGTGGCTTTGAGTTCGCGCATATTGGCATCGACTAAGGGAAAACCCGTTTCCCCCTGTTGCCACTGATCAAATAGATCCACGTCCTCCCGCCAAGGAATAGCAATCCCCTGTAAACCCTCCGGGTAAAAAATCCGGTTGCCATGTTTTGCGGCGATAAAGCGAAAGTAATCCCGCCACAACAGTTCAAAAACCAGCCAATAGGTGGAGTCATTGCGGATGCGTTCATTTTCATAACGTTGGATCTCGGTGTAGACCCTACGGGGTGAAAGACAGCCCAAGGCCAACCACGGAGAAAATTTAGAGGAATAATCCGCACCTAGCATACCGTTGCGGGTTTCTTTATAGATTCTAAGTTGATCTTTTTGCCAAAAATAATCATCCAACCGGGCGCGCGCTGCCCGTTCCCCGCCCTTGAAGGTCAGGACCCCACGGGGATCAACGGTTGGGGCTGCGATTCCCAAATCGGTTAACGAGGGCAAAGCCCCAGGCTCCACATTAGGGAGCGCAGCCATTTGCCTAGGTGCCTGGAGTACCGGACGAATCGAGGAATTTTTTTCTGTGTCTTTACGAAAGTGCGTAAATAATTCAGGAAGCCGCGCCAACGCAAAGGGTAAATCTTCGGGATGATAAAGGGTAGATCCCCAGAGGGCAATGAGTTTGACCGGATCTAGAGCCTGTTGAAGTTGGGTTTCAACCCAAAGTTCTTCGCTGGTGGTTTCCGCGTGACAATACACCGCCTGACAGCCCCATTGCTTGACTAAATCAGGGATCACCCGTTCCGGCATACCCCAACGGATCACCAGATCGCTGCCCAATGCTTGGAGCTGTTCGCGCAAATCCTGCACACTTTCGATCAAAAACTGGGCGCGAAACGATCCTGTTTTAGGAAATCCAAAAGGCGTCTTTTTAAAGTGGCGCGGATCAAAACAATACACCGGGATGACGCGACCCACCCGGAGGGCTTGATGGAGGGGTTCATGATCGTCTAAGCGCAAATCATTACGAAACCAAAGCAGTGCAGTTTTCATATCCTGGACTTAGCGGTCCCTTGCCATTCTAGGACTTCTATTCTGCGGCGGTTGCCGGGATCAATACGGGCCCGGCACTACGCTTAAGCTGAAAGGCCAAGGCGCTTTGGATCAAGCCCACAAAAAGCGGGTGGGGCATATTGGGCCGCGAGCGAAACTCGGGGTGAAACTGCGTGGCAATGAAATAGGGATGGCTGGGTAATTCAATCATCTCAACCAACCGCTCATCCAAAGAAAGCCCACTGATCCGATAACCCGAATCAATAAACCTACGGCGGAAGGCATTGTTAAATTCATAGCGGTGGCGATGACGTTCGAGGGCCACAGGTTCGGTATAAAGCGTCTGGGCTAGGGAATTGGGCTGGAGCCGACACGCCCACAGGCCCAAACGCAGGGTACCGCCTAAATCCTGAATATCCTCTTGCTCCGGCAATAACGAGATCACCGGATAGGGCGTATGGGGATCAAACTCAGTACTATGGGCACCTTCTAGACCCGCCACATGGCGCGCCCACTCTACGACGGCGCACTGCATTCCTAGACACAGGCCCAAAAAAGGCAACTGCTCCTCACGGGCATACTGGATCGCCTGGATCTTACCCTCGATGCCCCTGGGGCCAAAGCCGCCCGGTACGATCAGGCCATCGACGGCGTTGAGAAAATGCTCGGCACCGAGTTTTTCCACATCTTCCGCGTTGATCCAGACAATATCGGCCTGAACCCCTTGGTCAATGGCTGCGTGCCGCACCGCTTCAACCACCGAAATATAGGCATCGGAAAGTTGGACGTATTTACCGACTAAGCCCAACAGTAATCGGCGCTTAGGCTGGCGCATCCGGTCTACCAAACGCTCCCAATCCTCAAGATCCAGAGTACGTTCGGGCAGATTGAGCAGACTTACCACCCGTAGCGCTAAGCCCTCGCGCTCTAGGTGTAAGGGAACTTCATAAATACTGGCTGCATCTTGACAAGCGATCACACAATCGGTGGGTACATCGCAAAAGTTAGAGATCTTTTCCTTGAGTCCTTGGGGTAAAGGGCGGTCCGAGCGACAGACCAACAGATCGGGCTGGATCCCAATGGAGCGCAGTTCATTGACCGAGTGCTGGGTGGGCTTAGACTTCATTTCTTGGGCTGAAGAAATATGCGGGATCAAGGTGACATGCAAATATAAAGCATTATTGCGACCTACATCTTTCCGAAATTGCCGGATCGCCTCTAAAAAAGGTAAGGATTCAATATCCCCAACGGTCCCCCCCACTTCAACCAAGACCACATCGGCATAACTATGGCGCGCGACCCGGTGAATCCGCTCTTTGATCTCATTGGTGATATGGGGGATTACCTGGACGGTGGAGCCGTTATAGTCTCCCCGGCGTTCTTTATTAATCACCGCCTGATAAATTGATCCGGTCGTCACATTATTGAATTTGGACATAGAGGTATCGGTAAAGCGCTCGTAATGTCCCAAATCTAAGTCTGTCTCCGCGCCATCGTCGGTGACATAGACCTCGCCGTGCTGAAACGGACTCATGGTTCCCGGATCGACATTGATATAGGGGTCAAGTTTGATAATGGAGACAGCAAATCCTCTCGACTTAAGAAGGCGACCTAGGCTAGCCGCCACAATTCCCTTGCCAATGGATGAAACCACGCCCCCTGTAACAAAAATAAATTTGGTCATGATTCCTTGCCTGACTACGTGTAATATACTAACTTTCTCCGCCAGATCCCAGTTTTTTGCCTGTAAAACCTTTGTATATTCCGTAAAATCCCCAGGCTCAGTCTTGATTTTTGGTATAAGAGTTAACAGGGATACGTCTCTAGCACACAAGACGTGCTTAGAATACTAGGGAATTTGCTTAGATCCATGTCAGGGGGGTAACATGCGAGACGAGAACAAGACCAAAAAGCAATTAATTGCTGAATTGGCTTCTTTGCGCGCTTTAGTACGGGATCCGATTCATCTGTGTAGGGATGGACTGCTTGATTTGGTAGAGCTTGCAACCCAGGTCACGAAATTACGGGAACTCAACCAGCTTAAGGATGATTTTTTAAGTACAGTCTCCCACGAACTGCGCGCCCCCCTAACCAATATGAAAATAGCGCTCCAGATGCTTAAACTAGCCGATTGTGAAGAAGATTATGAGCGCTATCTAGATCTGCTAAACCGCGAATGTTCCCGCGAGATCTATCTGATCAACGACTTGCTAGACCTACAGCGTCTAGAAACGGGGAATAAACCCCCTGCCTTTCAAATGATCTTTTTACAAGAATGGCTGCCGGGTGTCCTGCGGCCCTTTCAGCTCCGGGCCGAGAAACAACAACAGAGCCTAGAAGTTGCCCTCAAGCTCCAGTACATCACCACAGATAGCTACTATCTCAGTCGGATTGTGACGGAGTTGGTGAATAATGCCTGTAAATATACCCCAGCGGGTGGGGTGATCACGGTGGATATCCAACCTTGGCAAGAACCCTCCCAGGAACCTTCCCTCGTGGACTTGAGTGTGGTCAATACCGGGGCCGAGATTCCCGCCGATGAACTACCCTTAATTTTTAATAAATTTTATCGTGTTCCCACTCCTGATCCTTGGCAACAAGGAGGAACGGGGCTGGGTCTAGCCCTCGTTAAACAACTGGTTACCACCCTAGAGGGTAAAATAGAAGTTGAGAGTATTGATTTAGAAACCCGCTTTCGGGTACGGCTGCCCCAAAAAATCTGTGCCTGAGTGCTATTAGCTAAAGAGAGCTACCCTATGATCCACCAACCCCCTCCCATCGATTTAGCCCATCTAAACGATATCGCTGGTGATGATCCAGAATTTATTCAGGAATTACTGGATGTTTTCCTAACCGATGCGGAGCGTTTATTGGCTTTGATCCAAGAGGCCCACGCCCAGGGCAACGCGCAGGAACTCAAGCAGTACGGTCATCAGCTCAAAGGATCTAGCGCCAACGTGGGCGCTGAAGCGTTACGGGAATTAGCCAGTGGTTTAGAAGAAGCTACTATCCCTCCTCAAACCCTTGTCATGCAACTGCCCCCAGAGATCAGTCGGATCCGGGCTTTTGTCCAGTCAATGTAAAGTTAGCTCCTTGAGGACTGAGGATCGTCTCGATCTGCCCTTGGGTATCGATCCTCCGTACTCGTCCATTATTGGCATCGGCAATATAAACCCGCTGACCCTCGTCTAGGGCCACGGCGTAGGGAGACCCTAATTCGGCTTGAGTCGCAGGGCCACCATCCCCTTTAGCCCCAAATGTGCCATTTCCAGCAATGGTGTGGATAATCCCCTGGGGATCAATGCGCCGGATCCGGTCATTGCCAGAATCCGCCACATAGACTTCCTGTCCTTGGGCGGAGCAGGCCACAGCAAGACCCACGGGGCTACTAAGTTGGCTACGCACTGCCAGACTACCATCCCCTGTAAATCCCGTTTTCCCCGTCCCGGCTACCACAGTAAGGGACTTGGTCTGTAGATCCCACTTAAGAATCTGGTCTTGACCAAGATCGGCAATCAATAGGTTGCCCTGACAATCAAAGGCTAGGGCCCAAGGGGATTGCAGCCCCTGAGCGACTTCGGTCGTGATCACACCCTGTTGCACTTTGCGGATGCGTTTATTTTCATGATCTACGATGTACAGTACGCCTTCAGTATCCACAGCAACCCCGGTGGGGTCATTGAGCTGAGCGGCTAAAGCCGGTCCCCCGTCGCCCGTATACCCGGCTATCCCTGTGCCCACAACCGTGGAGATCTTGCCTTGGGGGGTTACTTGGCGAATGCGATTATTGACATGATCAGCAATATAAAGGTTACCCCAACGGTCTAGGGCAATGCCCATGGGAAAAAGCCCTGCCTCAATGGCTAGACCCCCATCACCACTGGCTTTAGGATTTCCAGTACCCGCGACTATTTGGGCCTGGGTGCCCCGGACCGTCACAATCCGGTTGTTATTATGATCAACTACCCAGAGTTGACCGGACTGGATCACTAGGGCAACGGGATAGGCAAAATCCGCCAGCCTAGGGGTTCCCTGGGTTCCCGTGGGCACCGCCGTCCAAGTTCCTTGGAGGTAGATCACAGTTCCTAGGGCCAAAAGGAGCCACAAAATATGGTTTCGCATAGATCTATTTTGAGCTAGCTGTACGCGGTTGTCCTATGTGGTTATGAATTTTCCGAGTCTGACGGATTTAGGGTAGGGACGAAATTATATCAAGTTTGGATAGTTAGCTAGTTTCGCCCTATACACAGAGCAAGAATAAAAACATAAAAACCCCTTGGGAGGTGGGAACCTAGGG
>JANNOF010000002.1:0-18875 GCA_031398925.1 Gloeobacteraceae cyanobacterium SOY_34_metabat_371 | reverse complement strand
CCCTAGTCCGTGGCGCGGTATGAAGGCTAGGTTTACCCCGTCTAAGGTTCCGGTGATCACTGGGGCCGAAGGATCGCCAAAAGGGGTCGTCAGGGTTTGTTGCTCAAGATGTTTTAAACCGGGCAGGTCATACAGTCCACTACCGCCCAGTACGCCAATGGCAATCGTCATAAAACCTTAGGTGGGTACAACCGTTCCAGGACGCAACCGCGCCCAACGGCCTAATTCAATTTTGAAACTATCACAGCCGATCACGTCATACTCAACTTCTTGACCAAAGTTACGGATGTTGACATTGATCACCGGATGAACGGGTTCAAAGTCGGGTTCTGGGCTGAGATGGGCTTGTAGATGAAAGGCTTCGACCTCATGATAGGTCATACACCGGTCTACATAGGTACAGTTGACACACAGACACATAGGCTCGTCCCTGAGCGTGATCCCACCATAGCAAGAATCTCTTTAGTCTTAGGGAATTGATTAATTTTGTCCCTATCCCCCAGTCTTCTAAAATAAAAACATGAGCCAACTTAACTGGATCGAATATAGCCCTTGTGATCAGCCTAAGGTGTTGATGATCCTCCTCCACGGACGGGGTACCACGGGGCACGACCTCTATCCGCTAGCTGAAGCCCTAGATCTGCCTGAAGTGCGCTTTATTTTACCCACCGCGCCTTTGCCCTTAGATCCCGGAGCCTATCAGTGGTATGACTTTAACCATTCTCAAGAACAAATTCCGCCCCATGGTGTCTTGATCCAAGAGTTACTGGCTGCATTACGGCAACAGTCCGGTCCTTTACCCGTAGTGCTTTTGGGCTTTTCTCAAGGGGCCGTGATGACCCTAGAGGCAGGACTGACCTTAAAACCGACCCCTTTAGCGCTCGTTGCCCTGAGTGGTTATCTTTTTCGCCTACCCGCCCTAACCGCACCCTTGCCCCCGATTTTGATCATTCACGGGGATCAAGACCGGGTGATCCCGGTACAAGCGGGACGCAATAGTAGTCAAAGCTTACAAAACCAAGGCTTAACCGTGACCTATCGCGAGTTTCCCCTAGGGCACGGGATCAGTTTGGAAGTCGTAGCAGCAGTCCGGGAATTTTTATTGCCCTATGTGGATCTAGCGCGTAATAAAGACAACGCTTGCGAGAAATAGCGCATTGACCGCCAGGGTATTAAGCACTGCTCCCCCAAAGGCCCACCAGTGAATACGACGCGAACGGATCGCCCAGAGGCCCGCGCCCAGCAATAGAGCACTTATCCCCAGGGCCCAAACGCCCCCCTGGATCGTCCCCATTAAAGCCATGGCCCCACTGAGGACGCTATTGAGGTTCTGTGGGCTTTCGTCTTTCATCATCGAAACCCACAGGCCCGTTAACCCCGTGCTCCAAATATAAACATCGGTTAAGGCAGTGCCAAAGAATGATCCTAAATAAAAAAAACTACCAATTTTAAAATGGCGACACGCGATCCAGGCCAGGGGTAGACCCAGCGCTTCAACGGGAATATGCCATAGGGGGTCCGTTCTGAGCCAGCCCCAGTATAAAGACCCACACCACCAACTCAAGGTCAATCCAAAAAGTAGACTCCCCGCTAGACGGGTCTTGGGACGAAACCGCAGCCAGTAGCTCAAAAGCAACAAAAGTGCAGTCATCCCCAAGCTAATAACGGGAAAAGCACGTACTAAAGGAGCTTGAAAAAATACGGGAATAGCAACCAGAAAAGCACTACCCCAAAAAGCTAGGGTTTTAGGATTGAGCGGACGGGCTTGGACAACAAGGGTCGAAGACAAAGGGATAAGCCGCTAAATTTTACTTTACGAATATTAACACGTTGATGTCTAGACACGCCCGCTATGAGTAAAATCTATGCCGTTAGACTGAAAAGAGCGATACTTGGACCTATGACCGACGCAACGCCCACACCCGAAGCTGCCGAACAGCCCGCTGTCAAAAAAAAAGAAGTCGCCCCTTTTGTCCTCAGGGAATTTCTCACTGGTGATCTTGCTCCCCGGCTTGAACGGGAGCTTAAAGCCCAAGGCTGTGCAGATCTCAAAATCGCTGTAGCCCCCGATAGCGTCAGCGCCCATTGGGATCTGAGCCACAATAATTACCGCTTTACGCTGACGTTTGAAGAAGATTCTTTAGATGGGCGCAAAACCTTAACCTGGAGCCAGCGGGGTAAAGGGGCGGTTACGCAAATGTTTATGCCTCCAGAGCGGGGGTTTAAAAATGCAGGGAGCGATGTAATCGTTTTTCTACTGATCCAAAAATTCTCCAGCACCATGAGTTGGATCCACAAAAAAGGTTAGGGCCATTAATGGGCAAAGTAATTGGCATTGATCTGGGTACAACCAATAGTTTGGTGGCCTGGATGAGTCCCCAGGGACCACAGATCATTCCCGATGAGACCGGACAAGCCTTGCTCCCTTCCTGTGTTGCCTTTGGCGAAAATAATAAACCCCTGGTGGGGCGTGAAGCCCGCTTGGGCAAAGTTGCTCCTGCGGACCGGACCTTCTTTTCGATCAAGCGGTTTATGGGTCGGGGTTTAGGGGACTTTAGCCCAGAGGACCGACGGTACTTACCCTATCCTGTGCTAGGGGATGACCGGAGCGTACTGTTTCCCGTGGCGGACAAAAATTATACCCCCATCCAGCTCTCGGCCATGATCTTGGCAACGTTGAAACGCCGTGCTGAACGTTATTTGGGCGAATTTATAATCCGCGATGCCGTGATCACTGTCCCGGCCTATTTCAATGAAGCCCAGCGCCAAGCCACTAAAGATGCCGGAGAGCTGATCGGCTTAGATGTCTTGCGGATTCTCAATGAACCCACGGCGGCGGCTTTGGCCTATGGTTTAGACCGGGTAAATGCGGGCCAGATCGTAGTCTATGACCTCGGGGGCGGGACGTTTGATGTATCGGTATTGCGCCTCGAAGAGGGGATCTTTCAAGTACTCGCCACCTGCGGTGATAACCAACTAGGGGGTGACAATTTCGATGATCTGCTAACGGCTTACTTGCTCAACCAAATCCAAGCCCAATGCGGAATTGATCTGAGTGCCGACCGTGAGGGGATTTCCCAAGTCCGGCAAATAGCCGAAGAAGCTAAAAAAGAACTGTCTTTTAAAGACCGGGTCCGGGTTTGGCTGGACTTGCCCGAGGGCCAAGTTTTTGAATATTATCTACAACGCAGCTTTTTTGAAGCCCTGATCACGCCCTTGATCGCACGTACCCTGGGCCCCTGTGCCCAAGCCCTCAAGGATGCCGGGTTGGGTATAGCGGATATCCAAGAAATCGTCCTCGTCGGTGGGTCTACCCGGATCCCCTTGGTCAAACAACAGGTAGAAGCATTTTTTGGCCGCAAACCCCACGATCAACTTAACCCCGATGAAGTCGTAGCCCTTGGAGCTGCGGTACAAGCCGATGTTTTAGCAGGGGGCACGACGGATGTGCTGTTGATGGATGTGATCCCCCTATCTTTAGGAATTGAAACCCTGGGTGGCGTGATGGAACGGCTGATCGAACGCAATAGCCCGATCCCCTGTCAAGCCAAACAGACCTTTACGACGGGGGTGGATGGGCAAACCGGGATTGAAATTCATGTGCTTCAAGGCGAACGCGAACTCGCCCAAGACAATCGCTCCCTCAAGCACTTTACACTGAAGGGGATCCCGCCCATGCCAGCAGGTTTGCCCAAAGTTGAGATCACTTTTTTAATCGATGCCAATGGCCTTTTGAATGTTACGGCCCGTGAAACCCGCTCTGGTTTAGAGACTAAAGTAGAAGTCCGGCCCTCCTACGGTTTAGAAGATAGTCAAATTGTTCAGATGATCAGTGATGCCTTTGAACATGGCGCCGATGATCTAAAAAATCGGCAATTAATCGAAGCTCGGGTTGAAGCTGACCGCTGTTTTCCTAAGGCTGAGGATTTGATCCAAGAATTTCGTACCCTTGTTCCCCCTGAGCGTTTAGCCCCGGTAGAAGAAGCCCTAGGGCGTCTACGGGCTATCTATACCCAATCGGATCACACACAGATCTTGCAAGCCTTAGCGGATCTAGAAGCAGCGGCTTTGCCTTTAGTGGAACAACGCATGAATCAATCCGTTCAGCAAGTACTCCAACAGCAGTCTTTAGATGAGGCCCTAGCGAAGGTCGAGCAGGCGCGCCGATTTTCATAAGCACTGTGAATTACGCATGAACGCAAATTAATCATGAACGCTGCCTCTATAAAACCCGTCTTAGCATTGAACACCTTGTGGAGCAGTGATGAACAAGTTACTTTCCTGGCGCAATTTAGCCCTAGCGTCAGTTTTGACCGGTGCCCTGGGAGGATCTTTTTGGATTGGACAGGTTTCTGCCGAAAATCAACCCCAAATGCGTGCTTCTTTGGAATATCTACGCCTAGCCCGCAATGAATTGCGGACGGCTACGCCTGATAAAGGGGGCTACCGTAAAGCTGCCCTCCGCTCCATTGACTCAGCGATTGACCAGGTTCAAAAGGGTATTACCTTTGATAACCGCGACGGTAGCCGTCGTCGTTAAGCCTTCAAGTAATTAAAGCCCGCCGATCCCCAGAGCTTTAGGGGATCAGCGGGCATTTGCTAATGCTTAGCCCTATGAACTTAACCCCCGGCTACTGCCGGGACAATACTTACTTCATCACCATCTTTAAGGGGAGTATCTACGCCTTGTAAAAAGCGGATGTCCTCATTATTGACGTAGAAATTGATGAAGCGGCGTGGGGCACCCTGATCATCACAGATCCGGCTGGTGATACCGGGACAATTATCTTCTAGAGAAGATAAGAGTTCAGTAATGCTGTTAGCTTCACAACAAACCGTGCCCTTATTTTGGGTGAGTTTTTGTAAGGGGGTCGGAATGAGTACGGTAATCGACATGATCTGCTCCTAAACAAGTACGGATTGCCACTCTAAACGCTCTAAAGTCCTAGCCCGTTCGAGGGCTTGCTCAAAACTACTTAACTCTGGGGTAATGGTTAAAGGTTGACCCGCATGGCTTTGGATCACTTCTAAGGTCTTCAGCCCATTGCCAGTGATATAGGCGACGGTGACTTCCTCAGGGTCGATCTTGCCCTGCTCCGCCAGTTGCTTGAGGACAGCAATAGTCACACCCCCAGCGGTTTCCGTAAAGATCCCTTCGGTTTGGGCCAAAAGTTTGATCCCGGCGATCACTTCTTCATCGTTCACCGAAGCCAGATGACCACCGGTTTTGCGGGCAATATCCAGCGCGTAGATCCCATCGGCAGGATTGCCAATAGCCAAAGATTTGGCGATGGTATCGGGCTTCACGGGCTTGATATGGGTATCTCCATTGGCAAACGCCTGGGCTACGGGCGAACAACCCAAAGCTTGAGCGCCACTCATGCGCACTGGACGGTCTTCGACAAGCCCGGTATTGACAAATTCTCGGAAGCCTTTGTAAAGCTTGCCATAAAGCGATCCTGAGGCAATGGGGGCCACCACATGATCCGGTAAGCGCCAGCCCAATTGCTCGGCTACTTCGTAAGCCAAGGTCTTAGATCCTTCAGCGTAGTAAGGCCGCAGATTGATATTGACAAATCCCCAGCCATAGCGGTCGGCAACTTCAGAACACAAACGATTAACTTGGTCGTAATTGCCCTTAACCGACATGACCTGCGGCCCATAGATCAAGGTCCCGAGGACTTTGCCTACTTCTAGATCCGAAGGGATAAAAACAAAACATTCCATACCCAAATGGGCGGCGATAGCGGCGGTGGAATTTGCGAGATTCCCCGTACTCGCACAGGCCACGGTGGTAAAACCCAATTCACGGGCGCGGGTCAAGGCTACAGATACCACCCGGTCTTTAAATGATAGGGTGGGCATATTAACCGCATCATTTTTGATATAGAGATTTTTCAGTCCAAGGCGGCGTCCTAGCCGTTCGGCTTTGATCAAAGGGGTCAACCCTGTTCCTAGATCTACGGGCTGGGCACTTTCAACCGGTAAAAAAGCCCGATAGCGCCAGATCGAGCGCGGCCCGGCTTCAATGGTGGCCCGACTGGTGATCTGGCGGATGCGGTCATAGTCGTATTTGACTTCTAAAGGCCCAAAACAAAATTCACACACATGGAGCGCCGCGGCGGGGTAATCACTTCCACACTCCCGACAGCGCAAACCTGAAAAGGTAACTAGGTTGTCGCTCAATAAGGCTGTAGCGCTCATGGGTTGCTTACATCAGTGCAGTGAACATAACATGGCCTGATTCAAAGATCCTAATATACCCGACTCTTTTTGTCGGCTTTAGCTGCTAAAACAAATGGCTTATATGCCTACGATCCTTAGGGGACAAGGCTTCTAGAAGATCTGAATGCTGCCCAAAAATTCACGAAATGCCGTAGCTTCCTTATCCGTGTGGGGTTTGGACCATTCCCCCATAAAAAATAAAAGCTGTCCTGATCCGGGAATGCCGACCCAACGGAAGGACCGCCCCGATCCTTGAGAAAAGCGACATTCAAATCCATTTTGACCATCGATCAACTGACGCTTGCTGAGATCCAGGGTCAGACCTTTGGGTAAGACAGTCTCTGCCCGTTGACAAAAAGCCTTGACTTGAGCGGCATTGAGGGGACGCACGGTACTAAATTTGCGGTCTAAAATTGCCCCAGTGGTGATCACAGGAAATGTATTGGGGATCGCCAAGATGTAATGGATGGGCTTTGTTTTACCAAAACTGGTCTGATAGTAAGGCGGCGGTACAAAAGAAATATTGCTGTCTTCATCTTTGATCCGTCCGGCCCAGGCTGGACCGAAACTCAATCCCAAGCACCCTAGCAGTAAAAAGCCCTTCAAAACATTCATCCAGCCATACCCACTGCACCTAGCCCGAAGATCCCATATCTAGGTAGGGGCTGGCAAGGGGCTAAACCGTCAAGATTGGGTGGGATCGTAGGGTAGCCCCTAGCACCATGGGATCAACCTGATCCGCTACACTCAGTAGCATTGTTGTCAGCGATACTATGGCGAGTACTCCTGCCCTGCGTCGGTCCATGTCTTTTCTTGATGGGGCGGCCCTGATCATTGGTACGGTGATCGGCTCGGGGATCTTTGCTAGCCCCGGTAAAGTCTTGAGAGAAGTCGGATCACCGGGAATGGCCCTGGTGGTCTGGTTTGTGGCAGGAATTTTATCTCTGGCAGGGGCCCTATGCTACGCCGAACTAGGGGCCGCAATGCCGGTTTCGGGCGGGGAATTTGCCTACTTTCGTAAAACCCTAGGTCGCCCGATTAGTTTTTTATTCATTTGGACCCAGTTTTTTGTGATGAAAACCGGTTCCCAAGCGATCTTGAGCATTACGTTTGCGACCTACTTGGGGAGTGTGATCTTTGAAACCGAGCGCAGCGCCCTCACCACGGATTGGCGGACTAAAGCCATTGCGCTGATTACCATTGCTACCCTCACCGCCGTAAATTGCATTGGGGTGCGCTGGGGAAGTACGGTTCAAATCGTCTTTACGGGGCTGAAACTACTGGCCCTAGCCGGGATCATTGTTTTGGGCTTTACTTCTTTTGGGCGGAGTCCTAGTTTTGATGATCCCTTTGCGGGCAGTACGTTTAGTGCCGGGACCTTTGGCATCGCCATGATCGCCTGTCTTTGGGCCTACGACGGCTGGAATAATTTAAATTACGTCACCGAAGAACTCAAAGACCCGGAGCGCAACTTACCCAGAGCGATCCTGTTTGGACTCGTCGGGATCATGGCGGTTTACATTTTGACTAATGTGGCCTACCTAGCCGTGCTTACCCCCGAACAGATCGTTGGCTCTAAGGCCGTGGCTAAAGACCTTGCCATTGCTATCCTTGGGCCTATTGGTGGAATCTTGATCCCCTTGGGGGTTGCGGCTTCAACGTTTGGGGCTACGAACGGATCACTGCTATCAGGATCACGGGCTTTTTATGCGGCGGCGCGGGATGGTCAATTACCCCGTCCCCTCGCCCAATTAGACCCGCGCACCGGCGTACCGGTTATTGCCCTAGCGGCCCAAGGGGTGTGGGCGGCGGTCTTGGTGATCCCTGGGGATTTTGAAACGTTAGTCGATTATTTTGGCTTTGCCGCTTGGGTCTTTTATTTCATGGCGGCTGTTGCCCTGATGATCCTCAGAAAACAAGCCCCGGAGCTGCCCCGGCCCTATAAAGTCTGGCCCTATCCCCTGGTCCCCTTGGTATTTATGGCCGTGGCGGGTTTTTTGGTGATCAATGCTTTGATCAATTCTTTTATTCCTTCCGCTGCGGCCCTGGGCTTCATCCTATTGGGCTGGCCTGTCTATGCGTTGGTGGTGAAAAAGGAGTAGGGTATAGGCCATGTTTAGACCAGTGTAGGGTGTAGATAACTGAGGGAGAGATCACACCATGTTCGTAACTGTCGAGATCGTCAATGCCTTTGTGGATGGCGCCGAGGGGGGCAATCCGGCGGGGGTTGTACTCGCCGCCGAACACCTCAGTCCGGCGCAAAAACAGGCGGTGGCTAAGGCCGTAGGCTTATCGGAAACCGCTTTTATCTCCCCTTCCCAAAGTGCTGCCTTCAAGCTAGAGTTTTTTACCCCAACCCGACAGATCCCCCACTGTGGACACGCCACCGTAGCAACGTTTGCCTTGCTCCGTCAGATCAATCGGATCGCAGAGGGGGTAACGGCTAAAGAAACCATTGATGGTAATCGAGCCATTGTGATTGATCAAACCATGGCTTTTATGGAGCAACGCGCACCCCAGTACCAAGATTTGTCTACAGCCCTGATCGCTGAGGTATTGGCTTCCCTGAAGATCACAGCCGATCAATTGATTCCTGGTTTAGTCCCTACTGTGGTCAATACCGGAATTGCTTTTTTGATTGTTCCGCTCCAAGAACAGGCAACTTTAGGAACGCTGAGGCCAAACTTTGAAGCCATTGAAGACATTAGTGAGCAGCTTGATTTAGTTGGCTTTTATGTTTTTGCCTCCCAAACCAAAATACCGGGTCGAGACGCGGGAAGCCGGATGTTTGCCCCACGCTACGGGATCTCAGAAGAATCGGCCACGGGTATGGCGGCTGGGCCGTTGGCATGTTTTCTCTACGACAAAGTAGGACGTAAAAAAGATCAGTTTTTGATTGAGCAAGGTCACTGGATGAATCCTGCGGCCCCGAGTCTGATCACCGTCAAACTGACTATAAGTGAGGGTACGATCCAGCGCCTTATGGCGGGAGGCGAAGCCAAAAGAGTAAAATCCCTAGACATTTTGATCTAGATCTAGACCTCAGTCTTGGGGCACAGGGGATAGTTTAAAGCCGTGGCAGATCTGGGCAGACCGTTCGGAGTGGACTATCCTCTGTAGAACCAAGGTGCTAAATTAACATAGCTATACAGTTCCTACAACGCCCTAACGTGCCCATGCGCATCCTCAACATCCGCGCCTTGCGAGGCCCTAACTTTTGGAGCATCCGTCGTCACAACCTGATCGTGATGCAACTTGATATTGAGGAACTTGAGGAACAACCCACCAACAAATTGCCCGATTTTGTAGTTCGTCTAGAACAATTGATGCCCACTTTGTATAGCCATCACTGTTCTGAAGGTCATGAAGGCGGCTTTATCAAGCGCCTCAAAGAAGGGACCTGGATGGGTCATGTGGTCGAACACATCGCCCTAGAGCTGCAACGTTTAGCGGGTATGAATGTGAGTTTTGGGCGGACCCGCTCGACCAGTACGATTGGGGTTTACAACGTTGTTTTTACCTATATTGAAGAGCAAGCCGGACGCTACGCAGCCCGGGCCGCCGTCAGGATCATCAATACCCTGTTGGCGGGGGAACCCTACGCCCTAGACGAAGATATTCAAGCCCTCCGCGAGATCCGTGAAGAATATCGCTTTGGGCCATCGACGGGGGCCATTGTCGAAGAAGCCCATTCCAAGGGCATTCCCTACATGCGCTTGAGCGAATCTTCGTTGGTGCAGTTGGGCTATGGGGTCTACCAAAAACGGATCCAGGCGACAACTACGGTCAATACCAGCATGATCGCCACGGAGATCGCCTCGGATAAGACCGTCACCAAAGCGCTTTTACATGAAATGGGCATCCCCGTGCCCAGGGGTTTCAAAGTCCGCCGCCTGCGGGATTTAGATGATGCCATTCAAGATATTGGCGGCTACCCGGTGGTGATTAAGCCCGTTGATGCCAACCACGGTAAAGGGATCACGATCAATATCACCGATGATGCCACCGCTGAAGCGGCCTACGACGCGGCTAAGGAATTTTCGGATGATGTGATCGTTGAGCGTTTTCTCAAGGGCAATGACTATCGCATTTTGGTGATTAATAATCGCTTGGTGGCTGTTGCCCAAAGAGTTCCAGCCCATATCGTAGGCGATGGTAAGTCCACGATCCAAGACCTGATCGATGCGGTCAACTGTGATCCCCGTCGGGGCTTTGGGCACGAAAAAGAACTCACCGCGATCATTGCGGACGAGATGACCCTGCGCTTACTCAAGCTCAAGGGCCTGACTTTGACCTCAGTGCTCCCGGTGGGAGAACTGTGTGAACTCAAGTCCACCGCCAACCTCAGTACGGGGGGCACAGCGGTGGATTGCACCGATATTATTCACCCTGACAATGCTTTTATGGCCGAACGGGCCGCTCGGATCATTGGCCTGGATATTGCTGGGATCGATGTGATCTGCGCTGATATTTCCCAGCCCATTGCCGAAACGGGGGGCGGGATCGTCGAAGTCAACGCCGCACCGGGTTTTCGGATGCATCTGGCCCCCAGTCAGGGTATGCCCCGCAACGTTGCTGAACCCGTAGTCGAAATGCTCTTTCCTCCGGGGGCGCGTTATCGTATTCCGATCATTGCCATTACCGGGACCAACGGCAAAACCACCACTACCCGTCTGGTGGCCCATATTCTCCGGGGGACCGGAACCCGCGTGGGCTTTACCACCACCGATGGGGTCTATATCCAAAACCAAATGGTTGTGGTGGGCGATATGACTGGCCCCTATTCCGCCCGTTTGGTACTCAAAGACCCAACGGTAGAATTTGCCGTTTTTGAAACCGCCCGCGGTGGTATCCTCCGTGAGGGCTTGGGCTTTGCCGAATGCGATATCGGGATTGTCCTCAATGTCACCTCTGATCACTTGGGGATCAAAGACATTGAGACCCTCGAAGACCTGGCCAAAGTCAAAGCCGTAGTTGCCGAAGCGGTCAATATCAATGGTCACGCTATTCTCAACGCCGATGATGCCTTGGTGGCAGCCATGGCCCACAACGTCAAAGCAAAAGTCGCTTATTTTAGTATGAATCCCCAAAACCCCGTGATCCGGGATCACTTGGAGGCGGGAGGCATTGCCGTTGTTTATGAAGACGGCTATGTTGCTATTCGCAAGGGCACCTGGACCCTCCGGGTCGAAAAAGTAGCCAACATCCCCTTGACCCTAGAGGGCAAGGCAAGTTTTATGATCCAAAACGTCCTCCCGGCAACCCTGGCCTGTTATTTGACCGGGATCAAGATGGATGATATTCGCGCTGGGTTAACCAGTTTTATCCCCTCCGTGGGTCAGACCCCCGGACGGCTTAATTTCTTTGATGTGGGCAATTTCCGCGTCCTGATTGACTATGCCCACAATGCCGCCGGTTTTGAAGCTTTAGGCCAAGTGCTAGAGCGTTTGCCCGGTCGAAAAATTGGCATCTTTGGGGGACCGGGGGACCGCCGAGATGAGGATCTGCGTAATTTAGGCACCCTTGCTGCCCAAATGTTTGACCAGGTCATTCTCAAAGAAGATTACGACCGGCGGGGCCGGGCCGTGGGTACCGTGCCTGTTTTGATCGCCGAGGGACTACGGGCGGCTAAACCGGAAGTGCCCATTGAGACCAACCTGATCGAACACGAAGCCGTACAGTATGCCCTCGAAAAGGCTGAACCAGGGGATCTGATTGTGATCATGCCTGCGGATGTGACCCGGACCATTGCTTTAGTCAACGATTTTCGAGAAAAACTAAACTTCTACGGGGTTGAGGCCCGCTAATATGACCCACACGCGCCAAACACTCTCCCTCACCATGCATGTAGGAACCGCTGATCTAGATTGGCTCCAACTCCAACGTTTAATGGATCTAACCGCACCTTGGGCTAGAAACCGTGATCTCAAAGACCTAGAACGTGCGGTTTTAGCCAGCAATCCAGTGGTCCACCTGTGGGATGGCGACTTTTTGGTGGGGTTTGCGCGGTCAACCTCCGATGGGGTCTACCGAGCCATGCTCTGGGATGTCATTGTTCATCCGCGCTACCAAGGACAAGGGATCGGGCGGACTTTAGTGGAAACATTATTGGCCCAACCCCAGTTAGCGCAGGTTGAAAAAGTCTATTTAGTTACAACGGATCAAAAGGGCTTCTATGAGCGCCTAGGCTTTGTGGAAAATGGATCCGCCACCATGTTATTGATCCGTTAAACCCATCCTATGGGTAGCCCTGCCCGTTATAATTCAAAAAACCGGGTGTCCTAGGCAGATCCACTTAGCCAACCTAAGGGACCCTTAGTCCATATCCAGTCAGTGGTGCTAGCGGGTCCCTATGAATCCTTTTTTTTCTGTGATCATACCTACCTATCATCGCAATGACGCGCTGGCCCGTGCTTTGGACTGTCTTGCCGCCCAAGATCATAGGGATTTTGAAGTAATTGTAAGTGATGATGGGCGGGCCTCCACTGCTCAGGAGCTGATCCAAACCCGTTATCCCACCGTGCAGTGGGTGCAGGGACCCCAGCGCGGACCGGCGGCAAACCGCAATTGTGGGGCCCAACGGGCTAAAGGGACGTGGCTGGTTTTTACCGACGATGATTGTCTGCCCGATCCCCAATGGCTAAGCGCCTTTGCCCAAGCCGTGAGGCAATACCCAGCATTTAAGGTTTTTGAGGGGCGGACCTATGCCGACCGACCCCGCCAATCTTTAGATGAAGAGGCGCCTATCAATGAACAGGGGGGCTATCTCTGGTCCTGTAACTTTGCCGTCCGCCAAGACTTTTTTAGGGCCCTCGGGGGGTTTGATGAACGGTACCCCTTTGCCTTTGAAGATGTGGATTTTCGCGAACGTATACTCCTTCAGGGAGAGCAATTTAAATTTATCCCCCAAGCTGCGGTCTGTCATCATTGGCGTACTTCAGATCCCGCTAAGCATTCGCGGCAGCATTTTGAAGCGGTAATGCTTTTTCGCCAACTTCACCCTCATTTGCAACAAAAGTCTAGTCCCTATAGCTATTTTTTTGCCACAGCCCGGTCCTTCATCAAAGTCACCCTACCGGGGGTCTGGCAGTACCGGGGGCGCGGCCTTAAAACAGCCTTGCTAGGCCATATGTATTCCCTTAATACGGCTTGGATTCTTTTGATCCGCTCCCAGTTCAAATCCCTATGAAATGGCTATCGTAGACCTATGACGGCAACCCCGGTACCCCTGGCGCTGAATTTTTACCAATTGCTCAACGTGTTGCCCACCGCAACTCCTGAGCAAATTGATCAAGCCTATCAAGACCGCAAAATCCAACAGCCCTGGGCTGAGTTTAGCCCTGCCATTTTAGAAGCCCGGCAGTCTTTGATCGCGCAAGCCCACCATACCCTTACGGATCCTAAGGAACGTAGTTCCTATGATCAACGCTTAACCAGTGAAGCCCCTAGCGTTTCCCTCGCCGCCGAAGGCTTGATCGCGGGGTTGCTGTTGCTTTTGGAAGTTGGAGAAACGATGACGGTGCTAGAGCACAGTATGCGTCTGGAGTCTCCGGAAGCACGGCTCGTACAAGTCCTCGCCCATCGTGACTATGCGGGCGAACTGATCCAACAAAATAAAGCAACCCAAGCCGTCGCCCAACTCCATAAGGCCCAGGAGCTATTGACCGGGCAAAACGTAAGTGGAATCTGGGCCAAAGACCTCCAAGACCGTCTGCGCAAGGCCCGTCCCGGCTGGATCTTAGAGCTAGTGACCCACCCCGACCCGGAGCAACGGACTTTAGGTATTACGCAATTTGCACAGATGCTCACCGAGCGCAAGGGGATTGAGGGGGATGGTCAGGATGGCTCACGATTAAACCGTGATCAGCTCTTTCAATTTATTCAAGCCCTTTTGCCGGGCTTGGATGTCCAAGAACAGGTAGATCTATTTACTCCCGAAGCGGAGCGGCCTTCGGTGGGCGCTTCTTATTTGCTGGCCCAGGCGCTGATTGCCCAGGGTTTTGCCACCGCTAACCCCCCGTTGATCCGTAGGGCCCGGGGGTATTTAGTCCGGCTGGGGCAACGCCGGGATGTGGCCCTAGAACTGGCGGTCTGTGCCGTGTTGCTCGGTCAAGTGGAAGAAGCGGAAAAATGTCTGGGTCGCAGTTTAGATCAAGCAGCCCTAGCCTCGATCCGTAGGCTTTCGACGGGCGCGCCTGATCTTTTGCCGGGACTGTGTCAATACGCCCAAGACTGGCTCACCCAGCAGCTTTTTATGCAAACCCGTGATCTCCAGGGGCGCGGGATCTCGCTTAATCAGTACTTTGCCCAAGCCCAACCCAATCTTGATCCCTCCGATGCCCCGGCTCCGGTGGTTGAGACGCCTAAGCCCACGGCACCGAAACCCCTTCGGGATGACACGATCCCGGTTTTTGCTCCCCGTCCCCGCAAGCGGGGTTTTCCTGTGGTTTGGGGCGCCCTAGGACTAGGCGGGGGGGCTTTGGCCTATTGGCTTTGGCAATATCCTCCTTCCTTGGCTTTACCCTTTAGTTGGCCCACGATACCAAGCGTACCCACGGTAACAGTACCTACGGACCCCGCCCCGCCCCCGCCGACCGTAAGTTCCTCGGTGCCCCCCGAACCTGAACCCGTAACCGTGGATCCGGTGCCCGTGCCCTTAGATGAAGTGGAAGCCCTGATTGTGATCCAAGCCTGGCAAGGGGCCAAACAAGCGGCAATGGGCGAAAAGCATGATCTAGCGCCCCTTGCCACCATCCTCAGCCCCGCCCAGCAGCAAAGTTGGACCCAACGGGCTAAGGCCCTAGCCCAGGCCAAGAGCTATTGGCGCTATACCCGTGAGGATTTGGCGATTCTCAAAGTCGTTCCCCAGGGACTTGATCAAGGGGAAGTTACGGCCCGCATTCGGGAGGCAGGCGTATTCTATGAACAGGGTCAACGTAATCGTCAGCGTTCTTATCAAAAAACCTATACCGTGCGCTATACCTTAGTACGGGTTGCCGACCGTTGGGTGATCCAAGAAATGCGACTTTAGACGCCCATGCATGTTCCCTTAGATCAATGGCGTGATTTACCGGATCTGCCCGGAGTATATTTTTTTTATGGACCCAGTGAGGAATTGCTTTATGTAGGCAAATCAGTCCGGGTCCGTCAACGGGTCCGTTCCTATCTCCGTAAAGACGGGGGCCATTCGACCCAAACCGAACGCCTCAAGTTTGAAGCCCGCACCGTTGCTGTGCAGACCACAGGATCTGAACTTTCGGCCTTACTTTTAGAAAATCGTTTGATCAAAGAGTTACTGCCGCCCTTTAATCAAGCCCAGCGGCGCTATCGTCATTACCCCTTTATTCGGTTGGATATTCAAGATGCTTTTCCTCGGCTGGAAGTAACCCGTGATCTCGTGGATGACGGTGCTGAATATTTTGGTCCCTACCGAGAATATCGAATGCTCTATGGCCTGATCCGACAGATCAGTGGGCTTTTGGGATTACGTACCTGTCAAGGTTTTGAGGAGATCCAACGGGGATGCCTTTTGGATCAAATGGACCGCTGTAGTGCGCCCTGTCGGGGCTGGGTGACAACCGCCGACTATCAGATCCAGATTGCTGAAGTACGCCATCTTTTGATGGGAGAAGGGGGCAAGGGCCTTTTAGAGCAGGTTAAAGCCCGCATGACCCAGGCGGCTCTAGCTGAAGCCTTTGAACAGGCGGCCCGTTGGCGGGACCGCTACCGGACCCTCGAAAAATTTGTAAAACATCAGAGCTGGCGCAAAAATCAAGTCATTTTAGATGTGTGTGCGGTCTATCCCACAGCGGTCCCGCAACAGGCTGAGGTCTTTTGGATCCGGGGGGGGCGTTTAGCTCAAATCCAAAAATTCAGCGCAACTCATGGGCTAGCACAGGCAGTCAAGGAGGAATTGATCCACTATCAAACCCCCAGTACGCCCCTTTTTCGCTTACCCCAAGCTCAATTAGATGAGTTTCACTTGCTGGCAACGTGGCTCTATCGCAACCATAAAGCTCCAGCGGTGGTTTGGTTAGCCAATGGCGATCCTGAGGATCTAGGGGCACAAATTTGTACCCGGATCCAAGAAGTGATATCAAGTTCAGATCGTTAGCTCGTTTGATCCCCTACGTAAAGTAAGCATAAAAGCCCTTGGGAGGTGTGAACCTAGGGTTCCCCTTCCCCAACCCGACCCCCTCCGCGTCAGGTCGTTTCATAGAAGCAGATGTCCTTCGAGACTTTCTCGACCAACTGGTAGCGACTGCCGTCCGGTCTGATCTTACCAACCACAGGCTCTACACCGCCTTTCCTCAAAAAAAACAGTCCTGATTCGTTGTCGCTAAATCCAACACCGATAGCGCGAATTCCGGCCTCCTCACGTACTAAGGCAGAGAGCCCAACATCACGCATGAGCGAGTCAAGATCACGTATGGCGCTTTCTTTAATGCGTATTGTAGTCAGGTACGCAGCGAGATTGGGCCATGTGCGCCAAGTGCCAGAGGGAACAAGTCCCATGGCTGGACTTGGGACGGCTTCCTCGACAGTCTTGCCGAGAAGGAAGACGTCGTTCACGCGGATCTCACCTCTCGGAGCCCAGATGGAGACCACATTAAGCCCTTGAAGAGACCTAAAGCGCGACACTGCCGCTCGGACTTGGGTGAGTTGGTTGACGAGATGGGTTCGACGGCTTTTTGGACATTCAGGCCCGCAGAAGAAGTAACTAGTGATTGCCTCTTTGGGAACTTCGCAGCTTGCGGCGGCGATGCCCATATGGTAGTTGCGCAGGGCGTCCGCCTCGGTCGGAGTCCCCTTACGAACTTCTAGGCTGAGCGGGCCGAATGGCAATACGCGAAACGGCCAGAGACCGGGGTCCTCGCGCACTAGCCTACAGGTTGTCTTGATGTGAGGGATGACTTTCTTTAGTTCATCAAGCCCTCTAGGTTGCGCCAAGGCAACATCTATCCGTACTGCCAGGAGGCAAATACTCAGGGGTAATGCTATGCAGATCGCTAGTCGAGTCATCGTGATCTTCCTGCATCCGTTGAACCAGTAATTAGATCGCAACATACGCCCTAGCAGTGGACTGCGGTTGATCCAGCGCTGAGTAGAACTTAGCAACAGCGATCAAAGTATGTCAATGGTTGATCCGTTGGGAAATGTCCTGCGACCATCTAGCCCATGAATTGACTACCGCCCCTGCAAGATTTGATCACAGGTCAATTTCAAGTTGCCTAGTAAGGGCGAAATGAGTGGTTCGGCTGCGGTATATATCTGTTCTTCGTATAACCCTTCCACCCACTCCAAGACCGTCACCCGCTTTTGTAGTGGGTCCACGATCCAATACTCTAGGATCCCCCGTGCTGCATATTCAGACCGTTTATAACGATAATCCCGATTCTCTTGACGGGGGCTTACCACCTCAACAACTAAGGCTGGGGGAGGCATCTCCATCAAAACTATCGAACGGCTAGATCCTTCTAATGCCGTTGCTAAGTCTTCAGATAACACCATGAGGTCTGGGATTCGTACGGAGATCCGTGTACCGCTCACGGCTACTTCTGTTTTCATCGACAAACGATAGACTGGGATCCCTAGCTGATAGAAAAAGGCAAACAAAAAAACAGCAATTCTACGGTTCATGTCACTCTCGACAGGCATACAAATTAACTTTCCATGTTCTAATTCGTACAAAGTATCTGTACCATCGTCATAGCTGAGGTATTCTGCGAGGGTCATTTTTACGGCTGTAACGATCATTCTTTTATCGCCAACTTTGCTAGCTAGATCTTAGCGGTTAAGTAAGCTTTGAGTACGTCCAAGTGTAGAACCTGACCACTTATCTTGATCGCTCAGGAGTTTAGTGAGGTCTAGAGAATTTTTGATCAGAACGGTGGGATTAACTTGGGGCGACGACCCGATGGATCAACACTTGATCCAGTTGATCGATCCTCCCGAATTTTAACGCTGCAGTGTGAGCGCTAAAACCTGTTGCGCTTCTTGCGGGTGCTGTACCCCTTCAAAGGCTAAAAGTTGGGCTTTGAGATGAACGCCCCCGGCAAAACCTGTCAATGACCCATCGGTACCAATCACGCGATGACAGGGGATCACTATAGGTAGGTGGTTGGTAGCATTAGCTCGGCCCACCGCCCTAGCCGCCCCTGGTTTGCCTAGGGCTTGGGCGATGTGTCCGTAGGTCCGGGTTTGCCCATAGGGAATACGCATTAATTCTTGCCAAACGGCGATTTGAAACGCTGATCCGCGAAGGGCCAAGGGTAGATCAAACCGTTGCCGTTCCCCGGCAAAGTACGCAGTCAATTGATCCTTGACTTGGGCCGTTGGGCCTGGGTGGGCTAAATTAAACCCAGCTTGGACTAAAGATTGCCCTAGGGTTAGCGCGTAGACCCCGCTTTGAAACTGGATCCCTAGGAGTGATCCCTGGGCATTGACCGCAAAGCAGATCAAACCTAAGGGCGAATTAATGTGATCTAGATAGGCGAGCATTAAGTAGCCTGATCAGAGTAGATCTATTTTAAGCTGGCTGAGCATTGAACCGATGTTGCTTTGGTACAAAAACTACTTTAAAAATTAGCCCCTTCGACAGGCTCAGCGCTAGCAGGGTGAACAGCTAAAACGAGCTGATCATTTCTGTT
>JANNOF010000015.1:0-9075 GCA_031398925.1 Gloeobacteraceae cyanobacterium SOY_34_metabat_371 | reverse complement strand
CCAAGCTAGGATCACCATAGCTCCTCTCGGAAACTATTGCCCATGCCGCGGATCCTAGGGATCGAAACCAGTTGTGATGAAACCGCCTGCGCTGTGGTCCAAGACCGTCACGTTTTAAGTTCGGTCATTGCCTCCCAGATCGCCATTCATCAACGTTTTGGTGGGGTAGTCCCCGAGATTGCCGCCCGTGAACATGTCTTGGAGATCAATACGGTCTTGGCGGAGGCTTTAGCACGAGCCCAAACGAACTGGGATCAGATCGATGGGATTGCCGTCACCCTGGGTCCAGGACTCGTCGGTGCTTTGCTAACTGGAGTAACCTGCGCTAAGACCCTGGCCCTAGTCCATGACAAGCCCCTTGTCGGGGTGCATCATTTAGAGGGACATATTTACTCGGTTTTTCTAGCCGATCCCGCCTTAGAGCCACCCTTTGTGTGTCTTCTGGTCTCTGGGGGGCATACCAGCTTGATCCATGTGAAAGATCATGGGGTTTATCAAACCCTAGGCCAAACCCGCGATGACGCCGTGGGCGAAGCCTTTGATAAAGTGGCCCGCTTGTTGGATCTGGGGTATCCCGGTGGCCCGGCGATTCAAAAAATGGCCCAATCGGGTAATCCCAAAGCTTTTGCCTTACCCAAGGGCACCGTTGATCAGCCGTTAGATAGCAGCTTTAGCGGGATCAAAACTGCAGTGGCCCGTTTACTTCAAAAAGATCCCCTGCTCAATCGCGCGGATCTATGTGCATCCTTTGAGGAAACCATTACCCAAACCCTAGGCCAACGCATTCAGCTTGCGCTTAGGCAAACCATGCTCACAACCATAGTGGTAGCGGGAGGCGTCAGTGCCAACCAACGCCTGCGCCGCCATATTTTGGACTTGGGCACGACCTACGGCTGGCGGGTAGTCTTTCCACCGTTGGATTTGTGTACCGATAATGCGGCGATGATCGCCTGTGCTGGAGGCGAACGCTTTAAACGGGGCGCACGTTCGGATCTAGATGCCAAGGTTTTTCCCCGTGCCTCCTTAGATTCCCAGCCAGCGCTAGATACTCAGGGCTAGGATCTGCTCCACTTTTGCTGGGTTGATATCCCTGTTTTCGCCGAGGGCGGTTAGACCGCGCTCACTCAAGCGCGCGACAATTACAGGGATCGTTGTAGGCAGCACGCCGTAGTTCGCCATGCGGGTGGGGACGCCTACGGATTCAAAAAAGTTGCGGGTCCGGTCAATGGCTAGGGTGATCCGCTCGGTCTCGGTACCCGTGGTGATCTGCCAAACCCGTTCAGCATACTGCAAGAGTTTTTCCCGCTTGGTTGCCATCTGAGCAGTCAGAACGCTTGGTAGCACCACCGCTAGGGTTTGCGCATGATCTAAACCATGTAAAGCGGTAAGCTCATGGCCGATCATATGGGTAGCCCAGTCCTGAGGTACGCCCACTCCGATCACGCCATTGAGGGCCATGGTCGCGCACCACATAAAATTAGCCCGTGACGCATAATCCGTAGGGTCTGCGAAGGTTTTGGGGCCTTCTTCAATTAAGGTCTTAAGCACCGCCTCTGCCATACGATCCTGCAAGGGCGCATTCACAGGGAAGGTCAGATACTGTTCTACCGTATGGGTAAAGGCATCCACGATCCCATTACCCACTTGGCGCGGGGGCAAGGTATAGGTGGTTTCGGGATCAAGTACCGAAAACTTGGGGTAGACCAAGGGACTGGCAAAAAAGAGCTTTTCTTGGGTCGCCTGCTTGGTGACAACGGAGTTACCGTTCATTTCCGAACCGGTCGCAGGCAAGGTAAGCACGGTCCCCAGGGGTAGGGCTTTGCGGACGGGAGCTGCCTTGGCGAGAATATCCCAAGGATCGCCTTCAAAGGGCACTGCGGCGGCAATAAATTTAGTGCCATCCAGGACCGATCCACCTCCTACGGCTAAAAGAAAATCGATCTGCTCCTGTTGAACTAAGGCTACGGCCTTTAAAAGGGTTTCTAGACGCGGATTGGGTTCAATACCGCCAAATTCAAAATGTACAAAGCCCGCTAAGGCTTGTTTGACCTGGTCATAAACCCCATTGGCTTTGATACTGCCTGCGCCATAGGTCATGAGGACACGAGACCCTGAGGGGATCTCTTGGGCAAGATTGGCAATTTGGCCCTTGCCAAAAAGGATCTTGACGGGGTTATGGAAGGAAAAGTTAAACATTTAAAACCTCATATGGGAGAGACGCAAAAGATCTGTAGGAAGCAGCAGCACGAGGGATTATTGATCGCTACCGAAGCAACGTTTACTGCAATTCCAGACCTATCTACGTCAAGTAGGTACCCGTGATAGGACGGTGACCCTACCCATGGTACTAAAAAAAAATGATCCCTTTAGATCGGTTCGTTCCCAATCCCTTGATAGCTTTGGAGGTCATGTTCCTGATCGCTACTTAGACTTGGATCAAGGCTCAGTAGACTGCTAGGGAGCGCTAAATAGGCATGGCGGGCTGCTTCCTGTTGGGCGCGTTTTTTGGCTGAACCCACCCCTTGACCGCGACAGTGTTGGGCCAGCCAAACCTCGTAGGTAAACGAGGGGGGATCGGAGACTTGATGGATCAAACGGTAGTCCGGGAGTTCTTTGAGATAGCGCTGACTCCACTCCTGGAGGGCCGCTTTATAGTTGTAGCGGGTTGGGTCCGCCATGACTTGAGCCGCTAGGGTTTCAAAAAGAGGCCACAGCCAAGGCGTGATCAAACCAGGATGCCCAGAATTAGGGTCTTGGGGATCAACGGTACTGAGATATAACGCCCCGATCACCGCCTCTAGGGCATTGGCGAGCTGGGTGGCGGTGGCCTTAGGGAGACAGGTAACCAGATGGAGGTCTTTGGCCCATTGGTAAAGGGTTTGATTACGAACTAATTCAGAACGTACACTGGTCAGCCCGCCAACGGCTAAATCAGGATAACGCTCGTAGACAAATCGGGCCGCTAGCAGCCGTAGGACTTCATCCCCTAGAAATTCTAAGCGGTCATTATTGACCGGGGCCGCAGCCCCTGGGGGCACAAGGGCTAACTGCAAAAGATCCCAGTCCACGGGACTGGTGGCACTAAGCTTGAGGTGCTGAAAAAAAAGTTGGGTACTCAACGGATCTCGGTAAAGGCAATAGTTAAAGTTTGCCCTGCGGTGAGGTCTCCGACCAAAATTGTGCCCTGGGGTTGACGCATTTGATCTTCATAGTCGTCCAAAAGGGCTTGCCCTTGGGAAACGCGGCTATTGGGATCAATATAGTAGTTATCGTAGGGCATGCGCTGGAAGCCCATACCTGGAGTCGTACGGCGTTGGGGCGCAGGGGCGATGTTGACGTTGATCCCCAAAAGGCGCATGGCTAAATTGATCAGGGTATTGGTTGGATTAGAGGACTGCTGGGAATTAAAATTTGACGGTCTATTTGGATAGGACCCACCGGAATACTGATTGAGTATTTGGCGCTCCTGTTGAATTTGGCGTTGGAGGGCTTGTTGTTCTGAACTATAGCCACCCGCAATAGTCCGTCCTGGGATCAAGTCAGTTTGCCCCTGGACTTGATAGGTGCGCTGGGGTGTAATAATCTGCTCAAAAATGATCCGACCAGCTACTTCACCTTCGGGTTGAAAGGTGCCGATCAACTGGGCCTGATTAACCATAGTGCCATTCAATTTTCCGCGTACCGGGATCGTTACGGTAGACCCCGACCGTAATGCTACGGTAGAAAGCACTTCAAAACGACTATTGCTGGCGGTCAAGAGCGGATCAGCAGGCGCAGCACTGGGGGGCAATATAGTAGGTTCTTGATAGGTGCTGGTCTTGTTCAGAGCATAATCATCCAAACTGGGGATCCGTTGGGCTTGAACCCCATTACTGAGCATAAAGAAGACTAAGCCTGCCCACATGTAACGCATCGTACCCCCTAGGGTTCTGCTGGATGAACCACCGCTACTGCAATCACTGCCCCTACTCCTAAGACGAACTCCACAAACCAGTGTTCCCCCTCCTGAAATGGGGTATAGGGAATATCGGCTGGCCAACGGTGTACATCGGTGGCCCCCATGATCCGAAACCATTGCATTATTTGATCGGCCTCATGAGCATTAAAAAATATCCCCTGAGCACTAAAGGCATGCTTACTCACCGGGTGGGCCGGATCAATTTGACGCTGAAGCCAATAGTCTTGGCCCTTAAACGTGGCACTGATCCAGTAGGTCTCCATAGCTTTTTACTTTAGCTTTGATAGGACGCATGGAATAAAAAGACAGTCGATATTTTAGCCATAAGTAATCAAGATCCTTTTATAAAGACTTGCAAGCCCTTTTTAGGAGAAAAATCGCAAAAAACAGCTAGTTATAGCAAATAACGATAAACTTGTCTTTACTGGTGAGCAAAGATCATGCTGGTGCAATTCACAGTAGCAAATTTTCGCTCTTTCAAAGAGGAAACCACCTTTAACCTACTTGCTGAAGGGGCTGATCAACCCTCTCAGGGATTGAAACTGGCGTGGAGTTGCTTAACGACGAGACTGAAACCCCCTTCCAATTAGTGATCAACCCTATAGATAGGAACTGCTGCAATGCAATTGTTGGACTGCTTTACTCCGCAGGTTTTTTAAATAATGCTAGTTCTTGATTACGCAGGCAAAACTAGCTCATTAATATAAATTAAACATTCTTCCACAGGCTTGGCAAGGGTTACATTGAATGTTTTAAAGAGTTCTTGAGTATAGGACTGATCCAAGTGAAAGTCGAATGCTTCTTGATTTCGCCATCGCTCATAAAGGACAAACTTGTTCTTTTCTGTTTGAACAGCATGAATGTGAAAAGCCACACAACCAGTTTCTAGAATACTGTACTTGACTGAGTTCAAAAATTGATTTTTAAAGCGTTCCTGCATGCCTTCCTTGACCTCAAAAATGACTACTAGATCTACACCCTTACTCTTACGCTCAACAAACTGGATGTTCTCTACAGGTAAAGGGGCAAGGTCCTCGAGATAAAGAATCTCCATTAGACTGAACAATGAGGTTTCAGCAAGTTCCAATACCGCTTTAGTGTAGGGTTGTGCAAAGTGATTGTCTAACGCCAACTGATTTTGCCAGCGCTCGAAGAAAAATAAGGTGTTTGGATCAGCTTTGGATTCAAAAAGATGCATAGAGATGCATCCAGGCTCTTGACGGGCATTAATCACATCATTCCATAGTGCTTGCTTGAAAGTATCAAGCATTTCTGACTTGACCTTGAAAGTCACAAGCATGACGATCTGTTGGGCGTTGACCATGATTACCTCTACGATATGGGTTTATTAAGTTCAACCAGTTTGAACTTAATTACTAAGGTATGGGCAATCACCGAAACAGAGTTATTCTGAAAAGGTCACAATTGTTGACTTTGCAGTTCAACCTTTGCTTGTGATGGACTGATGCCAAAATGTTGTTTGAAGAGTCGAGAGAAATGTGCCACACTCTCAAATCCTGCCTCGCTGCAGACATCGCCAACTAACATATCAGTGTTTAATAACAAGTTTCGCGCATAATCAAGCTTCTTCCTAGAGAGCCACTTTGCTGGAGGAATGCCATAAATTTTGAAAAAATCGCGCTTAAAGCTAGATAAGCTTCGTCCTGCTAAATATGCAAACTCTTCCAATCTCATCGATTTTTTGAAATTATTCTCCATGATCTCTACAATATCTTGCTGTGCAGGACTAGAGAACTTCAACAGATGTGCAAAGAGAGTTGTATTTGAAATAGAGAGATTATAAAGAAGTTCTATAATCTTGATACGCAACAAGCCAGGTTGATTAAATGCGGATTCATTAAAATAAGGCTTTATCGATTCAATGAAGCCTAATAGCTTATCATCAACCCTGATCTTGAAAGTACTTTTCTCCTCATTAATTTTTTGCTGTCTAATTTTTGAAATCCTAATAAATTCCTTAAGAAAATCATCTTTTAGGAAAAACATAATTGCTTCGTACGGATTCTCGTTCAAAAAGCCAATCTTTTGGTATTTGACAACATGTGCTTTTCTAATAATTGCAGCTTCATTTCGAGCTACCAAAATCTGCGCGTTATCACTATGAAGAATAAAGTGACCTTCCAGAACAAAAACCAGTGTGTGTGCAGCAAGAAACATTGAGCCTTCAGAAGCTGCTTCGTGCATACAAGATTCAACGATAGTGCAACCATCTAAGTCAATTGAGCGTTGATGGTAAGGCTTTTTGAGAAGTTGCTCAGGTGCTCTTAGCATTAGCCTTGGTATTTCATTAAAGAATGCACATTCCAACTTAATGCTAACCGCCAACATTCAGCTTTCAACCTCTCTCCTCCCTTATGGACAACAAAAATCAGCCCAACAAACAAGCTTACCCAAGCTCACCCGCCACGCCCCTAGGCTGCGCCACATGAACTACGGAGCGTGACAGGTGGAGGGATTAGCCACACCTAAGCGCAGAAAATTTCTGGCGGCTTCGAGCTTATGGCGCAACTCTGCCACTTCCGCTACCTCCGCCGCTGACTTCATGGCAAAGTTCTGCTCTGGTTTCTCGGTAGACGCGGGAATTTTTGCCATCATTCAGCTTGATATCCCTCATGGTACGTAGATCCTCCTGACTCAAGTCTGGGAAACGCTGCACCAAAGTCCTCTCTACTAGTTCTAACACCACTTCTGGATTTAAATATGACCTACGGTGGTAAACGCCCCGGCTCAGGACGCTCCAAGGGAAAATGAACTTTTTCTTAAGACTATCCCAGATACTAAAAAACCCGCCCCTAGAGCGGATCTTAATGGCTTCGGGACGACAGGATTTGAACCTGCGACCCCCACTACCCCACAGTGCTTATGGGAGGGATGACTGTTCTTGCTAATACGGTCGGAGGCACAGGTAGGGCATTTCATTTCTATATTATGCAACGCCGGAAATCTTATTACCTGGGATCTTAGCCTGGGTCGTAGGGGATCGGAGTGCGGCTACCGGGGAGCTATTTTTACATCACCGATGGGTATGTGGTGTACAAAAAGTATTTACCTGAGGAGGCTCACATCATCAGTAAGACAGGCATGACCCAAGTGGAGGGTCAAAATACTCGTCTAAGGCATTATCTAGCACGGCTGAAGCGCAAAAGCTTGTGTTACTCAAAGAGCGAACAGATGCTGAACTTATCTCTACGGTTGATAGTGCACTATCTAAAAACATGGGAAATCCCACTTCTGTCCTCCTCCATTAGTAAATTGTGCAACGCAAAATGGAGAGGTGGCTCATAGCTACAACTGATAAGTCGTTCAGTCAGTTCTCTACGTTGATCGGCTGATAAATCATGGTATTCGAGGTAGAGCATATATCCCTGTAAATCCTCACTCGTTAGCGGTGCTCCCCCTACCAATTGAATATTAGCGTTCAGTAATCCACTTGCATCAATTGGCGCATGACCAACAAAAGGTACAAGGGAAAGAATCTTATCGAGTGAAGGAATTGCTAAGAAATTTTCATTGAAGAGTGCCGCATGGTAGGCATCACGATTGAAGTCTAGGAGCCTGAACAAGCTAAATTCTTCGCTTCCTTCTTCTTGAGAGACATAGTAGCTGCCCCAAAGAATATCAATATCTGCGGACTGTTTCATGTTGTTTTTTCTCACGACCTGTACTTTTCTCTTTTTAGTTCATTATTCGCTGACCATTGCTGCCTAACGCCCTAATAAGTTTGATTGGTTTGTTAGTCATACTTATCTCAACTGACCGCAGTGGATTTAGGTGCTACATTGGAGATGTGTTTCCTGATTCTCCAATCTTGGATCAAGGCAATAATTGTTGCTATACCAAATCCGCCTGGGAAAGCAAATCCGCCTTGCGAAAGAGCATTAATGAAGGCCAACGCCATAATCGCAAATAGCACCCAATATGTAATGCGGTATCCGTTAGTAAGTGGATAAACTAACTTTTCAGCGCACGAGCTGCATATAAGTTTTTGAAATCCCAAAAAAGATCTTTTTGGTTCTTGGATAAAATCTGTCCCACATTTATCACAATGTACCTCTATCGGTTTCAGTGCCATAGTTTCTCCTTGTAACTAAACAGCAATTAGATCGCAACGCACGCCTTAACAGAGGTATAGCCAACGGATCTGTAAGAATAAACCGCACAGAGATCGCTAGTTAGTGGTTCAATACGAGCCGTCCGAAAGGCTGACCACGATTGATCCAACGCCAGTAAAGACTAGCAATGGTATTTGTAGGGTGTCAACGGTTGATGATTGCTCTTATACCTTCTTTATAAATACTTTATATAGATCTAGAAGATCCCAATTCACACAGGACGCTAGACCCCCAAGGTGCTTCGCCTAGATCCGCAACTCAGATTTTTGCAAGGTATCACAGGTCAAGGGGGTTCGGTACGATCCCAATGCACCCTTGACTTCGCCGTGATCTCCCTTTGGGTGATCCTGTTCAAAAATTCAAAACCCTCTAAGGAGAGGGCTTTAAAGGTTTTTATTAGTGGTGCGCTCGGAGAGATTCGAACTCCCGACCCTCTGATCCGTAGTCAGATGCTCTAATTCTACAACTCTTACTCAGAGAGGGTTTCAAGCATTAAAACGAGACTGTACTTAATATTGTACTTACAATATCTAGTCTATGGCGCTACTGAAATTTAGGTTCTAGCTCTTGTTTCATAGCTGAAGACTTTCAAGCAAGAACTATGTGTAGTGGTCAGGCCTAGCTTGTATTTTACTTTTAAGAATAGCCATGACCATAAGTAGGGGTCAGCAGAGGTACCTCGATAGCTCGCAGCACTTGCATCCGCCTGTTCTAAAATTGACTGATGATAGATCATGACCGGCTTTTTAAGGAACTGCTACGGACTTTTTTCCTGGAGTTTATTGATCTATTTTTCCCTGAGGTGGGGAATGACCTGGATCGTCAGTCCTTAGTCTTCCTGGATAAAGAAGTTTTTACCGACGTCACGGAGGGCGAGAAACGCGAGGTGGACCTAGTGGTTCAGACGCGCTTTCAGGGCGAAGATTCCTTTTTCCTGATCCATGTCGAGAATCAAGCTACCTCGAAGGCTGGGTTCTCTAAACG
>JANNOF010000012.1:0-4990 GCA_031398925.1 Gloeobacteraceae cyanobacterium SOY_34_metabat_371 | reverse complement strand
CCAACATTAAGCCTAACAGGTTCTCCTCCTTGCTCCATATCTTGATTCCACTTATAGCTAAGTTTTTCTGAATAGTTAATAAAAATATTGTGGGAGCTCTTAATGTGATTTTTGGAGAATACCTCATTCATTAACAGTCGCTGGCGTTGCCAATCTTTGCCTTCACTGGTGAAACGCTGTGGCCAAAAAGTTACTGAAGTAGTGAATTTGGCCGAAACTTCTCGTAATTTTTCTGGTTAGCCATTAAAACTTGGCGTGCCATCTGGTAATTACTTACTGATATCTGATGACGCCATAGCCAAAAGATTTGAACGATCTCACCAAAATTTTGATGGAATGCGTTGTATGCATCTAGCCGATTTTTGGCGTGGTAGACATCTGGAATGTTGCCGAGCAGCATTTTAGGTCTTTGCCCTGGCACATATTCACCGTCGAAACTGCGAACTTGGCGATGGGCATTAAACACCACCCCAAAATACCAGCTTCGGATTAAGACTACCGTAGCAGCAGCACCTAAGATAGGCCATAGAGGAGTGAGGGAGATACTTTCGCCAAGTGAGATAAGCATGATTCCTAAAAACTCCTATTAGGCTTACTCCTGATCGAGTGATGCAGCTTTATTATGTTTGAAATAACTCATAAAACTTGGGATGCCGTCGCAAATAATGTCACCATAAAGCCGCATTCAACAATGGGGCTAACGGATTTACGGAGCGACTCTGCGTGAACTGCGTTGCCCAAAATCATGGTCAATGTCCCGATCAGTACCCAAGCCCAGTGGAGCTGAGCCCATAGGTAACATCCAATGCCCGCCATGATCAGGCTGGTCAGAATGGTGGGGATGGGTAAGCTCTTTTGCTTGGGTTTGTAGTACAGGATACCAGCAACTCTTTCGGCGGTTAATTCTAAACTAATGCAGTCCTTGATACCTAAGGCAATCAGCCCTAGGGTTACCGCCCCAAAACAGCAGTTGGCGATGGGGCTATTAACCCAAGTCGTATTTGTATAGCCTAGAAAATCAAACCCTACTATCACTAACAGGGGAACACATAGATTATGTATTGCATACCGTAGATAGTTAAGACGTTCTAACAGGGGACTTTGTTTGACGTAGCAGCCTATCAGTAGCACTGCATTGTCGTAAATCATTCCGGCGAGAACGACTATAAGTAAGAGGGTTGCACGCTGAGGGGCTTGATGGAAGAGAGCCAGGCCCCAAAGGCCAATGCCTAGGTGTGAGAGCAGGGTAAGCGCGCAAACCCCGAATGCTATAGCCCAAACGTGATGCTGCTCTGGTGAATGTGTATTACTGAGGCTAGTAGCGATCGCTCCAGTTCTTTCCTGCGCTATAACCATGGTGCCCTCCTTTGGTACTCTGGCCAGGTGTCTTGGCGTTCAACACCTTAACTATCGCAAACATGCTGAGTCAGAGGTTGAGGTATTTTCAGGTGATTTCTCAGGTTTCTTCAGGTGATTTCTCAGGTTGGTTCGGGGCAGAGCGTTTTGTTTGTTTGAGTTAATTAATCATCACTTAGCGGGTAAGGCACTGAGTCCATTCCGATAGAACTTCGTGGGAGCCATACCAGAGACCGTGGGCCGTGGGGAAATGGTGCAGTCCGCCTAAGGTAATATTCTCTGCACCATCTAGATGGGCGGCCTGTAGGGGGGTGATTCCATCTCCCCAGCTATTTCCTTGGCCGCAGTTCATTTGGTAACTTTTGTAGGCCATCCATTTTCCCCACCGATGGGCACCAAATATAGACTTGCCGGCCACACAGGCGTAGCGAACCTCTGAATAGAAGGCATGGGGATAGGTTTGATTGACAAAATCCATGTTTTGACGGGCCACTTTGCACTGGCTCAAATGGGGTGTTCCCAAGGTAACTAGAGAGGCTACCCGTGACCGTCCATGCCAGCATTGTGGCGGGTTCACAGCCGTTTTACCCACGCGATAGGGCTGATCCCCGAGGTAGATGCGGGAAAGCCATCCGCCAGCAGAATGCCCCACCAGATTGACCCGATCAACGCCGTAGCGCTCTAAGGTCTGATCAACGGTATGAGCAAGCTTGTTCAAGATGGGGGTCATTGACCCACCGCCTAGGGTTGGTAACCAATCTAGTCGATTGAGTGGAACAATTGCTGTGGGGAAATTAAACTCTTGCAGTGAAACAGCCAAATTTTCATAGCTGTTTGCCTCCATTAGGAAGCCTGGCATAATTACTGTGGGTAACCCAATTGCTTCGGGCATTTCCAGGCTAGTCTGAATACTATTCAGTAGTTTCGTAGTGGCATTCATCTGAGTAGCTTCCCCATTAATTAAGACCGGAAAACCGAACTATTTGTTTGGCAATCTTTTCTTGAGCAACAGCTGACTAACGTGATCTTGCGGTCTGGCTAGGTTAGAGGGTCTGTGCCTCTGCTGACCTAACTATCGCAAACTGCACCATCGAAAAATTCTGGTTTCTTGAGGTGATTATTCAGGCTTCTTGGGCAGGCCTATTGAGGGCGATCGCATTCCCAGGCTGGCGCAGTACATTCAGCGCAGAAAAACCAGACAGAGAAACAAGCAGCTTGAGCCCCTTGCCCATACCTTGGCAGCAGGGAAAAGGCATAGCGCACCGCTCAACCCCTGAAATGTAGACCTGAACTTACCCCAACAAACCTGAAGTCCAGATCCCGATACTGGGAAGTGTCAAAAGCAAACACCAAGGAGACAATCCCATGAGCCCCCAAACCCGTGCCTACGAAACCGACCACGCCTGGATGATGAGCTGCATGATGTATGGCTATATTCCCACGGAATTTTTCCGGGATGCGGCCCCTGATGCCTCTGATGCAGAAGCCTTGCTGGGATCGGTGGATCCTGCTCTGGAGGAAGGCCCCTGGAAGCAGCAATCCTTCGATATTGCCTGGGTGCCCATGATCGCTGCGCTTGTGGTTGGCGTCTTGGGCATTGCCAGCACGGTGACTACCCCTCGCATCACCGAAGTTCTCTCCCTAGGGTGGGAACCAAGCGCAATGAGCTCTAGCTTCTTTTTAGACTAGGGAGAGAGGAAGAGGGCCCGGCCTTACGCTGCTACCGGGATTTGCGATTAAAACGGGCAAATGCGGGGGGTAATCAACACCGTGAGCCCCCAAAGCCGTCATAGAAAACCGAGTCCGCCCCTGTCACCTCCAGGGCTTTGCCCAGGGTCAAGGCTGTCGCCACGACCAGCAGCACCGACCAGTCAATCGCCCAAAACCCTGCTGAAACGAGCATCACCCGGTCAAAATTATCAGCACCGCCGCCAGGGAAGCGGCCTGGGGCATATCCATGGGGCCAAAGGTGGCCAAGGCCACCACCAGTATCAGAATGCCTAAGGCTACGGGGGCTTTGTCGTGGCGTCGGAGGTCGGAGTTGGAAACCCACTGATCAAGTAAAAATCACGGGAGGCGCGGCGCTAGGCGGCAGAGCTATAATCGCGCTAGACTATTTTTGATCCAGAAACTGATTATCTTACATTTCAATTGAATCCTAGATAGAATTTATTTGAATCTAGATTTCATTGTGGCTGAGGCTAATGCCCCTCTTTACGCCTGAATTGGCAGATATCAAGGGTTAATTTTGTAACGCTTTGGAGTTAAGGGGCGGTGGTCAGAGACCAGCCCCCTAGGGCGATCGCAACTAGCCCTCGCTGTTCAGATTTGTCCCTCAGGCGACTCACCGTTCCCACCCTCCCCCAGTGGGGATCAGTCTCAAATTGGGGGGATGTTGAGGTTTATTAAGGATACTTTTTTTAGATACCGCGTATCTCACCAACGCCCTTTGCCTGTCAGTAGACTTTTCTAGCTTCTTTGCGGCAGCGGAGCTTGGCAAAACCATGACGTTACTGAGGTATAACAATGGTTGCGAGGGACAATGGCAGAGTACGGAATCTACAACACCCCATGGCAAAGGCAAAAAGCCTCAGTTTGGCTTCCAAAACGATCGAAACGTTGATGACCCAGAGCTTTTTGTTCCGTGGTTTAGAGCAAGATCCGTTGCTACGCGACCTCGATCCCGATCTACTGGTATCCGAAAAGCTCTACTCCAACCGCCCGGTGTACACTGCTTTTCGGCCCCACACCTGGCAAGAGTACCTCTACGTGGTCGTGGATGGTGGCCCGGTAATTATGCGCAGTACTCCCCTTGACCGGGTGATGGCCATCACCTACTCTGGCGGTTGCTTTGGCATGCGCAGCCTGCCCGTGGGCTTTGGCGCAGCGACGCGGGCCTTCCCCAGCCTGGTCGAAGCCTACAAGACCACCAACGTGATTAAAATACCCGTGCAGGTGGTGCAAGATCTCTACGATCAAAATGAAGTCTTTCGCGATCGCTACTCTCTTTTATTTGAGCTGCGCGAAAAGTTTCAGTATCACCTGCTCAATTGCAGCACCTACCCCCCCCAGGCTGTGGCGGCGGTGCTGCGGGGGCTGAACTTTCAAGAGCGCAGTCTGGGTGCCCAGCCCCAGGGCACCAAAACCGAATACGTTTTTGATCTGCCCATCGACCTGATTGCCCGGGCCTGCCAACTCAACCACCGCACCGTGGAGCAGGTGCTCAAGGGGCTAACTAAGGCGGGCTATATCAAGACTGACAAACTGGCCGACTCGGCCAATGACCTGGTGAAGGTGGTAGACCCCGAGGGGCTCAAAGAAGTCTATGGAGCCACCCGCGATAAGGTCTCATGGTGGCCCCTAAAATAGACCCTGTGCTACTGGTATACCTGAGCCCGATCGCCCGTACAGATTAGAGGCGGCGAGGCGGCAGGCAGCGTGGCGATCGCCGCCCTGCTCACCGACGGTGCCTCTCTTGCTAGCCTGCGTCGTGGGCAAAGCGGTTGTAGAGAAAGTCGAGGGCGTGGTTGCGGAGCTGGTAGTATTGGGGGTCTTCCATAATCTGATCGCGATCGCGGGGCCGCTCGAAGGGTATCTCCATTACCTCGCCGATGGTGGCGGCGGGGCCGTTGGT
>JANNOF010000382.1:0-3568 GCA_031398925.1 Gloeobacteraceae cyanobacterium SOY_34_metabat_371 | reverse complement strand
CCCAGAGTTGGCGGTAGAAATTTCGCTCCAGCCCTTTCGGGCTTTTCATCCCGATGGCGTGATCTTATTTTCAGATATTTTGACCCCCTTACCAGGGCTGGGGATCAACTTTGATATTGTCGAAAGTCGCGGTCCTTTGATTGAAAACCCAATTCGCACGGCGGCCCAAATAGACGCCCTTACCGAACTCGACCCCGATCAATCGGTGCCCTTTATCCGTACGATTTTGCAGACCCTCCGCCAAGAAGTAGCGGATCAGGCAACGGTACTGGGTTTTGTCGGCGCACCGTGGACCCTAGCGGCCTATGCCGTCGAGGGCAAAAGCTCTAAGGACTACACCGTGATCAAGCGCATGGCTTTTTATGAACCTGCGCTTTTGCATCGGTTGCTCGAAAAATTGTCCGTAGCCATAACCCGTTACCTGATCCACCAAATTGATTGCGGTGCCCAGGTAGTTCAGATGTTTGACAGTTGGGCCGGACAGCTTGCACCCTGGGCCTACCAAGAATTTGCCCTGCCCTACGAGCAAAAGATCTTTCACGCGGTTAAAGCGGCCCGTCCTGAAGTGCCCTTGATCCTTTATATTGCTGGGTCGGCTGGAATTTTAGACCTCATGGCCGATTCAGGGGCGGATGTGATCAGTGTGGATTGGACGGTGGATATGGCTTCGGCACGTAGGCGTCTTGGCCCTAAGATCGCCGTCCAAGGCAATCTCGACCCCTGCGTCCTTTTTGGCCCCCCGGAACTGATCCAACAAAAAACCCTCGAAGTCCTGCGGGATGCGGGGCCTGTCGGTCACATTATGAATTTAGGCCACGGGATCTTACCGGAAACCCCTGAGGATCATGCGCGGGTATTTTTTGAATATGTAAAAGCCCAGACTAACGCTCACCCGTAACAATAAAGGCCACCCGCAGCCCAATGTTGGTGGCATGATCCGCCATACGCTCTAGATAGCGGATCACCAGTAACAACAACAGAAAAGGCTCCATCGGCCCTTGTTCCATGGGATGCGCGGCTAAAGCGCGGTACAAAGTGTCATAGTCCGCATCCACCGCATCATCTTCAATGACCAGATGGCGGCCTGTTTGGGCATCGAGGTCCGTTAAGGCCGTTAAAGAATGCATGACCATCTCTTGGCAACGGCAGGCCATCACATGGACGTGGGACATTTGGGGCAACGGGGGATAACAAATGAGCGGCGGGATCACCGCACAAATATCCCCTGCATAGTCCCCAATACGCTCTAAGTCCCGAATTAATTGCAAAATTGTACCAATATGCCGCAGGTCGCGGGCCATTGGCGTATGAAACGCCAAAATATTCAGACAGTCCTGCTCTAATTTGCGATAAAGACGATCAATACGTTGGTCTTGGGCAATAACATGTTCCGCTAACGTCAAGTTTCGTTCATCCAAAGCCTGGATACATTGGGCTACGGAAGTTTCCACCAACGCACCCATACATAAAGTGTCTTGTTGAAGGGAAGAGATGATCTGTTGAAGGCTGGCCTTGGCCATGATCCGCCTCAAAAGGACAGGGAAAATACCCTATCTTTGCCATGGTGCCACAAAAGTAGCTCCTAGGCGTGGCATCTAGAACACATAGCTTTTTTTCTTCAGGGTCAGATCATAAACTGTTTCACCCCACCGCTAAGACTTTGCCCACACGTAGATACTAAATTCATCACCAGTTGGATAACGTAATGCAGACCTCTTCCAAGGGCGCCATCACCTTCACCGCTATCGTTTTGGGCTTGGGTCACGCTTTAATTAATGTCCTATTGATCGTCGGCACAGGTCTTTTGGCCGTTTGGGCCTATCATACCGGGGAACTTGTGCAGGATTGGGGGGCGGCTACCCTCAATGGTTTAGCGATGTATGCCAGTCACTGGCGTTGATCTCTGAGGATCAAATAGGCCACAGGACCGATCAACGGCACCCAGCTAATCATAGACAGCCATGGGTTTTGGATCTGGCGGACAGCAATATCTTCAGCGATCAGCACCGGCAAAAGCGCCGTCAGCAGCAGAAAATCTAAGGTCATGACATGGACAAACTGTTGCTGTTGCCATTGGGCGATAAATGCTTGGAAATTACCGCCTAAGGCCAGATTCCCTAGGGCTAAAATCCCCAATCCCAAGGGCACAGCCAGCCACCGTGAAGCAAAGAGTTTGATCCACCAAGGCCGATCCGGGGCTAATTTTTCTCGCGGTTCACGCCACGCTAAATAGGGCAGTAGCGCAAAAGCGCCGACCCCCATCATCAGGGCAATGACCAGCCCTGCAGGGAATTTGCGCCCATGATCTAAGGGGATTAAAATCATTCCGTAGAGTAAGGGGATCAGGCCCATGACATTAAAAATAGCGATTAAGAGCGGATTGATCCCTTCCCACTGCCCGGTACTTAACTTGAGGATCAGATCCCACGTCCCCGGACTGACGGGCGGCGCGAGTAGATTAGCGTAGAGCAAAAAAGCCAGCCATAATCCGCCATACACAAGACGGGTTTGCCACCGGCTACTAAAGGCCATAGGTCTGCTCCAAATACCGACAGATTTGCAAGCTCTCAAAGAGGGCTGTTCCGGTGTTGGGGTCTTCTAAATAGGGCACCTGCATTTTGCCTGCTTTTTGGATCAACAAAGGGCGATGGGAGCTGCCCTTGGCCACATTGCGGGCTAAATAGGGAATCTCTAGGGTACACAGGGTTTCACGCACCAGACGGCAATAGGGCGATCCTTCAAAATTCCAAAGGATCAAGGGTTCATTAGGCGCTTTACTAGGGCGGACCTGTTGACCTTGCCCAAGGCGTAAGAGCGACGCTAAACCCAGGCTGGGTATGGAAAGGGGATTATTTATCAATAAAGGCATAAACAAAGGCTCAGATCCTTGACCATACTGTTGATACAAATAGCGCACGATCTGGGAGGACTCATACATTTGTACGTTCCTTGAAGAATCGATCAAGTACGGGAATTGCAGTTTGCCGCCCATAGCTTTTACTTTAGTGCGAAAACGCTGTCCGCCTTTGGGACAGGGATAAACCATGACCGCTAGATCTAAAATTGAGAGGACTTCGCGGACCTTGCGACAGTAAGGACAGGCTTCAAATTCATAGAGTTCTAAAGGCTGATCCGGGCCTTGGCCCAGGCGATTACTGACCCATAAACCTACCCCCAAGCGAGCAGCAGTGGCAAAATTAGCCGTGATCACATCCAAAGTCCAACCCATAGCCCTATCCTTAACTGTTTCTAGGGTAAACGATGATTAAAAGAAGTTGGCTCTGGCAATATCCTCTACGGGGGCTAGGATAGGCGAGCGCATTACATAAAAGCAATTAATGGTGAAACGGGCACTCCTACTGATCAACCGTCATAGCCGCCGGGGGCAAGAATTTTCGGCCCAAGCGACCCAACTACTCCAAGAGACGGGGATTCAACTGATCGAGGTTCCCAGTGCCTCTCCTGAAGCCTGGACAGAAGTGATCCGAACCTGGGCAGACCGGGTAGATCTAGTGATTGTGGGTGGGGGCGATGGCACCCTCAACCGTGCCGCCGAAGGCTTGGTTGC
>JANNOF010000355.1:0-9040 GCA_031398925.1 Gloeobacteraceae cyanobacterium SOY_34_metabat_371 | reverse complement strand
TCGCACACTTGTGTCGGGCTAGCCGCCCCAGAAACAATCACATCGGCTTGAGCGTAAAGGTTATGGCGTTCCTGGAGAATCTGGGTCAAGGTCGCTTTGAGATCCCCGGAGTGCACTAGGGGTCGTTGTTCTGTTTCTTGCTCCAAGCGCGTCACTAATACGGAAACAGGAACCTCTAGCCAAACAATTAAACCCGTACGTAAATAGCTCCAGTTAGCCCGTTGGGTGACAATACCCCCACCTGTCGCCACAACCAAACGCCCATAGGGCGCAAGTTGCGCTAAAACCTGCTGTTCGATCTGCCGAAACTCAGCTTCACCTTGGCTAAATAAGGCTGGAATTGAACATTGGGTTACTTGGGTGATCAACACATCCGTATCAAAAAAGCGATAGTTCAGGCGCTCAGCTAAGTGTTTTCCAACCGTAGATTTACCCGATCCCATCATGCCAATTAGATAAACAGAGGTATTTTTGAGCATTGGCCCTCACAATAGATTAAAAAAAGTAGGATCTAGGTCGTAGCCCAAGCTCTGGGCCAAATAGCGCAGGTCAGCATGATTTTGGATCTCTTGGCTGGCTAGCCATTGCTGGATCACAAAAATCTTATGAAAGACAAAAATTTGTAGCGCTTCGGTATTAAATTCAATGCCTTCTTTAGGCGTAAACCGATGGGGAACCAGCATCGCCGCGTAGCGTGTGAGTTCACCCGCCCGCCAATCAAGAAAATAGGGCAACCAGGGATAGGCGCTATCTAGGCGAATAAACCACAGGCGAATCTCGTCCAGCTCGGACAGTTCGCGGGGGTCTTCGGGGTCTCTGGGGTAGTCAAACTGAAACCCTAAACTGCGGGCATTTTTTAAAGGATCCTGGGCCAATTGGAGAATCACCGGTTGGATCTCGTGTATATCCAGGGCGATGATGGCGTTCTTGGTCAGGGTAAAGTGCACAAAGACCCCGGAAGTTCTTATTTAAAAGTAACGTGAATTGTGGATCCTCAGGGCAGATTAGGATCGAAACAATTTTGTCATGGTCTAAGATCTGGGTGGAGCATCAAAGGCTTAGGGCTATGGCAAAAACAGCTTTGTTCAAACTACTCCGTAGGGCCATGCGCCAGGCAGACGGTTTTAACCATCTAAACTGTTCGACCCAAACCGGTATAGAACAGGGGCGACAGCACCGGATCAATAGACGAACCCTACTTAAGGCAACGGCCCTAGCCACCGTTGGCACCACCCTTGGGGGACGGCTCCAAGCCCAAAATATCAATCCTATCGTAATTATCGGGGCTGGTTTAGCGGGGTTGACCACCGCCTATCGTCTCGAGCAATCCGGTTTCCCGGTCCAGGTCTACGATGCCAATACCCGCACTGGGGGGCGTACGTTTAGCTTGACTGATTTTTTTCCCAATGATCAAAAGTGCGAACTCGGTGGTGAGTTTATTGACAGTGGGCACCTAGAGATCCAAACCCTAGTTCAAGAATTGGGTTTGACCCTGACGGACCTTACGGCGGCCACCGCTCAATACGAGCCAGAGCGCTACTATTTTGGTGGCGTACGCGTCACCGAAGCGCAGATCATTGAAGAATTTCGGCCCGTCGCCCGTCGTCTGCGCCAGGATTTTATGAAGCAGGGTCGTCCTTTTTTTGCAACCTATGATAACTATTCTGCCTATTCCCGTCAGTTAGATCTATTGAGCATTACCGATTGGCTGGATCTAAACGGCGTACATGGTACGCTCCGCGAACTGTTGCGCCTAGCCTATGTGGGCGAATATGGGCTGGAAGCCGAAGAACAAAGCTTTCTCAATATGCTGTATCTCATTGGGCTGACCCCTGATCCGTTTTTGCTCTTTGGCGATAGCGATGAACGCTATACGGTCTTAGAAGGCAATCAAGCCATTAGCGACCGGATCATCGCGGGACTAGGGAATCCCATAACCCTTGAGCATCGTCTTGATGCTTTATATGAAAAACGCGACGGATCTTACCGATTGACTTTTAGTGCACCCAGTGGAAATACGGAAATCACCGCCCGCAAAGTTGTTTTGGCCTTGCCCTTTAACCAGTTGCGCAAGGTCGCAACGAACGTCATTTTTCCAGAGGCCAAGCAAAAGTCGATCTACACCCTACGTTATGGCACCAATGCCAAGCTCATGGTCGGGACCTTAGGCCGGATCTGGTATGACTATGACAGCAGTGGCACAAGTTTTTCGGATCTAGGTTATATCGAAAGCTGGGAGACTTCTAGGGGATTACCTGGATCAACGGCGGTTCTGACCAACTTTACAGGCGGTGTTAAGGGCCTCCAGCTAGGCACCGGAAGCACCCAAGCCCAGGCCCAAGGCTTTTTAAATCAGATAGATCAGGTGTATCCAGGGGTCAAAGCCCGTTATACGGATCAAGCCGTGCGGTTCCATTGGCCTACCGCCGTTAACTTTGAAGGCAGCTATGGCTGCTATACCCCCGGTGATTGGACCACCTTTGTGGGTAGTGAGCCAGAAATCGTTGGGGGTTTACACTTTGCTGGGGAGCACACCAGCTATGACTATCAAGGCTATATGAATGGGGCTGTCCAATCTGGGGAGCGTGTAGCCCGTGAGATCCGGACTTTGTCCTAAGTACAGATCTTTTTTGCCTACGTATTTATGAGGGGTATTTATTCCTAGGAATGGTTCGAGTTAAGTAGGACCACCCGTTTAGTTTTCTAGGTATTTGAGGCTTAATAAATATAGCGGTTGAAGGAGCACCCCCCATGAACACTTCCAAACGAGGTCGGCAATTACTGTATGGGTTTCTGAATGAATGGCAATTTGAAGGCAATTTTTCGGAAAGTTTGTGTAAGGAGTTTGAGAACTTCATTTCATCACAACTCCATCGACGTTCCTATGTCCGATTGCTCTATAGTTTTCTAAAGATGGAATATCCTTTGTTAGGGGATGAATTCATCAAAGACTTTTCTTATCAGTTCCGGCACTACATTACGCACCAAGTCCGCAAGGCTGTTTAATCCACATTTGCTGAGGGCAGGGGACATGGGAAAAGACAAGGGTGATCTATTAAGTAAGTTAGTGCAAGCGCAAGTACGTGAATTACGTGCCAAGGAGTCTTACCAGCAGCATCGCGCCCAATATGATGCTTTGATCCAGTCCTGGCAACCCCTTGTTCTCTTGAAGGCGCGCTTGGTTTGATCATGAATATGGATCAAACCAATGGGTTAACTGATTTACCAAAATAAATGTGAATCCGGTTGGATCACAAGCTCTGTGGGTATGGCTGGAGCGGGTACATTGAGGGCAAAGGCTATGGCTTCGGCAACCGTTAGGGGTTTGAGCATTTTATCGCGTTGCACTTTCATGCCTGCTTGATCCCAAAAGGGGCTATCCACGCCGCCTAGGTAGAGGAGGGTGAACTTAATCTCCAAACGTTTGCAGTCTAAGGCCATGGCTTTAGTTAAGCCCACCACCCCAAATTTAGAGGCACAGTAGCCACTGCCACTGGCCATAGGATGTTGGCCGAGGATCCCTGGAATATTAAAGATATGCCCAGGGGCTTTACGCTCTTGCCACTGGGTAACTGCTTGCTGACATACTAAAAAAGTTCCTTTGAGATTGACGTTGATCATACGGTCAAACTCGGTTTCACTAAGCTGCTGAATTACTTTTAGAATCCCTAAACCAGCACCATTGATCACCACATCAACTTTTCCTAAAGCCTGATACGCCTTTTGAAAAAGATGTTCGACTTGCAGACGATCCGTGACATCTGTTGGGATCGAGAGGACTTCTGGGCTTCCAGCTTCATAGCATTGGGCCATGAGTGCTTCCAGACTGGCACTATGACGGCTAGCCAAGATAAGAGAAGCCCCGGATTTGGCGAGTTGTTGGGCCACCGCCGTACCGATCCCCCCCGTTGCCCCTGTGATCAAAATGGTTTTGTTCATGTATCCGTTACAGTTCTTTACAAATTGTAGGCGAGATCTTCTTTTGCTAAACCATGAGATTCATTGGATGGCTGGCAGGAATGCGGCAGCGCAAGAAGAAAAGCCCTTTGGGAGTTAAAGCAGAGCAACAGCCCTTGGGAGGTGTGAACCTAGGGTTCCCCCTCCCAAACCCGCCCCCCTCCTCGTCAGGGAGCTTGCAGCCCCCGACACCCCCTACAACGCAAAGCGCTCTAGCGGACCGCTTGCCTAGGTTGATCCTGCGGCTGGGGTTGATCCTAAAGGGTCGGCAAGCGGTCGGACGGATCATAAGAATATTTATCCAAGAAGTCTAATGACCCAGAAAAGCTGCGCGTACACCATTTCTATGGCATCACAGGCCCAGATCCGTTACAATGCTTAACATGAACAGCGAACAACTTGCCCAGTACATGGATCAAACCGATAGCCTCCACAAACCTTGGCTATTGGTACAGCTTCGGGTCAAGAAACTAGAAGAAGAACGCGCTACCCTGACTCCCGATGCGTACATGGCGCGCTTAGCAGACATTCACCAAGACCTGATCAGCCTGGGGAATTGGTGGGTAGGGCGCGAGAAAGAATTATTTTAGGCAGCGTAATAACGGCTCAGCATAGCTCCAACTGAAGCTATGGCTAAGTTCTAGCACCCCCGCGTCATCCGTGGGGGTGAGGATTACCGTAAAAATGCTTTGTATGATCTTAGGTATCTCAAAATTCAAGAAGATTCCTGGAGGAAGCTTATGAGTCCAACTATGGTGGTGGTGGCAGATGGGGCCAAAGCCCGATTTTTTACCGTGCAAACGGCAGAAACGTCTAAAAATAAATCTAGCCCTGCCTTAATTGAAAACGAGGTGCTAGTTAACCCTGATCAAGATCTCCCCGGTCAAGAACTATTCTCCGGGCCACAAAGTCAGGCAGGACATCACCAACAGGGTAAGGGACCGGCGTATAGTTATGACGATCATCGACAACAACACGCACTTGAATATGAGCGACGCTTTGCTCAAGAGATCACAGAGCAGATTTTGACCCGCACGCGAATTTATCAGATCCAAGAGCTTATCTTGATCGCTGAACCCCGAATCCTAGGATTGTTGCGGGAAGTGCTTACGCCCTCGTTACCAAAAACCTTAGTATTAAACGAGCTAAATAAGAACCTATGTCACCTAAATCATCAGGAATTACATGAATATCTAGTCAAAAAAGACCTCTTACCCGAGCTGAAAAAAGCTTCCCGTTAGTCCGCAACGTCTACCGTAGGCGTTGCTGCTGAAACCACCGTTGCAGAATCTGGGCACACGCTACTTCACGGATGCCGCAGATCACGGGCAATTTATGAAAAGAAAGGGCACTATCGGGCAAATTAAGGACCGAACGTACCGCCCCTGCTTTTGGATCATCACAGCCATAGACCAAAAGCCCTAAACGGGCTTGGAGAATCGCGCCGCAACACATAGCGCAGGGTTCGAGGGTGACATAAAGCGTACAGTCTTCAAGCCGCCATTGCCCCCGGCTTCGAGCTGCCGCCCGTAGAACCAGGATCTCCGCATGGGCGGTAGGGTCTTGATCCTGTTCTCGACGGTTATGATCTTGAGCGATCAAATCCCCCGTAGGGCCGGTAATGACAGCCCCCACGGGCACGTCTCCATGATCAGCCGCATGCTGGGCTTGGGCTAACGCCTGATCCATCCAGTAGATGTTCATAGCCCCTGGTCACAATAAACCGGATTAAGACCGGATCATGCCCATTTCACGCGCATAGGCAAAGATCCCACCCGCTTGGATCACGGGGGCCACATCCCCCAAGGGCTTGAGGGGATAGCTTTGACCCGTAGTGTGGTTATGGATCACGTTTTGGACAAGATCCAAGGTGACGTCTTGACCGGTCGTAAAGTGGGCCACCAGATCTTCGCAGGATTCACAGGGATAGACTTCACCCGTAGCGGTGCAATTGCGAAAAAAGATCCGGGCAAAAGAAGGCGCAACTACCGCTTCAACCCCGGCGGCCCCTAGGGCAATGGGGGCATGTTCACGGGAGCTACCACAGCCAAAATTACGCCCTGCCAAAATTACCGGAAACTTGGTGGTCATGGACCCTGCTTCCACAAACGGTGGATATTCTCCCAGCAGGCCACAGAGCGCATAGGACCCAAGTTGGGCGTATTCTTCGGGCTTAGAGGGCACTAGGGTCAGATATTCGGCGGGAATAATCTGATCCGTATCGATGTTATCGCCCACGACGTATACTTGCCCGGAAATTTGCATGGTCACAGCGCGGTCTCACAATTTTTTGTAGTCTAGCGCACTGGGCCTAGCTCCTCCAAGCCCGTCCAATCTAAACGCTCCGCAAGCTGTGCTAAAGACTCTTGAGCCACCGGATGGATCCACTCGGGAGCTAGTTTTGCCAAGGGGATCAGGGCAAAATTACGCCCTAGCAACCAGGGATGGGGAATCATCAACTGTGGGGTAGCAATGACTGCATCGCCATAGAGCAAAATATCCAGATCTAGGGTGCGTGGTCCCCAATGGATCTCTCTTGTCCGGCCCCACTGATCTTCGATCTTTTGAATAATTACCAACAATTGCTCTGGTGTGTACTCTGTTTCGATCAGGCCACAGGCATTGTAATACTCCGGTTGGGGTGGACCTAGAGGTTGACTTTTATAGAGCTGCGAAAGCGCAACAGGTGTGATCCTGGGTTGCGTGGTCAGCTCGTGCCAAGCCCTAGCCAGGGTTTTGGTACACTCCCCCAGGTTGGCTCCCAGCCCCAACGCAACAAGAGGCACCGTTAATTTTTACAGACTAAAGCTAGTTCTACCTGACCTTGGCTACCTTCACGGGGGATCACGTCCACATCACGCCCAAAAAAAGTATCTAACTTAGACTGACGTTCTTGCCACTTTTGGATCGATACATGATTGGAATCAAACTGTAGTACCAGTGCGTAATGCCCTTGATGATCTTCTTCACGGTAGCCGGTGAGTTTAGGTAATTCCGAATCACTCTTGATCCCTAACTTGAGGGCTTGGAGCTGGTCTTGCATATGGGTTTCTTTGAGATAAACATGCTTGCTAATATCCCGCAGAATATCTTTTTGGATCGCAGTCTGTTGGGTACGGAGTTGCACCACCGGAGCGGTCACCGGGGCGGTGGCTGGAATAGGCTTACGCTCGGTGAGCTTGAGGACAAAATAGGCAGGCCAAATAAAGATCATATAGGTCACACTAACGAGACCCAAATTAGCCTGGAGGTCCGCATCCGTGACAAAAAAATAGCTGCCGATAAAGAGGGCCGATAGGACTACGGCGGCAGTAAGGACAAGATTGGCCCAAGCCATGACGGTGCTCTATATATTGTTCTTGATCGATTGTATCGACAGAACGCTCTTTGGGCGTGCACGATACGCCAAAGCCTGGGCGGTATGCCACACTATAGTTGCCCTGACGCAAGAGGCTGAGGTGGAGCAAGTGCTAACGAAGGAATCATTGATCCAAAAAATTCGTGCTGGTGAAGCGGCCCAAGTGGATTTTTATGAAGCGGATCTGCTCCGGGCGGATCTCCCTGGGGTAGACCTACGGGGTTTAGAACTGGTCCGGGCGCATTTTGTACTGGCTAATTTACAGGATGCCTGTTTAGCCGGGGCCAATCTCAGTCGGGTGTGGATGATCGGTACGGATCTTCAACGGGCTGACTTGACTGGGGCTGAACTCCGGGATGCCAATTTAGAGGCAGCGTGCCTGATTGATGCCGACTTGACCGGGGCTGATCTGACGAGGGCCATTTTGCGGGGCTGTGATCTGCGCGGGGCCAAACTCCAGGGGGCCGATCTTTCGCGCGTTGATTTGACCGGGGCTAGATTTGACGGGGCCGACTTGACCGGGGCTGTTTTGCGGGATGCAATCTTGATCAATGCCCAGTTTGGTTGGGCCAATATTACCGACGTGGACTTTAGCCGTTCGCAACTGATCAATACGCTGTTTAACGAATTTACCCAAGTCCAAGGGGCGGATTTTTATCATAGTCAAGGTCTAGACCCAAGCTGTGGGGCAGATCTGGCGGCCCGTGGCGCCTTGGGATTAGATCAGTACATCCCCAATGGTTTTCAACGAGAAGATTAGTCTAAGGGGTCTGATTGTTGCAGTTGGGTGCTTACTTTTTCGCCCAACTGCCTTATGAAATTCTTTTTGCAGTTTGTATAGTAGAGATCACTCTCGGGGATACCTATGAAAGCGCTTGCAGCACTGACAGTCCTCCTGGCATTGATAGGTCCGGTAGGGGCCGAAAATCTTATTCAAGTAAAAAAGATCCCCCTGTTGTATAACGAAGTATTTAAAACTGTCGATAGTAGCCTCCAACTGGGGCGCATGGATGAATATCAGATCCCCGTGCAGCCCGATCAAACCCTTTATTTACGGGTTGAAGCCCTCAGTTCTCGCTTTCGCAATCAGGTGTTTTTGAATTTACCCCAACTTAATAGCGCCAATACGGAGCGCACCAAGATCCGTTATTGGCAAGGAAAAGTTGCCGATCAAGAACTACTGACCGTCCAAGTGTGGAGTGAATGGGACGCCCCCTATCGTCTGGCTGTAACCCGTAAATGATGGGGGTCCTACACCCTCTGCTAAGCTTAGGGCAAGCACTGGGGGGCTAGGTGTGACCAAGGGGAAAATGCTCCTTAAGATAGGAGCGTGGGCACTAGGGGGTGGGCTATTGCTCATGGGCCTAGGGATCGTTGCCTTTAATACCTTGGCCCAAGATTGGGTACAACAGGAGCTAGTCCCTCAAGTAGAGGCGGGTCTCAGTCGTAGTTTAGGCTATCCCGTTGTGCTCGGCCCGGTCCAAAATCTTTCTCCCTGGGGCGTTCAACTGGGCCCATCACGGGGGCCTGACTTCGCCCTGAAGGTCAGAAGCAGCCCCTTGGTGTCAGCCGTGGAAACGGGCGTTGCAGGGAGCTTGTCGGACAGCACATCGACTCGCTGGATACGCGGCGGATGAGCGAACAGCTCATCGGCTTTCGCCAATAACATCGCCGCAATCGTTCCCGACAGATGGGCATCGCGGCCAGAGTCATCCGGAAAAACGT
>JANNOF010000349.1:0-8656 GCA_031398925.1 Gloeobacteraceae cyanobacterium SOY_34_metabat_371 | reverse complement strand
GTCGGCACTGTTTCCGAAGATGGCGGCCTTGCCTTCACCCGCGAAGTGCGCGGCGTCAAGGAAAGCTGGGCCATCGACGCCAAACTCATCGGCTCGTCGGACGTGCTGCGCCTCGACAAGAAGGCGGCCCATCTGCAGGAAATCTATGCCAGGCCCGCAAAGCTCCGCCGCAAGGATTCAGACACGGTGATCCATGGCCCCCTTGATTTGCTCGAAGCCATCTTCGCCGCCGCCCGAAAAGGCATCTCCATGCAGCGCTACAAGGGCCTCGGCGAAATGAACCCCGAACAGCTCTGGGAAACCACCCTTGATTCCAACGTCCGCTCGCTGCTCCGCGTAAAAGTCTCCGAACTCGATGAAGCCGACGACTACCGGGTCTGGGGCGCAACCCTAGCGGGATTGGCTTTCATCCTGCCTTCTTTCCTGATGGTCGTGGCTTTGGGCTGGGCTTATACGCTTTATGGCGGGCTGACCTGGATGCAATCTGTTTTTTATGCCGTAGGATCCAGTGTGATCGGGATTATTGCCCTGAGTGCCTATAAACTCACGCAAAAAACAATTGGTACCGATAGGTTGTTGTGGGTTATTTATCTGATTTCCGTAGCTACAACCGTAATTACCCAATCAGAACAAGTCCTCTTTTTTCTGGCGGCTGGCCTAGTGGTTTGGCTGATCAAAGCGCCTCCCCGTTGGCCCGCAAAACGCTTAAATAGTTTCATTGGGCTATCATTTATCCCTCTTTTAGCAAATGTCCCTGTAGTCAACAAAGATACCCTTTGGAACCTCCTGACATTTTTTACCACTGCTGGGGCCTTTGTTTTTGGAAGTGGCTTAGCTATTGTGCCTTTTCTCTATGGTGGCGTAGTTAAGGAATACCAATGGCTCACTGCACAACAGTTCGTTGATGCGGTTGCAGTTGCCATGATCACCCCTGGTCCGGTCGTAATCACTACGGGCTTTATTGGTTACTTAGTAGCGGGGTTTAGTGGAGCCTGTATTGCTGCGGCTGCCACTTTTTTACCCTGCTATTTGATCACGATTATTCTGGCTCCTTACTTCAAGAAATACGGTCAACAACCTGGGATCGCCCAATTTGTAGCGGGTGTAACCGCCGCTGCTACCGGAGCGATTACCGGGGCTGTGGTGGTATTGGGGCAACGTTCTTTAGTAGACCTTCCTACGGTACTCATTGCCCTTGTCACCCTAGCTTCACTGTGGTACTTCAAAAAGAAGTTACCGGAACCCGTAGTGATCCTTGTTGCCGCTGTAGTGGGTCTGATCATTTACCCTCTCACCCATACCTAGAGAAAGAAAATGATGACTATCGCCCTTTCCGTTCAAGAACTATTGGTCACCCGTCGAACGGCACCTCTTCTCCTGGATGTGCGCCGCACAGGAGATTTTGAGGCGGCAGACAAAATCATTGCTGGCGCCCAACGGGGCGCACCTGAGCAGATTGAGACTTGGGCTATGGCGCTTTCCCCAGCGCAGGAAGTGGTGGTTTATTGCGTACATGGTGGTCAAGTGAGTCAAGGTGTAGCGCAAACCTTGCAAGCTAAAGGCATTACTGCCTATTACTTACAAGGGGGAATTACAGCTTGGCAAGAGGCAAACCGACCCACAGCTAAGAAACATGAATACATACCTTTACCAGGGAGTACTCCGACCCTCTGGGTGACGCGGGAACGGCCCAAAATTGACCGGGTCGCTTGTCCTTGGTTGATTAGACGTTTCATTGACCGTCAGGCCCAATTTCTCTATGTACCCACCGCAGAAGTATTGGCCGTAGCGGCGGACACAGGAGCGGTACCCTTTGATATTCCTGGAGTGCATTTCTCCCATGAGGGCGATTTATGCAGCTTTGATAGCTTCATTAAACACTTCGGTTTAGTAGACCCGCCGTTACAACAGTTAGCAACCATTGTGCGCGGGGCGGATACCTCTCGCCATGACCTTACCCCCCAATCGCCCGGACTCTTTGCGCTCGCCTTGGGTCTTGCTGCCGTATTTAAAGATGACCAAGAAGTCTTACATCACGGCTTAGTTCTATATGACGCGCTTTATGCCTGGTGCTGTGACTGCCAAGCCGAGACCCACCATTGGCCTCCAGAGCAACCTGCGCAGCGTAATACTTAATTAAATTCCCTTTGAAGCGTTTTGTATGGCTAATTTCCCTTCGATTTTTCCGCTGTGGTGGATTGCGCTGACGGCTTTACTCGGCGCTGTGGTGAGCCTTATTTGGTTACGCTAAGGATTTCTCAATGGGAGAAGCGGTTTTCCTGGCAACTACCGTTGGAATCTCCGTGTTGTTTTGGCGGCCGGCGGCCAATGCACCTATTTTCAACGATGATCCAGTCTGGGGTCTGAGTCCTAACGATGGGATTTGTCCCGTGATTACCTATCTATTTTTTCCTAATGGACTAAAAGCTGTGCGTCAGTCCTGATCCCCTAAAGGAGCAGGTGCATTGGGTCGAAGCCCGTACCTTACTGACCTTAGTCTCCCTTGCTGTTAATGTACTAACCATTTGAAATCAAGCTAACTACATTTGGCTAAAAGTAGCAAATAATCCTTCAAACAGCATGATCCCGTGGGTTTCTAACTGGTCATCTTGCAACCCTGCCCGGAGCCATCCCCGCAAAATTGTTTCTACACCCACCGTTTCGGGACGGGTATAAAGACCATCCCGAAGGTCAAGTTCATGGACAATTTGGGCAATTGCTTCTAGGGCGGGTTCTGTTAAACCAAAAGTCGCGACCATAACTTCAAAGGTACACAGGTTGCCTTGGTGGGTGAAGGTTCCTTCTTTCATATCAAAGGAAATTTCATCGGCCTGTGCTTGATGCGTATAGCGAATGCGAGCCGTTGCGTTGATATAGCGACGAATAAGCCAGATACAAGCCAAACGGTCTACATGGGGTCGGGGCCGCGTGACCCAAATTTTGTCTTGATAGGCATCAAGCGTAAGAGTCGTTTGCGCCGCTGTCAATTCAGAAGTGGATAAGGATTGACGAATTCGGGCCAGATTTGAAGCCAAATCTGGCCCTTCAGGACTATCAAAAAAGTCAATTTGGGCGATTTCACTATAGGCTTTTTGTAACTTAGCTAACGCCTCTCTATGTTGATTCTGAAGCTCTGGACTCAACCCGATGGCCTGCCGAAGTTGTTCCGCTTGGGTCATAATCTCTGTGTATTCTTCGGCCCTGGCTTGATTAAATAGTGCTTTGAGCTGTCCATCTTCCAAGCCCTCAAAACGGTCTACATGCATGACCAGTGCCTCTCCCTTGGCCTGTAGGACTTCCTGAGTGAGCCACTGTAAAGCCTCCCTGCATTCCTCCCGAGCGGGTAGAACATGCAGCCCATTTTTGGGAGACACAGCCCCCAGTCGTCGCAATCGCCGCCAGAGTAAAACCCGTGGACTCGATTGGCCTTTGGAGGGGAGGGAGTAGGAAAAAACAATCCAGTTCATACAGGTATTACTCTGGCACGGTAATTTGGTCTCTGTCCACCCAATCTTTGCGCAACTCTGAATAATATGGGGTTCTAGGGGTCACCGTAGTAATTTGGGAAAATCGTACGTTAAGGATCATTTCTTGACAATTGGTTGTTTTCCTCTCATATTTGCAAGCGCTGGCTCAATCTCCGCTAAATCCCCTAAAACGGCTGGGGTCTAGCTGGGTATAAGTCACCGTGTGTTGAATATTTTGATGGCCTATTTGACATTACCCCATAGCAGTTGAGGGGAAGCCATGAAAAGCAAGGCTAAAGCGCTTGCCAGTGCTCAACTCTGGCCTATCTGGGCTTTATTCTTCTTTTTACAAAGCTCCTGTTTGTCATGTCTGTTTTTGCCTAACGGACTAAAAGCTGTGCGTAAGTCCTGAGCTTGTGTCACTCAAAGAGCGAAGAGATGCTGAACTTATCTCTACGGTTGATAGTGCACTATCTAAAAACATGGGAAATCCCACTTCTGTCCTCCTCCATTAGTTAATTGTGCAACGCCAGTAAATGAGCTATTCCTCTTTTGCTTCTTTGGCCTGTTGATCCATAAATTGCTTGAGGGCCATAGCGCCCCCTGCATTGCCCAAGCTATTGAGGGTATCCGTGGGGATCAGGATCACATTGCCTTTTTCTTTGAGGCCCTCGCGGATAATATTCCAGCCCCGGAGGGTCAAGGCGGTTTGATTGGTATCGTATTGATTGGCTGCATTCAAAAAATTAGCCGCGATCTCCATTTCCGCTTCCGATAAAATGATCCGGGCCTTTTTCTCCCGTTCCGCCTGGGCTTCACGGCTCATGGCATCCTGGAGATTGACGGGGATCTGCACATCTCGGACTTCTACGGCTTGAATCTGGATCCCCCAAGTGGCGGCCCGTTCATCAATAAGCTGCTGGAGTAACTTTTCTAAGGTTGCACGTTCTGCTAGTAACTCAGCCAAAAGTGAGCGGCCGATAATATCCCGCAGGGCGGTTTGAGCCGCCCAAGAAACGGCTAGGGCAAAGTCCGAAACTTCTAGGGCGGCTTTTTTGACATCAAAGACATACCAAAAAAGCACCGCATCCACATCTACCGGAACCGTATCTTTAGTGAGGGTCTGCTGGGCCATAAAAGGCGTAACTTGCACCCGCGTATCAATACAGGCGGCTGTCTGGTCTACAACCGGGATCAGGAAGACTAAACCTGGTTTTTCCACCGCCTGAAATTTTCCTAAGCGAAGAACAACGAGGCGTTCCCACTCTTTGACTAAGCGTAAAGAAGTCAGACTCAAAACCCCAGCGATAGAAGTAAGGGCGATTAAACCCAGTCCTAGGGGGATATTGAGAGTTGTCAGAACGGCACCCACCGTCGTCAACGCAAAAAAACCAGCGCTAACGGTGGTACGAAAACTCAGATCCGAATTGGGATCAGGAACTTTGATAGGCAGACTATCCCCGGTTTTAGGGAATCGTGGCGACAGGGCTTCCATGGGTGTTCCTTAAATAAATGTTCACCACAAAAGTTCTAAGGCTTGCACAACCTGCGCTTTACTCAAGCCCAGTTCTTGGGCTTGACGGATCATGGGGGATAAGAGCCAGGTGAGGCTGGATGCTTGCCAGATCGTGTACGCTCTTTGGATCATCGGTGGCGGGAGGTTTAACAGCACTGACCACGCGCGTACCGTCGGTAACTGCTGGGGATGGCTTAACAAGCCCGTTTCCTCCAGGGTCAAAAGATGCTGGACCAGTTGTTCCTCAGGAGATAGGGTACTCGACCAGTCGATCACAGGCGGCGGTAACATCCTTTGATCTTAGCTAAATTCCCGTCAAGTTTTGGGTAAACTTGTAGCTTGGTCTAAAGCCATACCTGTTTCAAATCAAAAGGCCAAGGAGCTTAGTCATGATCAAATTATGGTTACTTGTAGCAATGACGGTACTTACCCTTAGGCCCCTTTATGCGGCCGGAGAATTGCCCCTGGGATCACCCGTGCTTGACCGGGCCAATCAACGGCCCCAGGTACTCCAGCGCCTGACTCCCGAAAACCTTAGCCTCAGTCTGCATCCTCTAAGCGATACGACCTATTGGAAAAATATGCTCTGGACCATGACCCTAGGGCAACCCAGTGATCCGATGGCCCAACAAGCCCTGGCGGGATTATTAGATCCGAGCCTTAATTCCTCTGTCAATTTGATCCCGGCGCTTAGAACCAGTGCTGTGCTGTATAGCCGTCCCGTCAACCCCGCCACCCGCCAAGCCTATGCCTTTGTTCCCCAAGCCTGGGCCCAGATCCTCCAAACCAGTCGCGACGCTGAAGTGGTTGCCTTGACCTTGGCGCTATTGGCCCAGGAACAACCGATGCAAGGACAACTCCAGCCGATCAAAGAACGCTTTCCACTTTGGTTTATGCAAGCACGACTAAGGACTACCATTGAGTCCATTGAAGAACCAGAATCCCCCCTGCCCCCCTTGGGTGATCTGTTAAATCAGCCGTTTTTAGGATTGCCCCAGCTTTATTTATTCTGTCGTCCAGACCGGGCTATTCCTTGTTTGAGTATGTTGAAAAATAGTCAAGGCCAATTTTATCGACCCCAGGGACAACTTTGGAATATGTCCCTATTGGCCCGCTCGATCTATCCCCTTGATTGGAACTTTAGCAGTGGTGAAACGCCCCAAGGCTTGATGCGGATCGCAGGGACTATGCCCCGCACGCCCCCAGAGTATCGACCCTTTGGACAATTTCCCTCGATTAAGATCTTTTTACCCAACGAAAAGGGGGCCAGCTTTATCCCCGGTATCCCGGAAACCACGACGCTAGATCTAGGGATGTACCGTAGTCTTTGGCCCCGCACCTGGCAAAACTATCGCCCGGTGGAGCAGAGCTATTGGGCGGGCAATCTAGGTCGGTCGCTTTTACGGATCCACGGTAGTGGGGAAGACCCCAGTTTCTTTTATCCTAATCCGGTCGATCTGCCCAATCCGACCATTGGGTGTATCGGTGCCCTAGAGCAATACACCCCCGATGGACGTTTGATCCGCGCTGAGTTACCCCAATTACTCAATGCCTGGAATGCGATCCAGCCCGGAGCGATGAATGGCTATCTTTGGTTGATTGAAGTTCCAGGGACAATGCAACCCGTATCTTTGGGGGAGATCGAGCCTTTAATCGCAAGTTAAGTGCATTGCATTAAAGACTTGATCTATAGTTGCCCTTGATGGGAGTCTACACAGCACGTAATGCGCACCCACATACACTTGTTCGGGTTGTACCTAGCAAACCTGCGACCAGGGAAAATTGTACTTTGGTGCTATCTGATCTGGTATTTAGTTTCTGTCAGCTTTCGTTTTGATCCATCCCCTACCATCTGGCTTAATTCTCTAGGTATTAGCCTCGTAATAGGCATTGGGCTTCAATTAAGCGTGGCCAAGTCAAATCCGGGTCAATCTTCTTTTTGGCAAACATTTCGGCTCTTTGTAATGCCTTTTTGTGTCTCAAGTTTCTCTTCGCTGATCAAAGGCTATGGATATATTTTGATATTCCCCACTGATCCCAAAGAGTTATTCCTATCCATCGGCGCTTGTTTCGTCTTTATTGCAATCGTTCTAGTACTTAGGCTAACGTTGCTGCCCCGTCCTACGCATCAAACAAATAAATAGCTGCCTAGGCGCTTACGGAAGATGCTTTTATGATCACGTTCAAGCAACGCCCGTAGCGAGAAAAGTATTAACCGATACATCTTATTGGATGGAAATTGCGTAAAGTACCGAGAGAAAATTTAACTTCTAGGGTTCCGGTCGCGGTCTAAAGCACGATGTCTGGTCCGAGAGAAGCAACTGTTTAGGCCCAGCCTAACGGTCACACGGCGGGAAAAAAGCCCGGGAGAGTACTACAGCATTTTGCTGGGTCTGCCTCCTGGGTTTTTGGCATTTTAGGGAGTAGTACACATGGTGGATGAACTAGCTAAGGTGATCTGGGAAGAAGTGATCCCCGGTGGGGCGTACTGGTCAAGGGTAATCAAGCGGGGGACTACGCTTAGGCTGCTCGATCTAGAGGGTTCCCAGGGGGTATCCATGCTCTGCTACAACGCAGATAACCCCATCGAACGGTATAACGCCGCCGATACGACCAAGATCCAATTCAGCATTGTCTTGACCCAAGGCAAAGTACTCTACTCCGATATGGGGCGGGTACTGTTTTCCATCACCGCAGATACCTCTGGGTGCCATGACACCCTGGGGGGCTGTAGCACCGAACAGACCAATCGGGCTAAATACGGCTTAGGGGAATGGCGCAACACACGGGCTAACTTTCTCAATGGGTTGACCAAACAGGGTCTGGGCAAAAAAGACCTCATGCCCAATGTCAATTTCTTTGTGCGCTTAGCCGTAGCCGCAGACGGTACGCCTTTTGCCGTAGCTGAGGAGCCGAAACCAGGGAGCTATATTGATCTCAGGGCCGAAATGAATGTGCTGGTGATCCTTTCTAACTGTCCCCATCCCTATCACCCCAGCCCGGTCTACGCGCCCAAACCCGTAAAAGCAATCATCAAACAATCGCCCCCGGCTACCCCCGATGATCTGTGTCGGACCGCTAACCCTGAGGTGATCCGAGGCTTTCAAAATACTGATGCGTTGTTTGTGAACTGAGGAGTTGGTCATGGTGTTAACCGCATTGCCTGAGATTGATCCGACGTTGATTGTTTACGATGAAATCCTCCCGGCCCGTAAACCCTGGGCCAAGGTGATTAAAAAAGGGCATTGTCTCCGCATTATTGATCTGGGCGGCAATCAAGCCGTAGATTTTTTGGTTTACAACGCCCACGATTACAGCGAACGCTATAGCGCCCCTGATACGATCCGGGTCCAAAAAAAATTGTTTTTGACCACGGGGAGTCCATTGATTTCTAACGATGGTGAAGTGTTGATGACCGTAGTGGGCGATACCGTGGGCAGTCACGACACCTCTGGGGGGGCGTGCAGTTGCGAGAGTAACTCGGTGCGCTTTGGACTGGATAAAAAGTACCAACATGCCTGTGTGGAAAATTTTTTGACGGCCCTGAGTTGGTATGGCTTGGGCAAGCGGGACATGGTCAGTAATATTAACTTTTTTATGAATGTGCCCGTAAGTCCCGATGGCACCCTAGAGATCGTCGATGGCATTTCAGATCCCGGCAGTATGGTCGATC
>JANNOF010000344.1:0-8904 GCA_031398925.1 Gloeobacteraceae cyanobacterium SOY_34_metabat_371 | reverse complement strand
CACGTGTAACGCTCTCGACCTACTAGTTGAAGATCCTCAGCTCCTTCAAAATCGATCACCTGTTCTGCGCCAAAGGTTGGCGCTATTAGACTCTGGATCATGATTGAAGTTGCCAATAAAATACGCCATGAAGTAGAGGCTTTCATGTGGAATTTAGTTTTCTAGCGGTGGATGTTAAACGTTGTTTCACACGGCAAACATAGCAGTTGTTCGCTTGAGTTGTCAATAATAATTTTTGGTTACAAAGATCTATCTGATCAACTGTTTCTCTATGAAAAATACGTAACTGTGAAATTTCGCAAAGCAAAATAATTTGGTCTATTGATCTAGTTGAAATCGTGGGGGTAAACGGCGTAGCAAGCGGAAATCTCTGACCCGGACATGAACCTCCGATAACGTTCAATAGCAAGTACGGATTAAAAATGAGATCAAGGGATCAGGAGCTACTTTGCTAGGCTTAGGTGAGTTTGCCCCTAGGCTCGATATGGCTTCCTCGACTCCCTTGATCCCTGTGCGCAGCCGTGGGCGTGAACTGACGATTGCCGCAGTTCTAATCATTTGGTTGGTGTGTGCTTTGGGCTTTTTGATCCAAAGTGATCCGCCGACAGGACGCTTGGTATTGACCCTGACCGCCCAAGACACAGGACAGGTGATCCTAGGGATCAAATTTGGCTATATTGACAAAACGGGCTGTTTCCTAGAGCCAGAAAAACTATGGTGAGGGTCTGTGGGCTGGAAGAATGTCGTTGTTACCTTTCGAGCGGGGCATACCGCCAGTCAACAAGCCGCTGAAACCCTAGTCCACCGCCTAGAACAAGATGATTGTAGTGTTCTGATCGGGGCTACAGGCCCAGAGCATAATCCCTATCCTGAATTTCTCAAAACCTGGGGCACCGCCATTGATCTGTGTATTGTCCTTGGGGGCGATGGCTCGACCCTAGCCGCCGCCCGCTACTTAGCTCCGGTGCCTATTTTGGCGGTAAATATTGGTGGACATTTGGGGTTTTTGACCCAACCCCCCGAAGTTTTGACCCCGGATTGTACCCATCGCATCTGGTCAGGGGATTTTTTGATCCAAAATCGCTCCATGCTCCGGGCTAAAGTTGGCGCTAAATCCCATGTTTGCCTCAATGAATTTATCATCAAGCCCGATAATACCCTGCGGTTACCGATGACCATAGTAGATATGGAAGTAGATGAAGAACCCATTGATTGCTACCGAGGCGATGGACTGATCATTGCTACCTCAACCGGGTCTACGGCCTATACTCTAGCCGCCAATGGTCCCATTCTTAGCCCCGATCTAGAAGCTATTTGCATTACCCCGATCTGTCCGGCTTCGCTCTCTAGCCGACCTTTAGTCCTGCATCCGCACCGCCGCATTACGGTTAGTGCCCGTCAACCTTTGAATCTACCGATCAAATTGTGGGGGGATGGTATGGCCGTATGCACGTTAGATCTGCATCAAAAAGTCCAGATCCAAATGGCTGAACTTGCCGCGCCGTTTATTATTTTGGAGCGTCAGCCTTCATACTTTCGGACCCTGCGCGAGAAACTGGCTTGGGGCAATCGGACCTGTGATTTCTGATCTAAAAGAAACAGCCCCCAAGCCAAATCGGGGACTGTATCGTGAGCTGCATTGGGAATGAAGTACCGACAATATAAGAGTTGATCACCCTTACGGATCAAAGTGCAACACTTCTTTACCAAAAATGAGCTAAGGGCCAGGGCCGTAACCCTAGCCCCCAAGCAATTAAGCAACGGGCAACTTGGCTAAATAGCGCTCTAACTCAGAAAGTTGATCCGCATCCATTTTGGTTTGCATCGGGCAGAACTTTGGCCCACACATGGAGCAGAACTCTGCTTCTTTATAAATGTCCTGAGGCAGCGTTTCATCGTGGTACTCACGGGCGCGCTCAGGATCAAGGGACAAGGCAAATTGTTCATTCCAGTCAAAGTTGTAGCGGGCCCGCGAAAGCGCATCATCCCGGTCTCTAGCCCCCGGACGGCCCCGCGCAATATCCGCAGCATGGGCGGCGATCTTGTAGGCGATCAGCCCCGTGCGCACATCCTCAGCATTGGGCAAACCCAGGTGTTCTTTGGGCGTGACGTAGCACAGCATGGCGGTACCGTGCCAACCCGCTAGGGCTGCGCCAATGGCGGAGGTGATGTGATCATATCCAGGGGCAATGTCTGTCACCAACGGCCCTAGAACATAAAACGGGGCTTCGGAGCATTCGAGCATTTGCTTTTTGACATTCATCTCAATTTGATCCATCGGCACATGGCCCGGTCCTTCGACCATGACTTGGGCATCTTGAGCCCACGCTTTGCGGGTCAGATCCCCTAGGGTCTTAAGTTCAGCAAACTGAGCCGCATCGGAGGCATCGTGCTGACAACCGGGCCGCAGGGAATCACCCAGACTAAAGGAGACATCGTACTTTTGAAAGATCCGAATGATCTCGTCGTAATGGGTATACAGGGGATTTTGCTTGTGGTGATGGAGCATCCACCGAGCCAAGATCCCGCCGCCCCGTGAAACGATCCCGGTGAGTCGATGTTTGACCAAAGGCAAATGCTCAATCAAGATCCCAGCATGGATCGTCATGTAATCGACCCCTTGTTGGGCCTGTTTTTCAATGGTGTCGAGAAATACTTCAGGAGTGAGTTGATCTAAGTTTCCATGGACACTTTCAAAGGCTTGATAAATAGGCACCGTACCGATGGGTACGGGTGAGGCTTGGATAATCGCGGTGCGGATCTGATCGAGATTACCGCCCCCCGTCGAAAGATCCATGACCGTATCGGCCCCATACTTGACCGCAAGCTGGAGTTTAGCGACTTCTTCAGCCAAATCAGAACTGTTGGGGGAAGCGCCAATATTGGCATTAACTTTACAACGGCTAGCAATCCCAATCGCCATCGGTTCTAAGTTGGGATGGTTGATATTGGCGGGAATGATCATCCGGCCCCGAGCAACTTCAGCGCGGATCAGCTCCGGGTCTAGTCCTTCGCGTTGGGCCACATACTGCATTTCTTCGGTGATCAACCCCTGACGGGCAAAATGCATTTGGGTAACAATGGGTTGACCGGCACGACGGTTGATCCACGCTTGACGCATAGTAAGGACTCCTTGGTTTGGGTAAATTCAGCTTCCCTCCGCCAGTGCGAACTGGTTCAGGTTCTCAGGGTATATTCTCAGCCCTGACAGGCACCCCTAGCTGTGGAGCGATCATAACATTAAGAATGTAAATTGGGCCTAAACGCGCTTTTGCGCCGCCATACTCACTTCCGTTAAAAGATCTAAAATATCTGCCTTACAGCCATGACAACGGGTACACGCCCCCAAATGGCGCTGTAGATCCTGAAGTTGGGTATGGCCCTGGCTAATAGCCGCCTTGAGGTCTTGGGTGGTATAGCCCAGGCAATAGCAGATCAACGTATCTTCCATAAATGTGAGTATAGGCGATGTGTACCCTCAGATCCTATGGATCAAGGGCTGGGAAACGGGGTTGATCGCTACAACTTTGATAAATGGTTAACCTCTTAACTGCTTAACTGCATTCATGGTTGATTGATTGATTGATTAGGGCCGCCACCCGGTCTTGAATGAATTGTGCTCGGAGATAGCCACCTCCAGCCTGCCCTATCTGCCCAGCAATAACTTCCCGCATTGCCTTTTGTTTAAATAAGCCATTTAGTTCTCTGTGCAGAAAAGATCTGACTTCTGCGGTTGCTAATGGCCAATCCGTCTCTAGGCTAGTACAGCCATCCAAAACAGCGATCACATCCTCAATATCGGTACTTGTAAAGAGGTCGCTTTTTCCTCTATCTTGATAAGCCTCTAGTTTTGTAGCCAGTAAATAGGGTGAGGAGAAAATCCAAATGGCGATCTTTTGGGATAACGCGCAAGAGATCGCATATTGAACACCTTGTATGTACCATTTATTACTAAATCCTAAAACTGATTCTTCTGTAGGCATGATGTCTAGTAATAGATCTTCGTAACACCAACGGCAAATCGGGCCGTTTTGAGTCAAACTTTGCTCCAAGCCTAGCGCACGGAGTTTGTCCTCTAGTTGGTAATATTGAACACGGGTTGTAATTTCTACGACACAATCCACGTCTTTGGTTGGCCGGATCCCAGACGTTGAAGCATTATCCAAATAAAGAGGAATAGTTGTCCCACCTGTAAAAACAATTTTTTCTCCCAGTGGGCTGAGTAGTATGGCTGCTTTTTCTAACATTTGAAGCGAAGGGTTAGTCATATTGAAGTCGCTGTTCTAACTCGTGAGTTGCAAAACGTTGTTCACGGATACGTCCTACTCTGAGAGCATCTACTAAGCTCAAAAGCTGATAGAGCTTTACATCTTGTCGTGCAGCAAAAGGTACAGTTCGATGGAGGGGTTCTATAGCCTGTCCAATCAACATACCTTGAGCGTCTGGCCAGACATAGTTATCTTGATTATCTACCAAAAGTAAACTTTTAAGAGGTTCGGCAGTGTGGGCTGTGGGCATTCCTCTAACTAACGGGCCAGGTTTGGTCGCAAAAACATACTTGACCCCATGAATAAGAAACTCCAATAGGGCATGATATCGAATTTCCCTGAGCTGCCCTTCATAAAGTCCCGCCTGACCTGTCCGTTCTAGAGCGTAGAAAACCTCTGACGAACTCATACCTAATTCCCTGGCAAGTTGGCTGTAGGTCCAGTCCACATCTTTGATATGGACTTTGAGTAAAACCAGGATGTCTTGAGATTTAAGCATGATCAGCCTGAAACTTCTTATTCTGTATTCTAGAATATAGAATGAAAGATAAAAGGCTTCTTAGACGGATCTCGTAAGATCTCTATAACCCGCGTAAAATACGGGCCACTTGATCTCGGTAGGCATTAAACCCAAAATACCGTTGGACTAAAGGCTGAAGATTAGGACGTGGTTGGCCGAGAACAGTGATTAGCGCCTCGGCAATGGCCTCTACGCTCGTTGGATCGACTAAAGTTCCTAAACGCCCATCCAGGAGCGGATCCACCGAGCCATCCTGATTGCCAGCGATCGCTGGAGTATTGCAGGCCATTGCCTCTAAAAAGACGATCCCGAAACCTTCACCAAGACTAGGCATGATAAAAACATCGGCTAGGGCATAATAATCCGCTAGATCTTGATCGGCAATAAAGCCGAGCAGTTGGACTTGATCGGTCAGCCCTAAGTCTTGGACTAAGCGTTCGATCCTCGCCCGGTCATCGCCTTTACCACCCAAAAGATAGATCGCATTGGGCTCCTGCGCTAAAACCAAGGGCAACGCGCGAATTACCAAGTCATAGCCTTTGTATTGCTCCTCAGCCGATAACCGACAGACCGTAAAAATAATTTTTTTACCGGTCCAGCCCTGGCGTGCCCGGAGGTCAGCAACCTGTTCGGGGAGCCTTGGGACAAACCGTTCCTCATCATAGGTATTGGGCAAAATGGGGATCAAATTAGGATGCAGTCCTTGGATACTAATTAATTTATCGCGGGTAAACCGACTGACAGCAATCACTTGACGGGCGCGATGCAGCCCTTGACTACTAAAACTATTGAGGGGAGTCCAAACTTCAACGCCGTGGGTAATCACGAGGTACGGGATCTCCCAGATCCATTGGGCTAAGGCCCCCAAACCGCTTAAATTTACGTGCCCAATAATAATGGCTTGGGGTTTGTGATCATAAATGCGTTGCAAAAAAGTAGCTATTACGTTAAAGCGGCTTACCCAGCGATTGGGATGTCCACATAGAGTAACACTGACCCTAGGATCTAAATCTTCAGGGACTTCTTGATCTTGTAACAGGATCAAGTCAATCGTTAAATTTGGGAATTGCTCTAAAATAGCCCGCAAAAAAAATTGCGAAAAGACTTGGATCCCGCCCTTCAGCCCAAAGAGTTCCAAAAAAACCAAAAGTAGGCGTGGGCGGTCCATATTAGCCCCAGACCCTGTTTAGGTTTCGGGGAATAACTCGATCCGGTCGCCTTCTTTGAGCGTCACGATGGCCCGTTTATAAGTGGCCCGGACCCCGGCAAATTTACCGACCTTACGTGCACGCACGGGGGGGTTCATGGTATTGACCTTGAGCACCGTAACGTCAAAAAGCTTGCTCACTGCTTGGGCAATTTCGATTTTATGGGAACTGGGATGTACTTCAAACAAATACTTCCCCTCTTCTAAAAGCTTGATCGCTTTTTCCGTGAGCAAGGGGCGACGGATTACATCAGCTAGATTATTCATCGCCAGGAGTCTCCTCAACGGTGGGCTTAGACTTAGTCTCTTGGAACGTAGTGTGGATCTTGGCCACCGCCTGCGGGGTCATGATGATCTTGTTGGCGTGGAGCAAGTCAAAAACGTTGAGATTTGTCGCGGTGATCATTTTGAGATAGGGAATATTCCGACCGGCTAAATAGACCGTTTCGTTCTTTTCTTCGAGGATCAATAGGACGCGTTCTTCGCCAAGGGCAATGCCCCAGCGTTTAAATGCAGCGACCAGTTCACGGGTTTTGGGCTGTGCCAAACTTGCCGCAAATTCTTCGACAATAAGGGTATCTTCTACTCGGTTTTGAACAATGGTCCGTAGAGCAGAGCGACGTTCCTTACGGTTCATCTGAATGTCGTAGGTGCGGGGTTTAGGCCCGAAGATCACGCCCCCACCGGGTCTAAGGGGAGTACGGGTAGATCCTAAACGCGCCCGGCCCGTTCCTTTTTGTTTGTAGGGTTTTTTACCGCCCCCCTGCACTTCAGCTTTAGTTAGGGTCGAAGCGGTACCTTGCCGTTGATTGTTGAGTTGGCGTTTGAGTGCTAACCAAACAATGTGCCCTTGGCTATCGGGCCGCGCGGTCTGAAGATTGAAGTTTACGGATTGATCCGTATCTTCACCAGACCAATTTTTTACCACACAGGTCGTCATAGCTTTGTTCCTTTAGATTATTTGCGCCCGACCAAGTTAGTCGGAATGATCCGAATCAGATTACCTTCGCACCCCGGTACCGCCCCTTTGATCAAGAGGATATTGCGCTCAGCATCCGCCCGCACCACCGTGAGCTTACGCACGGTAACTTGCTTATTGCCCATGCGACCCGCCATACGTACCCCAGGGAATACCCGTCCTGGAGTAGTACCCGCCCCGATAGAACCGGGAGCACGAATATTTTTAGAACCGTGGGCCTTAGGACCACTGCCAAAATGGTGGCGTTTGATCGTTCCGGCAAAGCCTTTACCGATGCTGACCCCACGCACATCAATTTTTTGTCCGGCCGTAAATATATCTGCTTTGATCTCATCGCCAACATTTAACGTTGGGGCGCTATCAAGGCGAAATTCTTGCAGATGGCGCATAGCCGGTAACTCTTTTTTCTTAAAATGTCCCAATTCGGGTTGGGTCAGCGCCTTTTCTTTAACTAGGCCAAACCCCACCTGCACCGCGTTATAGCCGTCAGTGGCTTGGGTCTTGATCTGGGTGACCAGACAAGGACCACATTCGATCACCGTCACCGGGACCGCTTCCCCTGCTGCGTCAAAAATTTGTGTCATTCCTAACTTCCGACCAAGAATCCCCAGTACCACAAGCCCTGCCCTATTCGTCTAAAAGACCACGATCAATAAGTCTATAGTAAGTCAGTCACATTGTTAAGCCCTTAGCCAAAAAATATGCTGCTGACCCAGACTGCTAGAATAACCCTCACGGGTGTGTGGAGCGCAATATGTGCGGCATTGTGGGCTACGTAGGGTTTCAACCAGCAGTCCCGATTTTGATCCAGGGACTCAGGACTTTGGAGTATCGGGGCTATGACTCAGCGGGCATCGCCACCCTCGAGGGGCAATTTCTTTGTCGTGCCCGCGCTAAGGGCAAGCTCCAAGCCCTCGAAGCTAAGATCCGCCACCAAGAATGGAATGCCACCACTGGGATCGGTCATACCCGTTGGGCGACCCACGGGGCGGTGACCGAAGAAAATGCGCATCCTCACTGTGATATGGAGAGCCGCATTGTCGTGATCCAAAACGGGATCGTCGAAAATTATTTAGAACTCAAGCAACGTCTATTGACCCAAGAGGTCGCCTTTCAATCGCAAACCGATACCGAAGTAATCGCCCATCTTTTGGGGATCTACACCGCCGAGATGGGGGATTTTGTCCAAGCCTTTGCCCGAGTCCTCGGTGAATTACGGGGCGGTAATGCCATTGTGGCAATGGACCGACTCCAGCCCCATTTGCTAGTGGCAGCACGTCTGGGTAATGCGGGGGCCATTGTAATCGGTCACGGTGAAGGGGAAAACTTTGTTGCCTCTGACTTAACGGCGATTGTGGGCTATACCCAACGCATGAGCTTTTTAGAAGATGGCGAAATGGCCCTTTTAACTCCCGAAGGCGTCCATTTTCAGCGGATCACCGGAGCGCCGTTGCGTAAATCCGTGGTCTCTGTGGCTTGGGACCCGGTTTCTGCGGCTAAGGGCGGTTATAAGCATTTCATGCAAAAAGAGATCTTTGAGCAGCCCCGCACTACTACCGATACCCTGCGTGGACGGGTCGATGTGGAGCACGGCCGGATTGATCTGGAGGGCTTACTTTTAAACGATAGTGATCTCCAAGGGGTCCAACGGATCCATGCCGTTGCCTGTGGTACCGCGTGGCACGCCTGTCTGGTGACCAAGTATTTTGTCGAAACCCTAGCCCGTGTCCCGATGGATGTGGATTATGGATCGGAGTTTCGCTACCGTGCCCCTGTTATGGGTCCGGGAAGTCTGCTTTTGGCCCTGACTCAATCAGGGGAAACCGTAGATACCCTAGCGGCGATCACCGAAGCTCGGGAACAGGGGATCAAAAGTATTGCTTTGCTCAATGCCATTGGTTCTCAAGCCAGCCGGGTCGCCGATGGCGGT
>JANNOF010000343.1:0-13658 GCA_031398925.1 Gloeobacteraceae cyanobacterium SOY_34_metabat_371 | reverse complement strand
GCACGGCGACCGATTGCAGGGGGGTCACGGTGCCCTGGGCGATGAGCCGCGGCGCGAAGTCTCCGGTCATGGCGGCGGTCGCGCCAACGAGGGCCGGTGGGCGGGCCCGGCACAGACTACCTGTTGATCCAGATCTAGATCCCGCAAGAGGCAGCACTGTACTTGGATCTCTGGGGTTTCGGTGACGACAATGGCACCATCCATGCGTTGCCCTTGGACGGGGTACCACTGGTCCTTGACCCGGACTTCGGTGCGGTAGATCGTGGTGATATAAAAATCCTCTGGAGCAACGCCCTTTTGCAAAACAGGAAAAAGCTCGGCATCACGGGTTTCCGTGGCGGGTAGTCTCGCGCCCACATCGATCAAAGCGGTCAAGATCTGCTCTAAACGATCCTGTGAGGGTGCAGTTACCAGCATTTGGGCGCGGGAGGTGTCTTGGGGACGGGGTCCGGCGATAAATTCTAAGATCTCAAAACTACCCCCATCACTGGTGATCGTATCCATAACTCGGCTCATCAAGTTGGCATCCAAAAGATGCCCTTCTAGTTGGATCTGGCGCTGGGCCATTTGAATCGACGGGGCCGCGGCCACTAAACGCGGTTCATTGAGCTTAAGGGTGAGACATTTGGCGGCCCCCCCAGCCTTCATAAATTCAGTTAGCTCCGTTTGGATGACTTGAAAACCCCATTCCTGTAAGCGGTCTACGTACTGGGGGGTAGCCCGATTGAGGAGTACAACTTTGTCAATATTGACCGCATTACAGGCAAAATTGACCGCGTCTTTTTCAGAAACAGCAAATAATTTATCCGCCGGGACCCGTTGCTGAATCAAACGACAGGAAAGCTCATCAAAAGCGGGGGGATAATAGAGTAAATAACCGTCTTGCAAGGGGCAAAAACAGGTATCTAAATGATAAAAACGATCATCGACTAGGCGTAAAGATAATACTTCGAGCTCTAGCCATTTGGCGAGTAGACCGTGGGAATCTAACGCTGAACGATGACCATAACCTGCCCATAGCCACGGGTTCCCCCGGTCTAAAAGGGCATCACCCGCCCCCTCAAAGGGGATCTGGGGAGGGAGTTTATACACCGTATAGTTATGGGCGCTGAACCAATCTTCAAAATGCGGTTCTTCGCCCTGGCGCTCGGGGTGCATAAAGCGACTCAAGATGACTTTATCTTCGAGAATAAGGCCCGCATTGGCCACAAAGGGTAGATCCGGCAATCCTGGTTGGGCGGCGACCAATTCCACATCCGCGTAGCCTTGGATCAGGGTATGGAGCCGCTGCCATTGGGCTTGGGCGCGGTCTGGTGCAGTGCGACGGATGTTACCTTCCATCCAGGGATTGATCACATAGCTGACCGTGAAAAAATCCGGTGGACCCATCAGGTAACGATTGCGAGCGGACATAAAAACCTCAAAGGCTTGCCTGCCCATTCTACGACGATCCATCAGGGAACCCTAGGATGCTACTTTGTCGCATTTGCTATAATCAGTTGCGGTTCAAAGGATCGGGTATGCGGCGCAAAATTTTTTGTTTACTCCTGGGGTTAGTCAGTGCAGCCCCCGTACTGGCCCAAAGTGGGATCGTTTTGTTTGGCGCGGATGGAAATCTAGTCTTAGATTATCGGCTCTCTAAAAACCGCGTTGGTTCCCAGCAAACCACCTATGAGCTACGGCTCAAACCCCAAAAAGTTGCCATCCGCCAATTTCAGATCCAGTTTCCTGACCGCTGGAGCAAGAGCTTTGATACCAATCGCCTTGAGATCCTAGGGGCTGGCACGAGCTTTGCGGTGGATTACGCCCAACTTGATCCCGAAACCCGGTCTTTGATTATTGGTGCCAAAGAACCCGTCCCCTCGGGAGTCGCCGTCACCCTTAAATTCAAAAATGTAACCAATCCCCGCGCCCCCGGTATTCATAAACTCCGGGCGAGCCTTTTGGGTACGGAACCCAACCCGATCTTCCGCTACGTAGGGGATTGGTTTATCTCCTTGGAGTAATATGCTGGGTACACCAGAGCACAAAGGGCCACCGCCTTTTTTAGCCGTATTGATCTTGGGGGCGGTAAGTAGCTTTTTACTGTTGGCCCACGGGGGCAACCAGAGTCTCATTGGTGCCGATGAAGGGTTTTATGCCCAAATGGCCCGAGAAATGGTGCAGTCTGGTCAATGGCTGGCACCAACTTTCTTAGGTAGCCCCTTTTTTGAAAAACCTCCGTTGATCCAATGGTTGATGGCCCTTAGCTATCAGTTGGGTGGGATCAATGAATTCACTACCCGTGCCCCCAGTTGGCTCCCAGGAATTTTAACGGTGGTGTTAACCTATGCCCTAGGCCGCTCCTGGGTGGGTGGACGTTTGGCTTTTTGGGGGGCCTTGACCCTACCGGCAACCTATTTATGGCTGAGCTATGGGCGGGTGGGCAATCAAGATATGCTCCTTACCGCCCTTGAGCTTTTGGGACTTTGGGGCCTGATCCAAGGATCTAAGTCGCGCCCTTGGGCACTTTTGTGGGGTCTCGCCATTGGTCTGGGGTTATTGCTTAAAAGTGCAATGATCCTGTTGAGCGTTATTGCGGTTTTACCCTATTTGATCTTTGAAAATCGCCGCCATCGGTTATTGCAAAACCCCTATCTTTATCTAGGGCTGGGACTAGGGTTAACGATGTTTGGACTCTGGCTATGGGCTGCCTATCAAGGGTATGGCGATCAAGTATTCAAGGGTCTATTTGGCAAACTAACGGATCTGGGTTCTAAGGAATTTCACCAAGTCGATCCGTTGTATTATTTTTGGAATTTACCCGTTAATACATTTCCTTGGGGTGTTTTAGCCTTGGGCGGGTTAATTGTCGCTTTTCGCAAGGGATCTTTGCTGCTGTGGAGTTATCCGGTTATTTTCTTTGCCCTGCTTCAAGTTTATGCCACGAAAACACCCTATTATTTGTTACAAATCACCCCTTTTGTGGCCTTACTGGCAACCCTAGGCTTAGATCAACTCAGGGCAGATAGTGCGCGCTGGGTTGCTTTAGGGCTGTTGCTGTTGAGCCTTGCCCTATTGGGTACCGCAGGTGCGGTGGTCGTGAATCCAAGCCTGATCCCTGAGGCCCAACCCTATGTGCCTTTAGCGTTTGTTTTAGGGGCTTTATGGTGCCTTCCGCTTATTATTTGGAGTGCACGACGTTGGCTCAGTAGTTGGCGTGACTATTGGCAAGCTACGGTGATCATGGGTCCAATGATCACTTTGGTCGTCGCCCTTTTTGTGACGAATATTGGCAATTATAGTCCTGCCTTTAAAGCCTATTGTCAGACCCAATGGCCCGCAGAACTCACAGGTCCGGTAGATCTGGTATACGACAGTGATCCCGGTCGGGTTTCGGAATTTATTGCTTTGGCTTTTTATACGCCTAACCCAGGGGAAGACCTAAAATCAGGGGCTTTGATCCAAGGTCAAGGACATGGGGTTTGGTGGCTTTCCCCCGAAGTCCGTCAAAAATTAGTGGCCCAGCAATTTCCGATGGAAGAACTCGCTAGGGTTGATGGCTGGAGTTTGGCACGGGCTTACCCTGCAACCAAGCCAAATACCACCAGCCCTAATCCCAAAACCGCACTGGCAATGGCTCCATAAAAAGTCCACCTAGCTGTCGATTGGCTAGCGGATTGGAGTTCTTCTTCGGATTTGAGCGAAATGATAAAGCTGCGGTCTTTTTCAGTGGGTTTCTCCACCACGAGTTTCCCTCCCTGATCCCGCACTTGCCCCAGGACGTAGACCGCGCGCCCCACGGGGATCACGGTTTCAGTAAAGCGATAGCCTAGGGTCCGCCGGGGACCACTGAAGTTGGGCAAGGCTAGGGAAAAACTGCCCAATTTAAGGGTTCCTCCCCTTTCGGAACGAAAATCATTGAGTACCTGGACTCCATCTAGGTCGGCACCCGCCGGATCAATGACAATCCGCCCGGTTTCATCTTCGAGAATAAAGGGCACTGCCTGACTATTTTGGGCAATGGTTTCAGATCCTCGGCGGATCTCAGTCCGTTCATTGCCTTTCTCATCGCGCTCTGTGTAGGGTTCTTCGTACTCCCGGATCACCTCCATCGCGTAATACACACAGGGCGTCCGGGTAAGTTCTGACTTGAGGGGCTGGTTACAAAAGACAGTGCCTTTCAATTCGTTATACTCTTGCCAAGCACCCGCACCAATTTCGGTGGCAACCCCTTGGGCTATTTGCTGCAAATCTCCAGCTTTAGCCGTCTGGATCTGCATATTGCGTAGCTTATTGTTGGCGCCTTGTTGGACAAAAAACAGCACCACACTCAACACTAAAAGAACCGCACCAAGAATTGCCATGATCGTATCTCAGGTTAGATAATTGTACGCTCTGGCTCTAGGATCAACGGAACCAAACCCTGGGGACGAAGCCCCGCCGGACTAACTTCAAAACCATAGGGCAAGACCATCACTCCGGCCCTAACCGCTAAATCTAAAAGTCGGGCATACTCGGGATCAGCGCTTACCCCAGGGCTAAAACTGACACAATCGCCCCGATTGATGAAATATAAAATAGCGGCACGGACCCCCGTTTGGGCCAACAGGGTCAATTCCCGTAGATGCTTATGCCCCCGCGTCGTAACCGTATCGGGGAAAATGGCCCGCTGACCCTCAGGACACTGGGCTGTCCAAGTGGTATTTTTGATCTCCAAATAAAGGGCGCTATCTCCAGTCAAGAGATAATCAATCCGACTTCCTTCGACACCGTAGGGAACTTCGGGCCGGATGCCCTCATAACTGCCTAACGGTAAAATGCGTTCTTCTAGACAACGGCGGATCACTCGGTTCGGTAAGGCGGTATTCACCCCGACCCACACCCCCGCGAGTTCGATCAATTCCCAAGAATAGGGTAGCGTGCGTTTTTTATTGTCTGATAGAGACAGGGCGACCCGTGACCCCAGGGTAGAAATTCCCGTCATTGGCCCGGTATTGGCACAATGGGCCGTGATCGTTTCACCGCTATCTAGGGCGACTTCGGCAAAAAAGCGTTTGTAGCGGCGGACTAGAGTTCCAAAGACTAAGGGCCCAAAAGCGTAGATCAGATCAGCCATGCTCAATTTTCTCAGGATCTGGGTCTGATTTACGAGGAGATCCGCTAAACATTATTTTTGAATCCTAAGCTGCTACCACGTATAAAGTTGACAACGATCATGACAGTCTGTTATCAAAGATAAGCACCCCTTTGCCGGGATAGCTCAGTTGGTAGAGCAGAGGACTGAAAATCCTCGTGTCGCCGGTTCAAGTCCGGCTCCTGGCACACTGTTTTTATCCTAAAGCCTATTTTAGAGGGCTTAAGTTTTGACTTATGCTTCAGATCCATATCCGGCAAGTATTGATGGGCTATAGCTTCATTAAAAAATGTACAATTTGATCTTCATCGGACACCGTCATGATCCGTCTTGATCAATTTCTCAAACTAATGGGTGCTGTTTCCACAGGGGGTCAGGCTAAATATCGGGTTCAAAATGAAGAAGTGAAGGTTAATGGCGTGATTGAGACCCGCCGGGGCCGTCAACTAGCTCCCGAAGATCAAGTCGAAATCGATGGGGTCACCTTTACGGTAGATCTGTCGGAATCAGAGCGTACACCGAAAAGCGATGATCATCAGGATCCGTAAGTACTAGGGCAATTTCTCGGACTTTGAGGGCCCCGTGCTCAAAGGAGCAACGCTTAAGCGCTAAACCCTGTTGTTGAAATTTTTGCTCCCAACGATCTAATTCGGTTGCCTCAACGCGTAGGCCCCAACCTATGGGCTGGCCTGCCCCAGGAATCAGTAAAAGTTCCCAGTTCCAGGCACAAAACAGGGCATAGGTAGGGGTCACGGCCTGGGGTGGCTGATCAAAAAGGTGTTGATAAAACCCTATGGACCGCTCTAGTTCCTTAACCCGCAGCTCTAAATGACAGGCCATGATCATTTGAGATCCTGGGCTTTGATGGTGTAGCGCCACCGTTCTTTTCCGGTATTATCTTGGGTGATTAGGGTTAATGTCCGGTCTTTGAGCGGGCCAGAAAATTCCAATAACCCAAAATTACGGATCCCGCCCGTAACCCAAGTACCTTCAATCCGAGCAGGATTAACGGCCTCTTTTTCAAGACGTGATCCCCCAGAAGTTAGGGGGCTAGAGGTAAATTCATAAAGCGGATAGGGAGCCAAGTCTTTGCGACAGATCAGTTCGGTATGGTGGCGGTCCCCCGAGAGAAACAGTACCCCAGGGGGCCCACTGGTTTTCAACCAGACAAAAAACCGTTGCTGTTCGGCGGGAAATTTACCCCAGCCCTCGAAGTTAACGATGGGATTCAAGATCTGATTGCCATTGGCAATGATCTTAAACGTTGCCTTACTAGACGTGAGCGCTTCCATAAGCCATTGCAGTTGTCCCGCCCCTAGCATCTCGCGGGTTTGGGGATCCGCCATTTGTGGCGTGCGGTGATAGCGGTCATCCAGCATAAAAAATTCCACATCCCCCCAAACGAAGCGTCCAAAGACCCCCGGTAGCTGGTTTGTACCGTAGCTGGGGTTGAGCCAATAGTCTTTAAAGACGCGCAGGGTTTCTTCCCGTCCCCGGAAACTGCGGTCTGAGTCGTTGGGACCATAATCATGATCATCCCAAATGGCATAGTGATGTACCGAAGCCATGAGGGGCTGGAGTTCTTTTAACTCCCGATTTTGGCGGTAGCGATACCGCATCGCGGCCTCGGTCAACCAATCAGCCTCCCGGTAATAGACGTTATCCCCCAGCCAGAGCATCAGATCCGGTTGGGCACGGCTAATGGCCGTAAAGATCTCCATATGGGCCCCATAGGGCTGCCCCGGACGGTCATAGGCAGGATCATTGATATAAGCACAGGAGCCCAGGGCAACGCGGAAATTGGGCGGGTCAGTGCGAAACGACCACATGGGCTGGGTCTGAAACGCTAATACATAGGGGAATACCACCCGTTGTCCATCGAGATAAACTTCATAGCTATAGCGCGTTCCAAACGCTAGGGCTTTTAAGAAAAAATGAGCTAAATGATCCCGTTCGGCAGTAGTCACAATTACCGGACTCAACTGGGCTGCTTGGGGTTTATCCTGGGGCCAATACCGGATCTGGGTACGGGCCGGTTGGCGGGTCTGGAGCCAGAGGGCCACCTCAGTCATCTCTGCAAAGCCCAGCATCGGTCCAGAGCGTAGATTACTCCCCGCCGCCATGAAATCCTGTTGCGCCCATACGCCAGGGGTCGCCAAAAGTCCCGCTGAGGCCGTCAATAAAGTACGCCGTTGCATCTTAGGGTCCAGTTACTGCTGGATTCTAACGCAGTACGTGAATGTAAAGGGTCTTGTAATGAAGATTAATGTTTCTTAGGGCGAGTAACGGAGATCACCTAAAAAGTGTGTGTTATTTTTTAAGAGACACGCAAGGGGCAAGTATTGTTCGTGTACCAACAGAATGCAACACCCAGATTCCCGATGAATGACTATGTGGCTGAACTACAGATCCATATGTCTCTGCAAGCCCGCAACTTGGTTCCGAATCTGACTTCCATCGAAAATCCCTGTCATCGGTTGATCGCTCAAGAGATCGCCGCCCAAGAGATCGCCGCCTCCCGTCTACGCATCAGTTAAATTTTGGCTCTGATTCCTGGGTAAACCACCATGCCCAGGTGATCAACACCCCTTGGAGGGGGAGTCTGCCCCAATAAAGCAGAGCGTTGTAGGGCAGCCCAGAGATCACAATTTCATTGAGCGCCATGTTGATATTCGCAGGAAAGACTGCAATAAATAAAGCGATCAATCCCCAAGCGGCCGCTCGACTAACCCAGGGCAGGAGTAATCCAATTCCACCCAGAATTTCAAAGAAGCCGCTGATATAAACCAAAGCCAGGGGATAGGGCAAAAATCCCGGCACAATTTGCACAAAGGGCTGAGGATTTATAAAGTGGAGCGTTCCGGCAGTGATCATGAATGCTGCGAGTAACCAACGGCTGAAAACTTTAAGCACTGATTAGCCTAACAAGATAGATCCTAATATGTAGTTTGCGTCAAAATTTTAAAAATTTCTACCCACAAGATCTACAAATCCGCTTAAAATTGTCTCACTCTTTATCCTCCTGAAGACATGTCTTTACCTTTATGGTTTCGTCCTTTACCGCTCCCCTTACTCGTTATAGCCACAACTTTTTTAGGATATACGCTCCACGCCCAAGTCACCGTTCCACCAATCCGTACCGTAGATCTAGACCGTCCTGCTGAGGAGATCCTAGGAGAACGACTTTTTTTAGAAACGCGCTTTGCACATTTTTTTGCCGTTAATAGTGGCGGTAATCTCAACCAAGAACCCCTCGCCAATGGCGGTGATCCGACACTGACCGTGATCCAAACCCCCACGGGACCCGTACCTGGTCCCTTTCGGGGTAAGACGATGAACTGTGCCCAGTGCCATCTGTCGGATCAGCTATTGCCCCGTAACGGCGTGGCGCAATTTAACGACTATCAAGCGCGGACGCCCGTTCCGGCCCGTGAAGATGGCGTTTTGACCACACCGCGCAATACCGCGTCAATCCGTAATGTGGGCCGCGTTTTTGAGTCCGCGTTGCAGGTTTTTTATCATGGGGATGCTGAATTTACGACCCTTAATGGCTTGGTAGAAGATACTTTGACGGGGCGTAATTATGGTTGGCTTCCGGCCGAACAAACCCTGGCGACCCAACATATTGCCCAAGTGATCCGTCAAGACGATGGGAGTGGTGCACTAGCTCAAGCCTATGGCGGGAGTTACCGTCAAGTTTTGACCTGTAATAGTGGCAATGGGATCGTGGCCCCGGCGGGCTATTGCCTCACCAATTTTGATCGCGCCAAAGAGGACGAGATCCTCGGTGTTATTGGCAAATTAGTCCGGCAATATCTAAATTCATTAGAAACCCAACGGGATGAAACAGGGGCCTATTCAGGGACCGCCTACGATGTCTTCTTAAAGAACAATGGCCTTCCCCGTCTCCCCAATGGCGGTGAAACCGACCGGGCCTATAGTCAGCGTCTTTTGGTTGCCCTAGAGCAACTCACCGCGCCTCAGTGGGTTAGTGCTAACGATATGGAATTTGAAAATAATCGCTATCCCTATCGTTTTGGTCCTAAAGAGTTTCAAGGGTTAAAGATCTTTTTACGCAGCCCTTCGGGATCTACGCCAACGACGGAGGAGCTAAGTAGCGGGGGCAAAGGGAATTGTTTGGCCTGTCACGCGGCCCCGGTCTTTACGGACTTTAGTTTTCACAATACGGGGGTCAATCAACAGGAATACGACCAGCTCCACGGCAATGGGGCTTTTGCCCAGTTACCCGTACCTGATCTCACCACCCGTAATGCTAACTATGATCTTTATTTGCCCGCCACGTTTAAGCATCCTAATGCCGAAGAAGTTTTTCGGGCACCCGCTAAGTTAGAGGATCCCCGGCTGACGGATCTGGGTCTTTGGAATATGTTTGCTAACCCCGATTTCCTCTCCGTAGATCCTTTGTCGATCAAACTAGTTTTAGGGGGTAATTTGGCAACCCCCGATGAGGAGTTTTTGCCCGTGACCCTAGGCCGCTTTAAAACGCCTGGATTGCGGGATATCACCAGTGGTAATCCGTATTTTCACAACGGCAGTCAGCCAACCCTTAAAGGTGTAGTAAATTTTTATCGCCAGACTTCTGAGGCTGCCCGTCAAGGCCAGATTCGCAATGGTGATCTTGAATTGGCGCGCATAGCTTTGGTGGAAGCGGATCAAAAAGCGCTAGTCGCATTTTTGCGCTCCCTCAAAGAAGATCAACGGTGACATAGGCTCTCAGGATCATCTCGTAGGGTTCTTCTAAAGGAGAACTCTTTTCTAGATCCACTACACTAGAGGCAACGCAGCCTCTAAACCAATGTTGGAACCACTCCTTCAGGCTAACCTACCCACCATGTATGATCTTCCCAGTGAGGAAGTAGAGGAACCGGGATTGCCGGATGAATTTCACTGTTGGCAAGGACCACTGTTATCCTTAACATTTCGACCTCCTTCCTGGCCTGGATCTCAGGTATTTAGTGCCTATGATCTTTATCTGTACTACGATCTAGCCCATACGCTGTGGTATAAACGACCGGACTGGTTTGGGGTAGTTGGTGTACCCAGCCTTTATCAGGGCCAAAACTTACGCCAAAGCTATGTGATCTGGCAAGAAAAAGTAACGCCTATCATCGCTATTGAAATTCTCTCGCCTAGTACTGAAGATGAAGACCTGGGTAAAACCCTAAGAAAACCGAATAAGCCACCAACTAAATGGGAAGTGTATGAGCAGATCTTACAGATTCCCAATTATGTTGTTTTTGATGAAAATACACGCCTGATCAAGCTGTTTCAATTGATTGATGGAGCGTATCAACAAACTGCCCTAAGTCAATCTCTGATTTGGATTGATGATGTGCAACTCAGTCTGGGCTTGTGGCATGGAGACTGGAATAAATCTTCCCGGTCGCACTGGTGGCTGCGTTGGTATGACCGATTGGGTAAGCTCATTCCAACGCCCGAAGAGGTGCAAGAACAAGGGAAAGAATTAGCACAACAACAAACTGAGATCGAACGACAACGTGCTGATCGTCTAGCCGCTAGGTTGCGGGAACTCGGACTCGATCCTGATCAAATTTGAGCAGGTCTAGGAAGCCCCAAAGCGATAACCCAAGCCATATACCGTATGGATCAAGGCGGGAGCATAGTCCCGATCCACTTTGCGGCGTAATAGTTTAACTTGGGCCGCCACAACGTTAGAGTTAGGGGCTTGTTCCCCGGCCCAAAGATGTTGATAGATCGCTTCATGGGTGACAACGGCCCCTTGATGTTGAAAGAAATAGGTCAAGAGTTGAAATTCCTTAGCTGAAAGTTCAATGGGCTTATTTTGACGAAAGGCTAACTTGCCCACCGGATCTAGTACCAAGTCACCGTAACTCAAGCGCTCTGAAGGATAGGTTGTTGGGCGACGGACTAAAGCCCGGACACGCGCCAACAGTTCGCGCAATTCAAAGGGTTTGACCAAATAATCATCAGCTCCAGCATCCAAGCCCTGGACCCGGTCATCAATATGATCTTTGGCTGTCAGCATCAAAATGGGCACCGGACGGCTATTTTGGCGTAGCCAACGGCATAAATCTAAACCCGAAACACCGGGTAACATCCAATCTAGGATCAACAGATCATAGGTTTTAGCACGCAGTAAGGCTTGAGCCGCTTCACCATCAGCAGTCAGATCTACGCTATGTCCCTCGCGTATTAGGGCCATCTTGAGCGGCAGGGCTAACTCTGTTTCATCTTCGACCAACAACAGATCCACAACGAGCCTCGTAAAATTTAGATCCACTGCGCTCCATATCCTATGTAGGGTATAGCAGATCATGAATTTCGCCCACCCGTAACAACTTAACTTTTTCATGAGTACACGGGATCTTGAGGAACGCGGGTCTGAAATATGCAATAGGGTTTCTGGTGGAGTTGCTTTAGCGCGTTGGGCTAAACTGAAGCCAACAGACCAAAGGATCAGGCATTGGGCAACAAAAATCCCTATTTGACTGTAGAGGACTACTCCTTACCCACTAGGGCGTACCAACTTACCTTCGTCAACACCAGTCAAACAATTACCGTGGATCCTACTCGGATTCCCTACGGCGATGATGGTTTGCCAGGGAGCATTTTGGATATTGCCCTCGCCCACGGCATACCCATCGATCATGCCTGTGGGGGTGTAGGTGCCTGCTCAACCTGTCATGTATATGTACTAGAAGGTCAGCGTAGCTGTAACCCAGCCAGTGACGATGAAGAAGACCAGCTTGATAATGCTCCTAAGCTTATCTTGGGCAAATCGCGTTTATCCTGTCAATGTATTCCCGATGGCAGTAGTGACCTTGTGGTTGAAGTGCCCAGTTGGAATCGCAACCTGATCCGCGAAGGACATTAATTGGGCGAGTAGTGTCAAAGGACACGTTTTTCGGCCCATCTGATAGGATGTGGCTATGGCTAAACGCAAACGCTATCGTTCTACACCCGTTCCATCTTCAGCGCCCCCGGTTATGACCCAGGGAGGTGTACCCAAGCCCGTAGCGGATCAAATGATCAAACGGGGCTTTTGGTTCGGGGGGATTCCTACCCTTTTGGGCTTTATTTGCTTTCCGGCGGGTTATGCCCTGATCCAGCGTGGGGTGGATGTACCCAATGGCTCAGTGGTGTTGGTGAGCATGGGTTTTTTAGGCTTAGGCGTAGCGGGGATCAGCTATGGCATGCTTTCAACCCCTTGGCTGAGCAGTGAATCTGATAACTGGTTTGGTTGGCGGTCCTTTCGGACCAATTGGCGACGCCTTTGGTCGGGCTTAGGGGTCGAAGGGGAAAGAATCCGCGCTGAGAAACAAGCCACCAAAAAATGAGTACCTCCATGTCTATCTTCTATTTCCAACCTGTCCAACAACCCGGTAAACGATGGTAAATCCTAAGCCGTCTCATCTGTTTGTCTATTTACCTATACCTTTTTGGGAGTACAGATCGTGATCTTAGTAATGAAACAGGGCACCCCCCCAGAAGTCGTCCAGCACATCGCCCAAGCGGTCGCTGAGTGGGCCTTAGAACCCCATATCAGTGTGGGACGTACTAACGTCATCATTGGTTTGATCGGGGATACCAGTGTGGTGTCCGAGGGCCTGTGTTACGGGCTTAGTCCTTTTGTTGAAAAAGTGATGCGGGTCAAAAATCGCTTTAAGCGCGCCAGTCGTGAATTTCATCCCGAACCGACCACCGTTACCGTGCGTGGTATTCCCATTGGTGCCGATCATCCCCTAGTGGTGATTGCTGGACCGTGCTCGGTTGAGTCCGAGCAGATGATCGTCGAGACAGCCTTAGCGGTCAAAGCGGCTGGGGCGCATTTTTTACGGGGAGGAGCCTTTAAACCCCGTACTTCCCCCTATGATTTTCAGGGCCACGGAGAAAGTGCTCTAGAGCTTTTGGCGGCGGCCCGCACTGCCAGTGGTTTAGGGATCATCACCGAAGTAATGGACTCCGAAGATATTCCCGCTGTGGCAGCGGTGGCGGATGTGCTGCAGATCGGGGCCAGAAATATGCAAAACTACACCCTACTCAAAAAAGTCGGCAAAATTGATAAACCTGTCCTGTTAAAGCGGGGCATGAGTGCTTCGATCCATGAGTGGCTCTTAGCGGCTGAATATATTCTGGCGGCGGGTAATCCCAATGTCATTCTCTGTGAGCGCGGTATCCGCACTTCCGATCAGCAGTACACCCGCAATATTCTGGATCTTTCGGCGGTGCCTGTTTTGCGGAATTTGACCCATTTACCCCTTGTGTACCCCAAACGCCCTGGCTGCCGGCTTTGACTTTGGCGGCGAGGCGCGGTTCGGCCCCGGCGTCGGTCCGGTAGCGGGCCGCGATTTCGGCGAGGGAGGGACCGACGAGCCTTTGCCGCGCGCCATGGCAGGCGTGGCAGCCGGATTTCTCCGCCAGCGGCCGCACCAGGTCGCCCGCTGCGGGAGCGGAGATTGCGGTGGGCGCGCCGCGCACGGGTCCGACGAGCCGGTTCTGCGTGGCGAGATCGCCGTGCGAGCCGCGCGCGATATCCGGC
>JANNOF010000307.1:0-1726 GCA_031398925.1 Gloeobacteraceae cyanobacterium SOY_34_metabat_371 | reverse complement strand
TAGTGAGCGATCGCTTTTTCTGTGAGCGTCCGCCTGGGATGATCCACAAGCTGTCTTTCTACTGCTAGTTGTACGTTCTTTGCTAAAGCCGCATCCGTTGTCAGCAAAATTGCAGCTGCCATTGGGTCGTGTTCAGCTTGTGCTAACAAGTCAGCAGCAAGGTGTACAGGGTTTGCCGTTTCATCGGCAATAATCAGAACTTCGCTGGGTCCTGCTAAAGAATCGATACCTACGATACCATAAACGAGTTTTTTCGCTAAAGTGACATAAATATTACCTGGACCTGTGATGATATTAACTTTAGGAATCGTTTCTGTACCATAAGCTAAAGCGGCGATCGCCTGTGCGCCTCCCACGCGATAAATTTCTTGTACCCCAGCTTCTTGTGCTGCGACGAGCACTGCTGCGGGGATCGCTTTCTCTGCTCCTGGTGGTGTGACCATCGCCACACGCGGTACACCTGCTACCTTTGCCGGAATTGCATTCATCAACACCGTGCTTGGATAGGCGGCGCGACCACCCGGTACATATAACCCTGCTCTGTCTACTGGCGTGTAGCGCTTGCCTAATACGATTTCATCATCGCCAAATTGTACCCAACTTTTGGGAACTCGCTGACGGTGAAATGCTTCGATTTGGCTACTCGCTAGTCTGATTGCCTGGAGCAATTCTTTTGATACCTGTTGGTAAGCTGCATCCAGTTCTGAGCCTGTCACGCGCAGTTCTTCTGGCTTGAGGGTTTGCTTATCGAATTCGGCTGTGTAATGCAGTACAGCGTTATCGCCTTGGCGCTTCACTGCCTGCAACACTTCCCTCACTGTTGCTTCTTTGTGAAGCACCTGTTCATCATGGGTGCGATCGCAGATCCGTTGTAGTTCTGCTCTAACGTCTGCCTGCTGAGTGATAATTCGCAGCATGGAGTAAGGACAATGCCAACTTGAGAAAATTTCTGGGTTGAGAATGAGTCTTGCTCTTTCCCTCAATGGGTACAAAGCTGACCCGAACTCTCTTCTCTAGCTTAACCTGGATTTTTTTGATACTTCCACAGCTTTCAACACATAGTTTGTGTGAGAAGGCAACTAAAATTACATTATTTTTACTTGCCTTTGACTAACCTAACGCTGGGAGAATTCAATTGGCTGTGAGCAAGGAGTCGGCGTACCAGTTTCCGATTTCCTCAAAGCTCAATATCCTAAAAACTTTAGGAGTTCAGCCTTCTGTTTTTTCATTCAGTCCCTTTTACTCAAGTTTTGATAGGGTCTGAGAAGAATTTTTGCTGTTTTACTTTACTTACATATCTACAGAAGCGATGTACCAAATTTTTAGGTTTCTACTTTTGAACTTCAGCAGTTTAGTGAACTCTATCTACCGTGATTTACTCCCTTGATGCAGGAAGTTTATTCACAGTGTTTAGTTATCAGTTAATCTTCATAATTTTAGTTATGAAGTTTCAACTAAGTTTTCTTAACTGATAATTGATTCAGTTAATAATTTATATGAAAGTATTTTATTGTATCATACTTTTGAGATTGACAACAAACGGTACAGAAACTGGGTTGCCTGACCGAATTCCCTGTGAAACTCAACAGAAGTCGTGATCCGGAGTTTTGAGGAGAACACAGAACTAAGAAATCAGAATGAACTGATTGAAGCTTTCTTTTTCCTTCTCAGGTTTAAATATGCTGGCTGATCGACTTGCTACTGATTCAGACAGAGCACACACGTG
>JANNOF010000269.1:0-6759 GCA_031398925.1 Gloeobacteraceae cyanobacterium SOY_34_metabat_371 | reverse complement strand
GGCCATCGAGCGCGGCGAGATCAACCTGGTGGTGGGAACACAGGCGCTGGTCCAGGCGCACGTGACATTCAAGGCGCTCGCACTGGTCGTGATCGACGAGCAGCATCGCTTTGGCGTGGTGCAGCGCGGCACGCTCGCGGCCAAGGGCGCGAATCCGGATGTGCTGGTGATGACGGCCACGCCGATTCCGTGAATGTGGGAAATGTCGTAGCACTCCATGCGGTGCGGCACACTGGGCAGATCTAAGACTTGCGTCAGTTGCACTAAGCCCTCTTCTTCGGCGCGACTGACTCTCGCTAAACGCTCCAGTTCTGATTGGGCATTGCGTTGGACGAGCTCGACCAGTTCTGCTTTGACCTGACGTTGCGGATGTTTGATGGCGACAACCCTGCCCCGGCGCTCACTTAGCCAGTCTTCGATCAGTTGTTGATCCGGGATCGGTTCTGCCACCAAAATTTCTGGGGGTACTTCTTCCGGGGCTAGGGTTGGATAATGTTCCTGGATCACCTGCTGGAGGATCCAACTGGATGCAATGGCATCATTTTGAAAGGTAAAGCCCAGCCTACCGATTAATTTACCCGAACGCACCTGGAATAACTGCACACAAACCCGTTGCGCGTCGCGGGCTAAGGCCCAGGCATCCCGATGAATCGTCGTATCGGGTAGCGACATTTTTTGAGATTCAGTCAAGATCTCTAAACCTTTGACCTGGTCTCTGAGCCGCGCAGCTTTTTCAAATTCCATCTGCTCCGCCGCTTGGATCATTTGATCCTGCAATCCCTCTAAAAGTTCCGTCACCCGGCCCTGGAGTACCCATTGCACCTGCTGCATGGTCTGCCGGTACGCTTGGGGGGTGATCAGTTGTTGACAGACCCCAGGACAACGGCCCAGATCATAGTTAATGCACGGGCGGTCTTTAAAAAGAATCGTGCTGCGCTGCCGTAAAGGAAAATTACGCTTTAGAAAGGCCACCATTTGATGGGCCGCCCCCGCATCCACAAAGGGTCCAAAATATTTATCTTTAGATAGCCGTGCGCCCCTGGGCCGACAAACAAAGATCCGGGGGTATTCTTCGGACCACGTAATACAGATCGAGGGATACTGCTTATCGTCCTTGAGCAAGACGTTGTAACGCGGTTGATGGCGCTTGACTAAGGTTTCTTCGAGATTTAGGGCCTCGGCCTCCGTATCGGTCAAGATCCATTCGATCTGACCCACTTGCTGAACCATGATCTGGATCCGGGCCGAAAGCTGCTGACCCGGTTGAAAGTAACTTCTCACCCGTTGTCTAAGACTTTTGGCCTTGCCGATGTACAGCAGATCTCCGTCCGTGGTCCGCATTTGATAAATGCCAGGGCTGGTAGGCAAGTCCGCTAATTGTTCGGCAAGGCGCTCAGGGTCGTAAACCAATGACGTCATTAGACCGCTACGGCCTCCCGTAAGCGAGACGGGGCAACTGGCGGAGGGCTGATGGTAATACTGGTTCCCTTAGCGCCGGTGGCACTCCCGATCCAATCCAGGACGGTAGAAACCGTCAGGAACGTAGTACTAAATTTAGCGCCCTGATCCTGAAGGGCGTGAATAAAATACCCCGTAGAGGCTAAAAGCCGCTTTTCATAGGCAGAACGCGCCTGGGCGATGCATTCAAGGGCATAGGGTTCACAGCCCAGCCGTTTACCGAGGCGCAGGACGGCTTCACGGGTATACCACACATGAAATTGTTCGTCTTTGATGATCGAATCTAGGACTTCGGCGGTCTGGGGATCGATGGGACGGGCTACTTGGGCAAATAGGCTAAACCGCTCCACACCATCTACTTCTAGAATATGCAAGGCCGCAAAAAAAGGAATTAATTCCACCGAATCCACCGGGTCTCCGTTGGTCAGCCGTTCGAGCATTCCCAGCCAACCCGCCTCATGAAAAGCCGCTACGGTATTGGCCCAAGGGGGGAGTTGCGCGGGATTAAAATCTCCCCGTGCATGCAACAGATCGGACCAAAGACGGGCGTGACGTTCCTCATCGCGCATGTGTTTGGTGAGGTTACGCTCTAGCCATTCGTCGCCTAAACGCCCCGTAATATGATCTAGATTAGGTACTTCGCCATAGGCTTCAATGGCCCAGTAAAGATTTTGAAACCAGGCAAGGGCACGCGGAGCGCGGACAACTGAGGTATAAAATTCCTGTTGTAACCAGATTCTAAATTTCATGCCACACCGTCCTTGTTTGCTGTGGAGCGGCACCCATAAGGGAACCTAGGGCGATCTTAACAGCTCTTTCTGTGCAGTGTGGCGTACAAAACCAGTGAAGAAGGGGCAGGAAGGGGGGAAATAAGTCTAAATCTAGACAGGGCAGGGATTACGTTCTTGGAGCCACGTGCGGTACGGAGCACCACACCCTTGGTCCCAATGAACAATAAAGCCCTGAGCATTGGCATCGTCAACTAACTGTTGGGCCTCAGTCACCGTTAGGAACCGCGTATACAACAGTGTTTCGTCTTCAAAAACACTCGCTGTAACCTTATCAACATCAAGCACATGCCCTTTTATTTCAACCCGATGTCTAACCATGAGCCCCTCCTATCGAAGTGCATCAACCGGATACTCTTATTATGATTCAAGTGATTAAGCAGGATTTATAATGCAATAAAACTTTAACAACAAATCGTCTGGTATTATACTAAAGATAACCCGTTAAAAGGTAATATTATATTAAGTATGGCAACACTATGAAATGTATCAAGTCCGTATATTATCGGATGATCAGTTCCTAAAATAAAGCTACTTTCTGGAGATTTGAAATTACTCGTGTATCCTGGAACTAGGACAGGATCTTAGGTTGAAGCAATGCGCCATCGTCTCTACGTATTTTGGGGTCTGTTGCTATGCACGCTGAGTGGCTGCGAACTGATCCCCACGCAAGATAATGTAACACTCCCCATTGCTGAGCCAAAGACTGCACCGTTAGCCATACCTAGTCCAGTAGTTACGGGCACTGATTTTATTGCCGATGCAGCGGCTAAAGTGATCCCCAGTGTAGTTTCGATCAAAGTGGAAGTGGTCATCCCGGCCACCGCTGGAGAAGATAGCCGGTATCGACGCTTGATGGAAGATTTCTTTGGGTATGAGATCCAACCCCGTCAACAGATCCGACAAGGGCAAGGATCGGGCTTCATTATTGATGCCAATGGCACTATTTTGACCAATGCCCACGTGGTCACGGGGGCAAGAACCGTACAAGTCAAGTTTGCCAGTGGCATGGAATACCCCGGTCAAGTGCTGGGCACTGATCCTGTGACAGATGTGGCGGTGATCCAAGTCAAAGGGGTTAAGAACCTAACCCCCGCTACCCTGGGGTCCTCGAGTCAACTCCGCCCCGGTCAATTTGTGGTGGCCCTAGGTGATCCCCTGGGTTTTGAAAATACGGTTACGGCGGGGATCATCAGTGCCCTTAGGCGTCCAAGTGCCCAAATTGGCATCCCCGATAAACAGGTAGACTTTATCCAAACCGATGCTGCGATCAATCCTGGTAATTCTGGGGGACCGTTGATCAATATTCAAGGGGAAGTGATCGGTATCAATACCGCGATCATTCAAGGAGCCCAGGGCTTGGGCTTTGCGATTCCCATTGATCTGGCCCAACAAGTCGCCACCCAACTGATCCAAGGGGGTAGCACGGCCCGTGCCTATGTGGGGGTACGCATGATCAACCTCACCCCAGAAGTTTTGACCACCCTGCAACAAAGTGGCATCACCGTACCCACAACCCAAGGGGTTTTAGTGCAGGAGGTTTTGCCTGACTCTCCGGCCGAAAAAGCCGGGATCCGCCCTGGGGATGTGATCACGGCCTTGAATGGAAATTCGGTCAAAGAAGCCAGCCAGATCCAAGAGGTGATCGAACAGGCAAAACCCAAGCAAAATTTGCGCTTTACCCTTGCTAGGGGCGCAGAACTGATTACGCTACAGGTTCAAACCGCAGCCCTACCCAATGCCCCACGCTGAGGCATTGGGTAAACGATCCTAGGCAGCTTGTTCTTTTTGAGCATTCCGCCCCAAGATCATGGGCAAAAAGCGCTGCACAAAACCAACGGGATCAGATTCAAGGACCCAGGCGGCAGTATCAAACCGGGCGCGATTCAGATCGGGCAAGATCCGTGGTAACTGACCTGCTAGATAACCAGGACGCTCCCAAACCGGGAGGGTTTCGGCGATCTCATTGACATGTTGGAGGCGCCGGAGTTCAGCGCCCACGGTGATATCTAGTCCTGCCTCAAAGGCCGCTTGTTCAATAGCGCTGTAGGTCTTTTTGGCTTCTTGTACTTTAAGGGCATGGGTAGGGCTGATCCGGGCCATTTGGCCTAACCAGCGGTTGCCCCAGCGCACATGACCCGCTTCTTCGGGAAAGATCTGATTAAGCACTTTGAGGATCGCCTGATGTTCTGGAGTCGGATCCGCGGCTTTGAGGACCGCAATGTGGGCGGCAAAGAAATTACACCCGCGCTTCTCGGTGACATTGATGGCAGCAAGGGCCGCAGTCACATCCGGGGTTCCTCCATCATCGGGCAGAAGTTTTTCGTACTCATCAATATAGGAAGGACCACGGGGGGTCCCCAGATCTGCACCTAGGTCGTAGAGTAAATCGGTCAACCATTGGGCATGACGCGCTTCATCACTAATATGCCGGGATAGATCACGGATCAATTCGCGGGGTTGTCCATCGAGACGTTCCAGTAAATCCGTCAAATCTTTGCAGCTACGTTGCTCTGAGTAACGATAGCGATTAAGGGTGATGTAATGAATGTTAGGGTCTTTGATCACCATCTGCATCATGTCGCGGGCGCTGACTTGACCGCGCAATTTTTTCGGATAAGTTACCGTCATGGTGTTTTTTTCCTGCAACTATTAACCATGTTACCTGCGACTTCATAGAACTTTGCATAAGTTAAAAGACTTTTCTTGAGTTGACGCGACCAGATAGAGCTTTTAAAATGAGCAGTGACCTACATGATGATGGGTCACCTATGCTATCTGCGCAAATAAGACTAGCAATTTTGGCTCTGGGAGCGGTTCTTACCCCTATTTCTGTCGGTGCAGCACCGCTATCATGGCCCACTATTGTTTTGACTCAAAAGATATCTGGTCTTAGTGAAGTAACCAGCCTTACCCATGCTAACGATGGTAGTGGACGGATCTTTCTGGTTGAGCGCAAGGGCAAAATTCGTATTTTCAAAAATGGCGCTTTATTAACTACGCCTTTTATTGATCTAGCCAGCAAGATCACCAGTTCTGGCGGTGAACAAGGGCTTTTGGGCTTAGCATTTCCGGCTAATTATAAAACTCAGGGTAGGTTTTATGTCTATTACACAGCCCCCGATGGCGCGATCACCATCTCGCGTTTTAGCGTCAGTGCTAAACCCGATGGGGCAAACCTAGGCACCGAACAAGTTTTACTTACGATCCCCCACGGTAGATTTTCCAATCACAATGGCGGACAGTTAGCCTTTAGTCCCAAAGACGGCTATCTCTATGCCGGTACCGGCGATGGGGGCAGTGGCGGTGATCCCTTGGGTAATGGTCAAAATACCAATGCGCTTTTAGGCAAGATCCTCCGCTTAGACGTTTCGGCGGGAACTGGTGCCTACAGGGTGCCCCCCACCAATCCCTATGTCAAAACTCCAGGCTATAGGCCAGAGATCTGGGCCTTGGGCCTGCGCAATCCCTGGCGCTTTTCCTTTGATCGATCCAAAGGGGACCTTTATATCGCCGATGTGGGTCAACAAAACCGTGAGGAGATCAATTTCCAAGACAGTGGTAGTCCGGGTGGACACAACTATGGGTGGAATATTCTGGAAGGGACGAATTGCTACAACAAAATATCCTGTACTAAACCTCCCAAGTACATCGCTCCGGTGTGGGAATATGATCATGGCTTGGGTTGCTCGGTGACGGGGGGCTATGTTTATCGGGGGACTACCTACCCTACGATGCGCGGAACCTTTATCTATGGGGACTATTGCTCGGGTACGCTCTGGGGCCTTAAGTTAGACGGTACTAAGTGGCGCAATACAGTTCTCTTAAAAAGTGGTCTAGACCTTAGTACCTTTGGGGAAGATGAAGCGGGAAATGTCTACGTTGTTGATTACTCTGGGGGTAAAGTTTACTTAATCGAAGCCAAGGCTACCGCCAAGATCGAACGCTAAGCGAACGATAAATGAATTGCCCAAAACAGACCCTATTTACTTCAGGAGTACCCATGAACCGTCTACCTAGTCTTTTATGTGTAATCAGTACAGCCCTCCTATTAGGAAGTCCGGTCATAGCCCAACCAACGGAAGTGGATCTGGCCAAAATTCAAGGGTTTTACGATCAAGCTAACGAAGTTAAAGCAACGGACCCCACAGCAAGTTTAGCCTTACTCGATCAGGGGTTGGCTCTAGCGCGGCAAGCAGATGCCCGCAAACAAATTGCTAAAATTCTCTTCCGCCAAGGTGTCATTTACAACAGTATGGGACAGAACAAACAAGCACTTCCAGGTTTTGAAGAAGCTTTAAAGATCCAGCGCGGGCTCAATGAATCCAATCAAATAATGGCTGCACTTTATAATCTCGGTAGTACCTATGCTGCGCTAAAAGATGCTACTAAAGCGCTACTTTATCTCAAAGAGAGTTTAGCCCTGGCCCAAGCCTCCGGTAGCCGCAACACAGAAGCAAGATTGATCAATAATATTGCTAGTATTTACTATGATCAAGGTGACTTAGATACC
>JANNOF010000255.1:0-1530 GCA_031398925.1 Gloeobacteraceae cyanobacterium SOY_34_metabat_371 | reverse complement strand
TTGCATAAGTTTTCGTTGTTTGGAAATTCTCTCAAAGCTTGTGCTGTAGCTTCACTTTTTTTCAGGATGTGGCGTGGGTGAAATGCAGCAGCAATTGTCTCGACTTCAATATCAGTGAACTCTAAATTATCTGTGGGGTTTTGAATGGCAAATAAGTGGCGGAATTGCGAGTCGTTCAAAACCTCACCCCCGCCCCTCTCCTTACTAAGGAGAGGGGTGCCCGTTAGGGCGGGGTGAGGTAATTTAGTATCAGAGAATGTCTTGGTTTTGTTTTGAGTCACGCGCCAAAGTTGACAACTGGGTGCATAACTAACGCCGTTAGGGAATTTATCTATGACATATTCCTCTGAAGATAACGGTAAAGCATGAAGCGGGAGTAGGTGCAGGTAAAGATTGGGAATTAAAATAACTTTCTTGCACTCTTGTGGAACAATTTCAAGAATTTGTTGGATATGTAAAATATCAGCGAGTTCGCTAAGTTGATCATTCAGGCAAAATCGCCAGCGCTTTTTGTCGTCATCGTAAAGCTGGAGATATTCATCTCTCCAATTCGCCAACTTTTCTAAGTCTTGCGGTTCCGACTGCCAAATTTTTGGTTGTTCGTTGTGGCGGGTGATGACGAAAGCGCGAAAACAATTGTCAAAAATGTAAAATTGGATGATTGCAGTTTGGTGATCTAGTAAGTTGTAAATCTCGTCATAGCGGATGGGGTTCAAGCCGACAATTCTTGTGATCAGTTGTTCTCGCTGTTGACGCAACTTATTGAGTTGAGTGGAATTAATATCATCAAGATTAGATTTTTCTGCTTGTTCTACACGGCGCTTTTCTTCTTCAATCTCTTGCTGTAGCTGTTGGAGTTGATTTTTAGACTCTTCAGGTATGGCGAGTTTGGGGTACAAATCAGAACTAAACAGGAGTTCCACCAAGTTACGGGTTTTGCTACGCTCAATATATTCTATTGCTTCGGTAGATTGTTTCAACTCCAGACAAACTTCTACCATGCGACGGTAAATTTTATTAAAGTATTCTGCTTGCTTGCGTTTGCTTTCATCGCCAGAAACAATTTCCCCACGCAACAACTCCGCTGTTTCAATAGCAGATTTAAAAGTTGTGTAAGCTTCGTTGAAGCTTTGTGCATCTTGGTAAGCAATACCCAGGTTGAATAATGTGTCAGCATGGTTTTGCGGAAAGGATTGGCGGGTTAATACTTCCAAAGCACAGGTGTAAGAAGCGATCGCCAATTCTAAATTCTGTGCTTTGTCCCCCAATATTCTGTCAGAGTAAGCATTCCCGAGATTATTTTGCGTCGTCGCCCATTGTTGCGGGAAGGCTTGGCGGGTTCTAACTTCCAAAGCAGAGGTGAAAGAAGCAATCGCAAGTTCTAAATTCTGTGCTTTGTCCCCCAATATTCTGTACAAGTAAGCATTCCCCAGATTATTTTGCGTCGTCGCCCATTGTTGTGGGAAGGCTTGGCGGGTTCTGACTTCCAAAGCACAGGTGTAAGAAGCGATCGCCTCTTCTAAATTCTGT
>JANNOF010000385.1:0-3466 GCA_031398925.1 Gloeobacteraceae cyanobacterium SOY_34_metabat_371 | reverse complement strand
ACTTTGAGTTGGGCCCATACCGCTTGGGGGTACATCTGCATCAGGGGCAAATAACCGTGGGTAGCGCCACAGGTGAGAATATCTAAATTGCCTTGGTCTTGAAAATGGCGAAAGGCCCGTACGAGATTGCGCTCGTAATGATGCCAAGTATCGTAGGCTTCTTGAAAGAACTGTTCATAATGACGGGCTAAATACTGCAAATGCCCATGATCCTTTGTACGCTCTAGTTCTTTTTCAACCAATTCCTGGCTAAGCGCCAGATGTTCATCGTATTTATCTTGCAAATAAGGGTCTTGGAGCATCGCCACTAACGGCGGGGTCATGGACATGGTTACCCGAAAGGGAATCCCATCGGCTTCTAGGCCCTCAAACATACGGATCAGGGGGATATAGGTTTCAGTAATTGCTTCAAATAGCCATTCTTCTTCTAAAACGTATTCTGTCTCAGGATGACGGACATAGGGCAAATGGGCATGTAAAACTAGAGCCAAATAGCCAATTGCCATGTATCCCTCTACGTGCGTTCCCTTGATCTTCGCAAACTTCGGCAAAAGTGACGCATGAACTTATGTAGGATCCGTCGGGATCAATTATTTCCGAGCTTTGGGCTGCCCTAGAGTCTGACCGAGTCAGGGATCTGGCAGCCCCCTATCCCCCGAATTTGATATGAGATCAAGGTATCAATTGCCGGACGGGTTCGGTGAACCAACTCCAACCCACCGTGAGCGGTTGCGTGACCCCTGGCATACGGGCTGTGTAGACCAAACGCCGAAAATTTGCAGCTAGCGGGCCTTCAAGCATAACGCCCCCTAAAAGCTCACAGGCAGCATCGCCGATCCCTAAACTCATCATTTGACCCAGATCTAAATAATTAAACTCTTTGCGGGGTAAACCCTTGGCTTTAGCCCAAATATTCCACGCCACACAATCGGCCTGCTGAATAGCAACCTGGGCGGTGACAGGGAAGGCAGGGTCCGTCAGGGCACTATCCCCTAGGGCATAGACCCCCTCCTGAACCTGTAGCTGTCTATTTACCCGGACGCGTCCTCTAGGGTCCTTGGCACTATCAAGTCCTTCCAATGCTCCAGCGGGCACGGTACCAACGGTCCACAGGGTTAAATCCGAGGCCAAAGAACCGTGCCCCGTCAATAATACGTGTCCGTTTTCAACCCGTTCCACGGACGTACCAAGCAAAACAGTGATCCCCCGATGGGTCAGGGCTTGTTGGGCTTGAGCCTTCAAAAAAGAGCTTCCCCCTGGCAAGATGCTATGGGCCTGATCAATCAAGGTGATCTGTGCCCGACGTTTGAGGCGGTCTGCCAATTTACAGGCCAGTTCGATGCCACTGGATCCCGCCCCAATGATGCTCAGATTAAGATCTTGACGCTGTTCTTGGTCCCATTGCCGGATTTTTTGCATAAGCTGTTCTGCGTGGGCCAAGGACCGAAAAGGCAGGGCAAAGGCCCGTGCCCCAGCAACCAGATCCAGAGGCGTTTCGCCACCTACGGCAATGACTAAGGTTCCCCAGGGTAAAAAAGTTCCATCGGTGAGCTGTACCCGTTTTTGCAGCAGGTCAAATTCTACAACTTCGCCCTGAATAAACCGGATCCCAAAGAGATCCAGTATGGACCGAAAAGTGGGGGCCACTTCCCAAAGGGCGAATTCTTGGCTGACTAGCTCATATAAAAGCGGTGTAAAAACAAAACGTTCCTGACGGTCGATCAAGGTAATCGGGGGCGCTCCCGGCAGCCGGGCCAAATTTAAGGCGGTATACAAGCCGCCAAATCCCCCACCGACAATCACTACCCGGTCCATGTTCTATCCTGAAGCTCTTTCTCAGTGATATACCCATTTGAGACCAATCGATCTGTTCTGGGTAGACAATGCGCAATTATAGGAGGAACGCAAGGACTTGGTGTGATGTCAGAAGTTATTTTACGCCGGGGCCATGCTCTTACCCTACAGCGGGATACCTGGTACTGGTGTATTGAAGGGACTTTATTGATCCGTATTTTGGACCTAAGAGAAATTTGTATAGGTTTTGTTCAAGCCCACCAAGTCTTTCAAGGGCCAACGGAGCAAGATCCAGAGCGGATGTGTGAGGCGCTTTCCTTGGCCCGGATGGTCCCGATTACCAAGGCTTTAAATACCGAGCAGATCCTGGGTTTACAGCATCGTCTTCATCAGACGGAGCATCTAATGGGCCTACTCCATTGTGGGGATATTTCTACCCGGTTTTGGTTGTTTTTGCAGTATCTAGAGACCCATCATGCCCAGGTGCAAAACACCGATAAAGTCGTTCCCTTTCGTTTGACCCAGGCCCATATCGCCAGGATCTTGGGCGTGACACGGGTTACTGTGACGCGTTTAATGAAACGCTACGAGGATCAAGGCTATATTCAACGCACCCTCAGTCATCAGATCCAGATCCTCAACTTACCCCCAGAAGCCCTGTCCTAGCCCTAGGATAGGAATGCCCCAGCCGGAGAATTCCCCTTGGATCAGCGTATTACTCAGCTCACCCAGATGATGGGGCGGGTCATTGTTGGTAAAGAACAGTCGGTACAACTGCTACTTGTGGCTTTATTTAGCGGGGGACATGCCCTTTTAGAAGATGTACCTGGGGTAGGTAAAACCCTAATGGCCAAAACCTTAGCCCGTTCTGTTGCTGGAAATTTTCAAAGGATCCAATTCACACCCGATCTTTTGCCGACGGATCTCACGGGAACCAATATCTGGAATCCCCAAAATGGCAGTTTTGAATTTATCCCCGGTCCTGTGTTTACCAATGTCCTCTTAGCAGATGAGATCAACCGGGCCACTCCGCGTACCCAAGCCGGTTTACTCGAAGTCATGGAAGAGCAACAGGTAACTACCGATGGGATCAGTCGCCCAGTCGGGGAGCCTTTTTTCGTGGTTGCCACCCAAAACCCCGTGGAATACCAGGGTACGAGTCCCTTGCCTGAGGCGCTGTTAGATCGCTTTGCCGTGGCCTTTAGTCTGGGTTATCCTTCAGAATCCGAAGAACTCCAGATGCTGCAACGCCTGAGTTCCCAGGCCCAAAAACCCCTGAGTAGCCTTACGGCGTGCCTGACCTTAGCCGATGTCCTCCAGATCCAACAGGTGGTGGCAACGGTGAAGATCACAGAGCCTTTACAGCGTTATATTTTGGCTTTGGTACGTGCTACCCGTGATGACCGCCAAGTAACCCTAGGGGTCAGTCCTAGGGGAGCCGTAGCCCTCCAACGCGGTGCCCAAGCCTTGGCGTACCTTTCAGGCCGTGATTATGCGCTACCCGATGATGTCAAAGCGCTCGCCCCTTTTGTGCTTTCCCATCGGCTGATCACCAGTGGCGCCCGCCCGCCCCGCGAAGTGATCGACCGCCTTTTGCAATCCGTGGGGGTGCCCTGAGGTATGAATCATAAGTGCCTTGACTCCTTAAAAAGCTGGCTTACTGAATCTCCTG
>JANNOF010000162.1:0-11560 GCA_031398925.1 Gloeobacteraceae cyanobacterium SOY_34_metabat_371 | reverse complement strand
GGACCAAGTTTCGTTTGACGGGCCTCGATCTCAAATTTCTCTACGTGGATTGAGGTGTACACGTCTTCTCGGACGAGGCGCTCACTAATAAGGATCGCATCCTCGTAGTTGTAGCCTTCCCAGGGCATGTAGGCGACCAGGACGTTTTGCCCCAGAGCCAATTCGCCGCCTTCGGTGGCTGATCCATCGGCAATGACTTGCCCTGCAACCACTTGATCCCCTTCGTAAACGAGGGGTTTTTGGTTGAGGCAAGTATCTTGGTTAGAGCGTTGGTACTTCTGCAGCGGGTGGGAAGAACGGGTACCGTCTTCGTTGCGCAAGCGGATCTCGGTGGCACTGACAAACTCTACTTCCGCAACTTTTTGAGAGATGATCACCATCCCCGAGTCACGGGCGCATTGGCCTTCTAGCCCCGTCCCGACCAAAGGCCGTTCAGGACGCAACAAAGGCACCGCTTGGCGTTGCATGTTCGCCCCCATCAGGGCGCGGTTGGCGTCGTCATGCTCCAAAAAAGGAATGAGCGACGTGGCAACGGACACGATCTGGATCGGCGAGACGTGGACAAAATCCACCTCGCGGGGCGGAACGGTGGCAAATTCCTGGCGATAGCGCACCGGGATCATATCCACCGCAAAGGTCCGGTCTTCGTGGAGGGGCACATCTCCAGGAGCAACGCGATACTCATCTTCTTCGTCGGCGGTCAGATAACGGATCTCTTGGCTGACCATGTTGCGCTGTTTATCGACTTTAAAGACCGGGGTTTCCACAAAGCCGTAGGGATTGACCCTAGCGTGGGTTGCCAAAGAACCGATCAGTCCGGCGTTCGGGCCTTCAGGGGTTTCAATGGGGCAGATCCGACCATAGTGACTCGGGTGAATGTCCCGCACCGCAAAGCCCGCCCGTTCACGGGTCAAGCCCCCAGGACCAAGGGCACTAAGCCGCCGCTTGTGGGTCAGTTCCGCCAGAGGATTGGTTTGATCCATAAACTGCGAAAGCTGCGAAGACCCAAAGAACTCTTTAATGGCTGCGACCAAAGGCTTGGGGTTGACCAAAGAAGCCGGGGTCAGGGTCTCAGCATCAGAAACCGTCATCCGTTCTTTAATGATCCGCTCCAGACGATTAAGCCCGACGCGCATTTGGTTTTGGAGCAGTTCACCCACCGAGCGCACCCGGCGATTACCCAAGTGATCGATATCGTCAGTGGTGCCCAGGTCATATTCCAAGTTGATCAGGTAATCGATACAGCTCAGAATGTCTTCGGTGGTCAGGGTGCGGGTGCCTTCGGGCACCGACAGACGCAATTTGCGGTTGATTTTGTAGCGACCGACGCGGCCCAAGTCGTAGCGCTTGGCATCAAAGAAGCGCGAATGCAAAAGTTGCTGCGCTCCCGATACGGTCGGGGGTTCACCGGGCCTCAGCTTACGGTATAGCTCCAACAGCGCGTCTTCTTCGGTGTAGCTGCCTTCTTTGTCGATGGTCTTTTGGAAAAAATCCGGGTGACGCAACTTATCTAAGATCTCGCTATCGGTCATACCCAAGGCTTTGAGTAATACCAAAGCCGAAAGCTTACGGGTTTTGTCAATACGCACCCAAACCAGATCATTGACATCGGTTTCAAACTTCAGCCACGCGCCTCGGTTGGGGATCAACGAAGCACTAAACGTAGGGCGTCCCGAAGTATCGGTTTCTTTTTTGAAATAAACCCCCGGCGACCGCACGATCTGATTGACGATGACGCGCTCGGCCCCGTTGATAATAAAAGTTCCCCGTTCTGTCATTAAGGGGAGTTCACCCAAAAAGACTTCCTGTTCTTTGATCTCGCCTTTTTCTTTGTTGGTTAAACGGGCGGGAACTCGGAGCTGGACTGCATAGGTAGCATCTCGACGCTTAGCTTCATCTACGCTATATTTCGGTTCAACAATGCGATATTCCGGCAAAAAATGTAATTCCAACTTGCCTGTATAGTCTTCGATAGGTGAAAAACTCATGATCTCTTCGATCAAACCTTCTTCCATAAACCAGCGGAAACTTGCACGTTGAATGTGGATCAAGTCCGGTAGGCTAAATGGAGCCAGCGCAGTTCCAAAATCGGCGTTACTCACGGGTGCCCTCCCATAAAAAACCTGACCCCGTTAGGGGCAGACCTTCAATCATAGTCCGGGGTAGTACCAACGTCAATTAGGTGCAGTGGTGTCGATGCCCAAATCTCTGAGCTGTGAACCTGGGTCTCAAACAATTCTTGTAGGATAGCCTTTAACTCAGTCATACTTGCCCATAGCCTTCTTTACCTAGCCCATGCCCAATTTAGCCCCTGCTCAAATCATCTGCTTGGGTTTTTTATTCCTAATTGCTCTGGGCACAGGGTTATTGATCACCCCTTGGGCAACGGTCAGTGGCGACTGGAATCCGGTGCTGATTGCCCTTTTTACCAGTACTTCAGCGGTGTGTGTAACCGGATTAGTGGTGGTAGATACCGGCAGCTATTACTCCTGGTTTGGCCAAGCGATCATTTGCCTTCTTTTTCAGTTAGGGGGGCTGGGCTATATGAGTGCCACCACTTTTTTATTGCTTTTAGTAGGCCAACGCATCAGTTTACGCAACCGTTTGGCACTCCAAGAATCTCTAGGAAACCTTGGGGGAGCGCAGATCCGCAGGCTATTGATCCGCGTCTTCGTCATGACTTTGGGCTTTGAAACCATCGGAGCGGCCTTGATCGCACCCCCTTTGATTGAGCGTTATGGTTGGGGCGCGGGTCTATGGTCGGCTGTTTTTCATAGCGTCAGCGCATTTAACAATGCAGGCTTTGGTCTACTGCCCGATAATCTCGTGTCTTGGCAACAAAATTACCTTGTCCTTGGGGTATTGGGCTTTCTGATTGTCTCTGGTGGGTTAGGCTACCAGGCTTGGAGTGAGCTATACGACAAATGGTGGCTGCCCTTCCTCCGTAAGGTCCTAGGCCAGTCCCCTTTACCCCCGGTACTGCTCAGCTTACATACACGGGTGGTGGTGTTGACCTCCATGGTGCTGGTCTTACTGGGCGCTGTTGGGCTTTTTGTAATCGAAGGTTCAAATCCCAAAACCCTTGGCGGCTTGGAGCTAGGCGCACAGTGGAGCAATGCCATTTTTCATTCGATCAGCGCCCGGACTGCGGGATTTAATGCAATTCCCTTCGATGTACTCAAGGATGCCGCTTTATTTTGGATCTGTCTTTTAATGCTGATTGGGGCATCCCCGGCCTCAACGGGCGGGGGGCTGAAGACAACCACCTTTGCGATCTTGGTCAGTAATATGCTAGCTGTGGTGCAGGGTCGGGAGGATGTTTTACTTTTTAACCGCCGATTGAGTAATGGAGCCTTACGCAAAGCCAGTGCTATTGTCCTCGGATCGTTGTTGGTCATTGCCCTCTCCTTGGTAGGACTGACCCTCACAGACCCCACACAACGGTTTCTCGTCCTCCTATTTGAGGGGGTCTCCGCGTTTTGCACAGTGGGTTTGTCTACAGGGATCACCGGCCAAATGTCTCCAGCAGGGCAAATTATCCTGATCTTTAATATGTATGTGGGGCGCGTGGGCGTACTTTTACTGGCTGAAGCCTTGCTGACCCAGCCTGCTACCCCCCTCTATCGGCAACCAGAAGAACAAATTCTCATAGGTTAATTACATGGACTTACTGAAATGGGTCAAAAAGGAGCATCGGAATCAATTTTTGGTTGTGGGCTTGGGCCGCTTCGGAACTTCGGTTGCTAGCACCCTACACAACCTGGGTTATGACGTTTTAGCAGTAGATAATTCTGAAGAACGGGTACAACGGGCCTCTTCTGAAAATATCGCAACCCAGGTACTGCAGATCGATGCTACGGACCCCAATGCGCTCCGACAGATCGGGGGCCAAGAGTTTCAAGTAGGGGTGATCGCCATCGGTACATTTTTGCAAGAAAGTATTTTGGCTACCCTCAATGCCAAAGACTTAGGGATCCCCTACGTGGTGGCCAAAGCCAATAGCCCGGTCCATGGCAAAGTCTTAAATAAAATAGGCGCAGACCGGGTGGTTTATCCAGAGAGCGATATGGGGCGCTCGGTGGCCCTTTCCTTGACTTCGACCGGCATGATCGAGTCCCTACAGTTAGATGCAGACCACAGTATTGTCGAAGTGGTGGCACCCAAGGAATTTACAGGGCGGACCTTACGGGAGCTTGACCTGCGGCGGCGGTATCGCGTCACGGTATTAGCATTTCGTCACTCAGGTATGTTTAATGTCAATCCTGACCCTGATGACCGTATTGCTCCTGGTGATCTGCTGGTACTCATTGGTACCAACCGTAATCTTGATCAGTTACCTAAACACGAGATCAATAATAATGCGGTCAAAAATTGAGACACGTTCGTTAAGCTTTATGGTTCTAGAAAGACTTCTTGTTCTTTAATTGCCTTTTTCTTTATTGGTCAAGCGGTCGGGAACCCGCATTAGCTTTGCACGTTGAGTAGGCTAAATGGAGCCAGCGCAGTTCCAAAATCGGCGCTACCCACGGGTGTGCCCTCCCCTGAAAAACCTGACCCCTGAAGTCCATCAGAACGATACACTTAGTACAATTAAAGAAAGCATCTGAGGTTATTTGTGGATACCACCCTGGAACTCAATCCCCTGAATGTGGAAACCGTTTTAGATGAATTGCGGCCTTACTTGATGTCCGATGGGGGTAATGTGGAACTCGTCGACATCGAAGGCCCCATCGTCAAACTGCGGCTCCAAGGGGCCTGTGGGACTTGCCCTAGCTCCACCTACACCCTCAAAATGGGCATCGAACGCCGCCTTAGAGAAATGATCCCTGAGATCGCTGAAGTCGAACAAGTTTTTTAGGAGGGGCTATGCGGGGGTTTTTGGCTGTAAGTATTGGGGTAGTGCTGCTGATCCAGCCTGTTTTAGGGCAGCAGTGCCCAGATTACATTGAAAAACAGATCAAAAGCGGGGCCATGACCCGCGCCGAAGCTCAGATCTTTTGCAAAAGTACGAAAAATACGGTGGTAGCCCCCGCCGTAAAGCCTCCGGCAGCCGTCTCAGGACCAACCATGGATGCCGCGCCCATGGATGCCCCTAAACCCTTTCCGGGCTATCAAGGCACGATCACCGGACTCCAGGTTTCAACCTTAACCCAAGCCCAAGGGCCACTGGTGGGCACAGCCTATCTCCTGTTAGATAATCCAGAGATCCAATCTAGAATTCAACGGCAAGAGGATCTGGTGACCAATCTCAATCGCCCCGGTAACCCCACCGTGGGATCAGATGGCACCGAACCCACCCCGCGGGGACGCCCTAAAGGCATCGGTACTGCCCCTAATAGCGCTTTTAATACGGGCGGGCCAAGGGCTATTGGTCAGGCACCCACCGGTACGTTTAGCGGCACCATTGGTACCCCCGGAGCTTCCTATACGACGGGGGGCGGGGCAGGGGCAGCGCAAACCCAAGTCCAAGGCTTTGAAGCCATTGCCAGTGCCAATGCCCAATCCCAAGCCCCAGTGACTGATGGGGCCTTTGAAATCAAGTCGGATCTACCCACGGGACGCATCATGGCGGTCCTCAAGGCGGGTAGTCGGGTTGTGGGCGTTTGGTCTGTTATTGCCACCAAAAGCCAACCCATCAAACTAGACACCAACCAAGCCGTCTATTGGGTTCCCTAGCAACCAAACGCTTTAGATCAAAGGGGAGGGAAAAAGCGGAGCCAGCAATAACTGGATCTGGGTATCCCAACCCAGTAAGACCGCTACGGCAGCTAAGGCAATACCCATCCCACTGATCCGCTGTACCAATGCTGTGTGCGGATAAAATTTACGTACCCGTAGCAGTAATCCCTTGCCTCCGTAGGCTAGGGCCAGCATGGGGATCCCCGCACCTACGGCGTAACTAAGTAAGGCCCAAAAGCCCGTAATCGCCTCCTGTTCGACAGCGATTAAAGTGAAAATAGAACCCAAGATCGGCCCCGCACAAGGTACCCAGACCAGGCCAAGCTGAGTACCGATCAAAAACTCGGCCCAGAGTCCGGCCTGTTGATGATCTATATATTGATCTGAAGCGGCCCTAAGGGGTTGAATCCAAGCGGTAAAACGCTGGGTGATCTGCGGAAAGACCGCCGCTAACCCCAGGATCAAGAGTATAAAAATAGCAATTTGGCGTAGTAGGCTGCTCAACGGTCCGATAAATTCCGCCGAAAGCCCCAGTAAACTCCCCGTTAGGGCAAAGGAAACCGCCAGTCCACCCACTAGGGCTAACGGGCCATAGCGATGGGTCTGAAGTGCCCTGCCCACTAAGATCGGTAAAATAGGCAGGATACAGGGCGACAGAATAGTAGCGACCCCCCCTAAGGCAGCTAGACCCAATAGCAGCGGATCCACGGTTTTTAACCCTCAGCCAGCAACGTACGGACCATCTGTTCATTTTTGGCATAGGCGCCTTCACCAATATGGTCATAACGAATCCGGCCCTTACGATCAGCTAGATACAAATGGGGCCAGTAGGAATTGTTGTAGGCCCGCCACGTCCGGTAGTTGTTATCCACCGCAACGGGATAGCGAATGTCATGTTTTTTAAGGGCGGCTTTAATATTGTTGATATCCCGTTCAAAGGGAAATTCGGGGGTGTGGACACTCACCACTTTTAGTCCCTGATCCGTGTACTTGCGATGCAGATCAACCATAAAAGGTAGGGTCCGTTGGCAATTGATACAGGAAAAAGTCCATAAATGAACCGCCACGACTTTATCTTTCAGATCCGCCAGGGTCAACGGTTTGCTATTGAGCCAAGTTTGAATGCCTTGAAATTCGGGTAATTGGGCGGGTGGTTTTGCGTCGTCAGCAGCCCAGGCGCTAAAACCTAAACCACAGGTTCCGAGGACGGCATGTTGGATCAAATGACGACGAGAATACGCGAACATGGTTTTTCTCCCTGTATGCGTAGAGTACGTACACTGCGACCGATTGGTTTGCCTCGGGCAAAATTTTCTGCTGGCTGAGCAAAACCGCAGGCAGCACGTTTTAGCCATGGCTCAGTAACCTAAAGGCTAGGAGACAAAAGGTATAATCTGAGCAGCACGAGGGATCAAGCCATTTCTTCAGTCAGTGATCAACCCACCAATCCCCTACCGCGTCCCCGCCCTAGGCGTAATTCCTCGGTATGGCAAACTTTAGTTGGCGTCTCCGTTGCTTCTATCGTCCTAGTCGGTGCAGCTGTAGGGGGATCCTTTGGGGGCCTTTGGTTAAGTTTTCAGCAACTCCCCGATGTACAGGGCCTCAGCAACTACAGTCCGAGCGAAACTTCCCAGATCTTTGACATCAAGGGCCGTCTCATTAGCCGGATCCACGGCGAAGCCAATCGCTCGGTGGTGCCCCTAGAAAAAATTTCCCCCTACTTGATCAAGGGGGTAATCGCCATTGAAGATGACCAGTTTTATACCCACACTGGGGTTCGTCCCGATACGATCCTCCGCGCCGCCGTAACCAATTTTCAAGAGGGGCGGACTGTTCAAGGCGGATCAACCCTGACCCAACAATTAGTTAAAAATTTGTTTTTGAGCCCCAAAAAATCTTTAGACCGCAAAGTAGCCGAAGCATTTTTATCCTGGGATGTGGAACGCAACTTTTCTAAGGATCAGATCTTGCATATGTACCTCAATCAAGTGTATTGGGGCCACAACAACTATGGGGTCGAAACCGCCGCCCAGAGTTATTTCAACAAAAGTGCCAGTGCCTTGACTCTGGCCGAAGGCGCAATGATGGCGGGGTTACTCCGTGCCCCCAGAAACCTACTCCCCGTTTCGGTCGTTAGCGCGGGCCAAAGAACGTCAGGGGGTTGTACTCGACCGCATGGCGGAACTGGGGGTGATCACAGCATCCGAAGCTAAAACCGCCAAAACCGCCGCGATCAAACTGGGTTCGATCCGGTCCTTTCGCTTAGATAATCCTTATCTCAGTTTGCTGATTCTCAAAGAACTAGAGGCAAAATTTAGCCCCGAACTGGTGCGCAAAGGGGGCCTCAAGGTCCAAACCAGTCTCGATCTAGACCTCCAAAAAAAAGCCCAAAATATAGTTACGACCGGAGCTGCCAAACTTAAGAACCGTCGGGTTTCTCAGATGGCCTTAGTTAGTGTAGACCCGCGTACGGGTTTTATCAAAGCCCTCGTGGGTGGGGTGGATTTTAAAAAGAGTCAATTTAACCGGGCCACCCAAGCTCGGCGGCAACCTGGATCGGCGTTTAAGCCCTTTGTCTACTACACTGCCTTTGCCTCAGGCAAATATACCCCCGATAGCAGTGTGGTCGATGCCCCCATTTCCTATGGCAAAAACCAACGCTATGCTCCGCGCAACTATGACGGCACTTTTTGGGGCGGGATGAGCATTCGTCGGGCGGTGCAGTTTTCACGCAATGTCCCTGCGGTCAAAATTGCCAATAGTATCGGGGTCCAAAATGTGATCCGCACCGCTAAGTCTTTGGGCATGCGGGGGGGCTGGCAACCCAACCTCTCGGTAGCCCTTGGATCGGTGGATGTTTCCCCCTTAGAGCTGGCCCAAGCCTATGCCAGTTTTGCCAATGGCGGTTTTGGCGTCGCGGCAACACTTTTGGTCCAAGTTACGGATCATCAGGGCAATATTCTCTTGGACTATAAACCCCAACGGCAACTGATCCTTGATCCTAAGGCCGTAGACATGACCAATGATGTCCTCCAAGCCGTCGTCACGGGGGGAACCGCAACCCGTGCCCAACTCAAAGACAAGCGGCCTGTGGCGGGCAAAACTGGGACAACCAGTGATTTTCGGGATGCTTGGTTTGTAGGCTATGTGCCCCAAATGGTCACGGTAATGTGGATCGGAAATGACAACTATAGCCCTTTAGCCTCTGGAACTGCCGGAGGAACCTACATTGCGCCCCTGTGGAAGCAATATATGGAGCAGGCCCTCACAGGGCAACCCGTGCTGAGCTTTCCTACAGCCAATAAGGCAAGTGCGGTTTTTGATCCTAAGCAACCAGCCGAAAATGCGTCTGGATCTGCCCAACGCGCCGCTAGAACGACAGAAACCACCGATGCCCCTAAAACTAAGAAGAAACGTAAGCGGACAGAAGAATCCGTTGAAAGCCGCCCCCAACGCCGATCTACCCTACCCCAAGAGGATCTAGGGCCAGAGGGAGAAAACCTGGAAGAATCATTCGTCCCCTAATTTCCGGTAAGATTTGTGATGACCGCAGGTAGGTAACTGTGCCCCTTGTCACCCCAGCCCAAGCCCTCCGCTGGCTTCAGTGCATGTTCCAATCGCGCTGGGCCGACCGGGCAGAAGAAAGCCTGATCCGCCAGGGCCGGGGATCGAGTTTTCAAATATCCGCAGGGGGCCACGAAGCCCTCTGTGTTCTAGCCGATCATCTACGGGCTACCGACTGGATCTATCCCCATTACCGGGACCGGGCCTTGATGTTGGCACGCGGGGTATCCCAAAACGAACTCTTTGCCGAATTTTTTGCCAACAGTGAATCGGGATCGGCGGGGCGGCAAATGACCGCGCACTTTAGCCATAGGGCGCTTAATATTGTCTCTTTTTCAAGCCCGGTGGGTAGTTCTGCCCTGCACGCCGTAGGTACGGCTATGGTCTTCAAAAAGCAAGGCCAAGGGAACTTGGCAATGTGCCTGATGGGGGATGCCAGCAGTCAGCAAGGAGAAGTGTACGAGGCCCTAGCCCAAGCTGTGCGGGATCAACTGCCGGTGCTGTTTGTCGTTGAAGACAACGCCTATGGAATCTCCACGACGACCCTGGGTAAGACCTTTTGGCACTGGGATACCCAGATTTTTGGGAATGCGATCACCTATGTAGATGGCACCAATGCCCAAGAGCTTTATCAAGTGGCTGGAGAGGCCATAACCCAACTCCGGGCGGGCAGTGGTCCTAAAATCTTAATTTGTCAACTCGAGCGGCTAGCCAGCCATTCCAGTTCTGATGATCAGCAGGTTTATCGTCCGCAACCGGAACTGGCTGAAGGTCGGGCCCGTGATCCCTTAGCCCGTTGGCAAAAGATTTGCCTGGAGTCCGGTTGGGTTACCGAAGCCGAATTGACGCAGATCCAGGAGCACGTCCAGCAAGAAATCGAAGTTGCCATCCAGAGGGCGGAACAAGCCCCCCTTCCTGAACCGAGCTTGGAATTATTTGCTCCCACCGCCCAACTTCCCAATCCTTGGCTTCAAGGACTAACGGATCAACTCTTACATACCGGCACCGATCTGACCCTTAGACAGGTCCTCAACGAGTCCCTAGGGCTACTTTTGGAACGGGAGCCTCGGGTTTTGCTCTATGGTCAAGACATTGAAGACCCCAAGGGGGATGTGTTCGGTGTCACTAGGGGCCTATCGACCCGTTTTGGCACAGGGCGGGTAACCAATGCTCCCCTCGCCGAGGCGACGATCCTGGGTACTGCGGTGGGGAGGGCGTTAACCGGTGAACGGCCCATTGCTTTTTTACAGTTTATTGACTTTGTAGGGCCGGGATTTAATCAGATCCTCAGTGAAATTGCCACCATGTATTGGCGTACCGCTGGGAATTGGACGGCTCCGGTGCTGATCTTGGCTCCCTGTGGCGCCTATCGCGCCGGGCTTGGGCCGTACCATAGTCAAACCAATGAGTCGATCTTTGCCCATATTCCCGGTTTAGACGTGGTGATGCCCAGTTCTCCCCTCGATGCGGGATATCTGCTGCTCCAAGCGTTTTACAGCGCCCGTCCGACCTTATTTCTCTATCCCAAGGCGTTACTCAATCAGCGTTATCCGGCCCAACGACTTCTAGAGCGCTCGGCCCTGGAGTGGACCCGGCCCGTGCAACGTATGCAATCGGGCACGGATGTAACCCTAGTGGCTTGGGGCAATACGTTGGGGCTTTGCCAAACTGCAGCTACAGAGCTTGATCAACGGGGCATCAGTGCTGAAGTGCTGGGTGTGCCCGTTTTAAGTCCGTTGGATCTTGATCCGCTCTTGGCTTCGGTTCAAAAGACCCAACGGGTCGTTGTTGTCCATGAGGATAATCAGACCTGCGGTATGGGGGCTGAGATCTTAGCCCAGCTCCAAGAACGGTTAACTATCCCTTTTCGGGCCGCCCGGGTTACCCGACCTGATGTGCATTTGCCCTTTAACTTTGCGGCCCAATTAGCCCTATTGCCCTCGGTCGATCAAATTGTCCAAACGGTGCTGAATTTAGGGGTGGCAACGGGCACTAACGTCCCGGCCCTAATGCCTTTAGCGGCTGTGAGTTCGATATCCACGGCCCAACCCCTTGATCCCGAGCGGATTATGATCCCCCTACCCCGCCTTGCGCCTTCGGATGAGGCCGCGACCTTGATCGAATGGCGGGTCGAAGTGGGTGAAATCGTACAGGCAGGACAGGTTTTGGCGGATCTGGAAGGGGATAAGGCCGTCTTTGAACTAGAGGCACCCCAAAGTGGTGTTGTCCTCCAATTAATAGGTACCGCCGGGGATCTGATTGCTGTAGATACCCCTGTGGCTTATTTAGGCCCCGTCACCGTTGCTTCCCCCCCGAC
>JANNOF010000375.1:0-7998 GCA_031398925.1 Gloeobacteraceae cyanobacterium SOY_34_metabat_371 | reverse complement strand
GGTGATCCAATCGCTGATCATTGAGTGCTTTGCCATTGCTGCCTACAATATTTATATTCCCGTTGCTGATGATTTTGCGCGTCGGATCACCGAAAACGTGGTCAAAGATGAATATATGCATTTAAATTTTGGACAACAATTTTTAGCCCAACATTTTGCTGAACTCAAGGATCAAATAGCCGTAGCCAACGCCCAAAACCTCTCGGTGGTTTGGCAAATGCTCAATGCCGTCACCGAAGATGCCCGCAATCTGGGCATGGAACGTGAAGCTATTGTCGAAGATTTCCTGATTGGTTATGGCGGTGCCCTAGGGGAGATCGGTTTTACCACGCGGGAAATAATGAAAATGACCGCCCACGGGTTGAAGGATAGCTAAGCGCCCATGTTTGGCTTAATCGGACACTTAACCAGTCTGGAGCATGCCCAGTCTGTTGCCTACACCCTTGGTTATGACGACTACGCCCAACAGGATCTAGAGTTTTGGTGCATGGCTCCGCCCCAAATCGTCGATGAATTTACCGTGACGAGCATGACGGGACAAGTCGCTGAGGGGGTGTACATCGAATCCTGTTTCTTACCCGAAATGCTCGCGGGGGGAAAGTTTAAAACCGCCAGTCGTAAGATTCTCAATGCTATGGCCCACGCCCAAAAACGTGGGATCAATATCACCGCTTTGGGGGGCTTTGCCTCGATTATTTTTGAAAATTTTAATCTCGACAAGATCACCCAAGTTAGAGACGTAGCCCTGTCCTTAGAGCGGTTTACAACCGGTAATACCCATACGGCCTACATTATTTGCCAGCAGGTGATTCAAGGGGCTAAGGCCCTGGGGATCAACCTCGCTGAGTCGGCCGTGGCGGTTGTGGGCGCCACTGGAGATATTGGTAGTGCCGTGTGTACGTGGTTGCACCATAAAGAAGGCGTGGATCAACTGCTTTTAGTTGCCCGCAATCAAGAGCGTTTAACTCAATTTCGCCAACAACTGGGCTGTGGTGAGGTCCTAAGTCTTGAACAAGCCCTGCCCTTAGCTGATGTTATTGTCTGGGTAGCCGCCCTTGGGCAGGCGCTAACCCTTGATCCCCTGACCCTTAAAAAGCCCTGTCTGATCATCGACGGGGGCTATCCTAAAAATCTTCAAAAAATGATCCGTTCTGAGGAAATTTACATCTTAGAAGGTGGGATCGTGGAACATTCCCTAGCCATCAATTGGAAGATCCAAGATTTTTTCCGTATTGCTAAGCCTAACCACCGTTTATTTGCCTGTTTTGCGGAGTCGATGCTATTAGAACTGGAGGGTTTGCATACCAGTTATTCCTGGGGACGCAATCAGATCACCCTCGAAAAAATGGCTGAGATCGGGGCTTTCTCCCGCAAACACGGGTTCCAGCCCCTTGCCCTAGAGCCTTAGATCAACCCGTGACCCAGTTCACTAGAGTCCGTACCCCAAAGCCTGTGCCGCCTTTGTTGAGGTAGCCTTTGGATTTTTCGGTCCACACCGGGCCCGCAATATCCAAGTGGACCCAAGGGGTTTTGGCAACATATTGCTTGAGAAACAAGGCGGCGGTAATCGCCCCACCATAGGATCCACCAATGTTTTTCATATCGGCGACTAAAGACTTCATGCCATCGAAATACGCACTTTCCATGGGCAGGGGCCAAACTTTTTCCCCGGCTAACGTAGCCGCATCTTTGATCTCGTTGGTCAGGTCTTCACTTTCGCTAAATAACCCAGCCACATCATTGCCCAACGCCACCATACAGGCCCCAGTCAAGGTTGCCAGATCCACAATGGCATCGACTTCAAGACGTTCGGCATAGACCAAGGAATCCGCTAGGGTCAAGCGGCCCTCGGCATCGGTGTTGTCCACCTCAATGGTTTTGCCGTTCATGGCGGTGAGAATATCCCCCGGATGGATCGCTTTACCAGAGGGCATATTTTCTGTCGCGGCAATGATGAAATGAACCAGGACACCAGCAGGTTGGAGTTCACCCAATGCCCGTGCCGCCCCTAGGGTCGCTGCGCCGCCGCCCATATCAAATTTCATCAATTCCATGCCTTTGGCGGGTTTGATCGACAGTCCCCCAGAATCAAACGTCAACCCTTTGCCGACAATGGCCAGTTTGCGGGTGATCTCGCCGGAACCTTCGTAGGTGAGGTGAATAAATTGGGGTTCCAGATCCGAGCCTTGCGCTACACCTAAGTAGGCACCCATCCCCAAAGCCGCGCACTCTTCACGCCCTAGGATCTGACACTTTAAACCGTAGGTAGTCGCGATCTCTTGCGCTTGCTCGGCCAAATAGAGGGGCGTGACATAGTTAGCGGGGGCAGAGACCAATTCACGGGCCAAGAGCGTACCGCTGACTACGGCTTGGGCTTTAGCTAGGGCTGTATCCGCCTCGGTGACTGTGCTTAAAAAAGTCACGTGTTCTAGGGCTGTTTCAGGAGCATCTGCACTTTTCGATTTGAATTTTTTAAACTGATGCAAAGCTAAACCCACCCCTTCAGCCGCAGCTTGGAGCTTGGCGGGTTCGTCGGCACCAGGCAGCAATAGCCCTAGGCTCTTAGCTTTGAGGCTTTGGGCGAGTTTGGCGCTACTCCCGGCGGCTTGCCGGATCCCGTCAAGGGTAAATTTGGCTTCTGCACCTAAACCAACCAAAATTAGCTTTTTGATGCCTAAGCCCTGGCCTACCCGTAGGTTGATCTGGCTCCCGGTTTTAGCTTTAAAATCTTCTTCGGTGATTACTTCGGTGATCAGACCCTCTAGCTTACTATCAAGGGTGGCAAGATCCCCCGTAAGGGTGGTTTGGCCTTCAAAAAGGCCCACCGCCAGAGCATCCCCCTGGTATTCAAACAAGGAAATAGGATCTACAAGGTACTGCATTGGGCCTCAGGTCGCGGGTGTTTTCTAATTTTAACTGGTACTCACTCCACTAGCCCTAGATCTCTAAGTCATTAACCCGTGGGGTTTGCTCCAAACGCGGCACATGAGCGAGGTGGGCCTATGACCGGCGGCCTGATCACCGATGCTATTTTTACTATAATTAGGACACGTTCACCCCATCAGGAGACGGTGCGATGATAATCCTCTCTGCAACCTGTATAGATGGTGAGATTCGTTTACGTGAGTCTTTGCCTGCAGAGTTAGAAGGCAAGGAAATCCAAATTTTTGTACAAACAGCCTCTACGCCCAAAATTTCCTCAAAACGCCGTAAAGCTGGTAGTGCGAAAGGTCTCATTCAGATTGATCCTGATTTTGATGCGCCGTTACCTGATTTCCAAGAGTATATGGAATGACAATCTTAATTGATACCCACACATTTTTGTGGTTTGTCAATGATGATCCTTTATTGTCTCCATCAGCAAGAAAAATACTTGAGTCCGATATAGATATACTTTTGAGCATTGCTAGTATTTGGGAAATTGCTATTAAGTTAAACTCGGGAAAACTTCGTATTCCTGAACCTTTTGATAAGTTTATACCCCAGGCAATTTTAGAGAATGATATGAAACTATTGCCTATTTCATTGGATCATCTGAGCCTTATCGCAACACTTCCGATGCATCATCGTGATCCCTTTGACCGATTGCTCATTGCTCAAGCGCTTACAGAAAAAATTACTCTTGTGAGTCTTGATTCAGTATTTGATAAATATTCAGTTGACCGCAGATGGTGAGTATATAGATCTGGTTTTTCCTGATTTTAAAACTTGTTCTAATTATTTCAACAGATCTCTAACTCATGGGCGGAGCGGCTCTAGTTCAGCCTCGATTCCTGATAAGCCAGAGAGCTGGGATAAGATAACGTGCGTCAAGGCTAACCTGCATGTCATAGTAAAAAAGTTAGGGATATTAAGATGGATCATCAGTGGCAGATCCACCGCCAAGATACGGTTGTCTGGTTGCGGTGTAGTTTATTAGATCCTTGGCCCCACGGTTTTTTTAGCCGAGCAGGCGGGGCAGACCCGATACTTTGCGCCCCCTACTTAAATGTGCCCCCGGACCAAGCCTTTCGGCTCAAACAGATCCACAGTGATTTAGTGTTTATGCCTTCAGAACTTCCCGCCGAAGGGGACGCCTTGATCACCGATCAGAGGGATCATTCGGTGTGGGCCGCCAGTGCCGATTGTGTACCGATGCTGATCGCCCTCGGAAGCTGGGTAGGCGCGGTTCATGCCGGGTGGCGCGGTACAGCCCAAGAAATTTTGCCCAAAACCCTCCGACGTTTGGCGGATCAGGGACTGGATCTTCAGGATGCCAAAATTGCCCTCGGTCCGGCGATCAGTAGATCCCATTACCCCGTGGGGGAGGATGTAGCGTTAATGGTTCTAAATACTATTGGCGAAACAAATCCCCAGCCCGATCTCGATCTGCGGGCGATTAATCGCGATCAAGCCCTAGCCCTGGGCGTACGACCCGAACAGATTGCGATCTGTCCCTACTGCACCTATGAAAACCCGGAGTGGTTTTATTCCTATCGCCGGGACGGGCGCACTGGCGTTCAATTATCAGGGATTGCGACACGGTGAATAAAGATTTGCTCCTGGATAGCTACAACTACGATTTACCCCCCGGAGCCATTGCCCAAGCCCCTGCCCAACCAAGGGATCATAGTCGTCTTTTGCAGATCAAAAAAGAAACCTGTGAGCATCGCTATTTTTATGAATTACCAGGACTTTTGCGCGCAGGGGATCTTTTAGTCCTCAACGATACGCGGGTGCTCCCAGCGCGCTTGCAGGGCACACGGGCCGGGGGGGGCAAAGCCGAACTTTTGCTTTTACATGAACAAGCACCCTTGCGCTGGCAATGTCTGGTTCGCCCCGGCAGCCGTTTACCCATAGGGTCACGGATCACCCTAGAGGATGCTACGGCCCAGGTGCTTGACCGGGCCGAAGGCGGCACGCGGATCGTCGAGTTTCAGTTGCCCCCAGGGGAATTTTTTCTAGACTGGCTGCACCGCGTAGGCACGATTCCCCTACCGCCCTATATCCAAAGCATGGTTGATCCGGCTAGTTATCAAACCCTCTGGGCCCAGCATTTGGGGGCCGTTGCTGCACCAACGGCGGGGCTACACTTTACGGCTAATCTCTTAGAGCAACTGGATTTAGCAGGGGTCCATACGGCTCGGATCACGCTTCATGTCGGACTCGGTACCTTTCGTCCCGTGGAAACCAGCGATATCCGTACCCATACCATGCATCAAGAGTGGCTCGAAGTTCCTCAAGTGACGGTCGCGCAGATCCAAGCCACGCAAGCCCAAGGGGGACGGGTGATCGCAGTCGGTACTACGGTCGCCCGTGCCCTAGAAACAGCAAGTCAAGGAGGGCAACTGATCCCCTGGCAGGGCTGGTCGCGGCTATTTATTTATCCGGGTTATACCTGGCAAACCGTTGAGGGGTTGATCACTAATTTCCACCTACCCAAATCATCTTTGTTGATGTTAGTTAGTGCCCTAATGGGGCGTGAACGCCTTTTGGAGGTCTATGCCGAAGCGATCATGAAAAACTATCGCTTTTATTCCTTTGGAGATGCCATGTTGATCCTGTAACTAACGCCAGCAATTAAACGCGTTGTGGTAGGTGAACATAGTAGTCATAGCGCCGTTCCCAGGGGGTAAGAACCGTACCTTCCCACACCCTAGGGATCTCGACCATAAAAGTTTCTAACCCAGCCCCCTGTTGGGCGATCTCATTTTCCACATAGCGCCAGGTATATTTTTTCCAGCGCGTAGAACTCGAGGGATGGTTGCCCTCTACGATCACGGTTCTCAGGCGTTTTTGCGGTAGATATTTATGGACTAGAGTTGGAATATCCGGTACCGGATGGGCACGGGGGATCACCCGCACCCCATCTAGCACATCGGGAGAATAGCCAGCATGATTGGCCCCCACCAAAACCACTAGCCGTTCTTGGGGATAAGCCTGCAGAAACTCCATAACATGATGCGCCAGTTGAAAATTACGATTTTCCGTAATAAAACCGTTGGCCCACAGGGGATCGCTCAGCCGTTCTCCGATGCCGATGGGGCGCAATCCTGCCCGTACCGCCTGATCGATCAGATGCACATAGGAGTCTGGGGTCTGCCAAAGAATCCGTTGCCGCAACCGGGCACTGTCCTGGGGTTGGTACTGATCTAAAAAGTCTTGATCATCCGCTGAGATAAATTCACAGGCTAGGGCGGTAAAACCTTGGGCTTTGAGTTGGCCTAAATGCTGGATCAAAAAGTCCTTGGTCCCCTGTTCATCATGGGATTCACCCAAGAGCAATAGATCAATATCTTTACTCAAGGGACCAAAGTCTAGGGCTTGGCGCTGGGGGAAAAGATGCTTCATGAAGCGGTCTATGCTTTGTTCCCGTTCTAGCTGACTCTGATTGCGATAAAACTCCATAAATAAGCTGCTCTTGGGCATGGATACCGTTGGAATCGGCTCATGGGGTTTGGTGCCCTGGCAATAGTGTTGACAGGCTTGGAGCAAAGGACGGATCTCTGGGGTACTTTGGGCCTGTTGAGAGGCTAGATCGGCCATAACCTGCAAATCTTGGGCCGAAAATTCGTTAAATACGCTCAGCCATTGGTACTCAACGGCATAGAGTAGATCCGTATGATCCCGGCGGGAAACTAAAAATTTAAGCTTTTGGCTGCGGGGGTCATAAAAAGAGTACAAGCCCCCCTGTGCGGTTACAAATGCCCCTAGGGTAGAGACCCCTTCCATGGCCCGGACGGGGTTCAAGGTACTGAGGGGCAAGACCCCCTAGGATCTGGCGACGGCTCCAGTTCATGACGTCAAGGTTGTAATGATTAGATACACGATATCGATTTAGGCCCTAAAAGTACGGCTGGTTAAGAATTCTTAATCTCCCAAGACAGGTATTATAAGAAAAAGTTTGTAGTGAACACGATGAATCTGGCCCAACTTTTGGATCAAACGGCCCAAGCTCACCCGGAGCGCACCGCCTTTATTACGCCCACCGAAACTCTAAGCTACCAACAACTCCAGCAACAGAGTGCGGTTTTAGCCGGAGGTTTACGGGCGATGGGGATCCAAAAGGGGGACCGTGTGGCGGTAATGTTACCCAATATTTTGCCCTTTCCCGTTGTGCTCTATGGGATCTGGCGTATTGGGGCACAGTTGGTAACCCTGAACCCGCTCTTGAAACCCCAAGAAGTGGCCTATGTTTTGGAGGATAGTGGCGCTAAAGCTCTGATTGCCCTGGCCCCTTTATTGGCGGGGCTTAAAGAAGTGATCCGCACCTATCCAGGTTTAGTGATCCAAGTGGGTACGGAAGACCCCACCGCCGTCCCGCTAACCCAACTCTTGAGTGATCCCCCTGTTTTGACTCCAGAGCCTCTGGATAGTGAGGATGTGGCGGCGGTACTCTACACCAGCGGTACCACCGGCCGGCCTAAGGGGGCCATGCTGACCTGTGGGAATTTTGACTATGATTCTGGCGCAGCGGTCCAAACGGGCGGGATCTCCTATCAAGACCGACTACATTGTGTACTGCCCCTATTTCACGCTTTTGCCCTCAATGTGGCCCTGATCACCTGTGTCCGTGCGGGGGCTAGTGTCTTTTTAGAACCGCGCTTTATTCCTGGGGTAACGCTCAAGCATTTGATCGAATTTCAGTGCTCTATTTTCATTGGCGTACCCGCTCTTTTTGCGGCACTGCTCCAGGCGGCTGAGGGGATGGATTTGGGGGGAATGCGCTTTTGTATTTCGGGGGGTGCGCCCTTGGCGCCCTCGGTGCTCCAGGCATTTGAGGCCAAATTTCAAACCGTGATCCTGGAAGGGGACGGCCCCACCGAATGTAGCCCGATCACTACCTTAAATCCGCTGAACGGCCCCCGCAAAATTGGCTCGGTGGGGCTACCGATGACCGGACAAGAAGTGATCATTCTTGATCCTGAAACGGATCAGCCTTTACCTACGGGAGTGATCGGAGAAATTTGTTTTCGTGGCCCGAATATCTTTAAGGGTTATCTCAATCAACCCGAAGAA
>JANNOF010000128.1:0-1793 GCA_031398925.1 Gloeobacteraceae cyanobacterium SOY_34_metabat_371 | reverse complement strand
GACCAATTTTGATAGATGAATAAGTTTGTAGTGTTCGTATAGCGTCTCGTAAAGAGAACTTTAGTTATTGGCTTGATCGCTGAAGCGCTCACTACGAACTTAGCAAAGTTGCCTTACTAAAGTACTAGTACAACACGGCAGAAATAAACCAAGTATTATTGTGAGAAACTAAGAAAGTAGAGTCAAAGCAGTTTAGGCTGAAAACAAGGGAACCAGGTGTGGCACGATTAGCTCCAAAAGTATTAAATTTGAACGAGAGCGATCGCTCAGAACTGCAACAGTTGATAAACCGACACAATACGGCGCAACAAATAGTACTACGTGCAAAAATAATTCTCCTAGCGTCAGAGGGGAAAAATCATGGTGAAATTGCGCGAATATTAGGTATAAGTCTTGATATGTCCCGTTTATGGCGAAATCGATGGTTTGAAACTAGCGATAAAGAGTTGTCTATTTTTCAGAGATTACAAGACTCAGAGCGTGTTGGGGCACCAGTAAAATTTAATATGGAGCAAGTAATCGAGCTATTCGCCCTTGCATGTTCAAAACCCGAAGACTATGGACGACCAATAAGTCATTGGACACCAAGAGAACTAGCAGACGAAATTATAAAACTTGGCATTATCGAAAGCATATCTGTCCGTCATGTTGGAAGATTATTAGAGGAGGCAGAACTTAAACCACACCAGAGTCGTTACTGGTTAACCCCCCCCTGAAGATGAAGAATTTGACGCAAAAGTTGAAGATATTACTGGCTTATACATCAGCGCGATCGCTCGTCATCAAAACGGAGAGCGCACAATATCGATTGATGAAATGACGGGTATTCAAGCTACAGAGCGTCTAGAACAAGATTTGCCGATGCGACCAGGTAAAGTTGAAAGACGAGAGTTTGAGTACGTTCGTCACGGTACACAAAGTTTAATTGCTAATTTTGATGTCGCTACCGGTAAGATTATTGAGCCGACTTGTGGAGATTCTAGAACCGAAGAAGATTTTCTCGTCAATATTCGTAGAATTATTGAAAGTGAACCCGATGCCAAAAAATGGCACTTAATCATGGATTGTCTGAATATTCATCAGTCTGAGTCGCTAGTTCGCTTAGTTGCAGAAAAAGAAGGTTTAGATATTGATCTGGGTACTAAGGGAAAAAGCGGTGTACTCAAATCCATGAAATCCCGTACTGCTTTTTTGAAAGACCCAACACACCGAATCGTCTTTCATTACACACCAAAACATTCTTCTTGGCTCAACCAAATTGAGATTTGGTTTAGTATTTTAGTTCGTAAGTTACTTAAGCGTGCTAGCTTCAAAAGCCAGGATGACCTCAAAACTCGAATTCTCGGATTTATCGACTATTTTAATAAAACAATGGCTAAACCTTTTAAGTGGACGTATAAGGGAAAAGTGTTAGCTATCTAATACTTGGCTTATTTACGCCAAGCTGTACTAGAGACAATCTGTAAGTTATTTTTAACTCGATGATGAACTTCCTTTAAAAGAACTTCTTTCTCAGCCAAGGCACTTCTTAATTTTACTTGAGCTTTTTGTCTTTGGGCAAGTTCAGTTTTAGCTTGCTCAAAGATACTGGATTGTTGAATTGCGATCGCTAATTGGACTGTAAGTTGATCGAGTAAATCTAATTGATTGTCTTCCCACTCGCGGAAAGTGGAGCATTGGTGAGCGATTAGCAAACCCCAAAGGTGAGAACCAGGATTTTGAGCGGTTACTTCTAGTAAAATTGGTACGACTAAACTTGCTTTGACCTCAAACCGTTCTAATAAGCGAATATG
>JANNOF010000114.1:0-7680 GCA_031398925.1 Gloeobacteraceae cyanobacterium SOY_34_metabat_371 | reverse complement strand
ACGAATTGTTGCCTTAGAGCAAATTTGTCAGACCTTCCGGCGTATTTTACGGGAGCTACGCAAAGTAGTGCTGGTGGATGTGGTTTCCGCTGTGCCCTTGTCCTCTGAGCAGATTGAACAACTGAAGACGCGGTTGACGATCTTGACTAAAGCACAACAGATCGAACTCTCCTGTCGTCAGGACCCCGAACTTTTAGGGGGCATGATCGTCCGCTTTGGGGATCAAGTCATTGATGCCAGTCTTCGGGGTCAACTCCGACGCATGGCGCTCCAGTTAGCCGCCTACTAGTCTTCGGTTAGCAGATCGTTTATTAGTAATTATCCTCAGGGAATGCGCTTTAGTGCTCCTGGGGAATTTTTTAATTAGCCTAGAAATCCATTATTCGGGGCTAAGGAGTCCGTAAGAAGCGATCATCCACCACTACACGATTGCGATTTAGATTGTTGCCTGTAGCCCGTAACCCTCCCGTGATCACAAGGTTGTTTAAATTGGCATTATTACCTTGCACGACCAGATCGCCTCGGATCACTAAATTGCGTAATGAAACGTTATTGCCCGTGATACGAAGATCCCCATAAATTACAGTGGCACAGCGATCACGCAGTTCATTGGTGACACCAATTAGGGTTATTTTATTGCCCTCGATAGTACGCTGCCCCCGATAGACCCCTTCCTTGAGCCGGATCGTCTTATTATTGTCATTTAAGCCACCAATACTTTGTGATTTACGTTCCTGACAGCGGTTACGTAATCTACCATTGGCGTCATCGTTATCATCATCATCGCGGTCATTACCCTTATCGTCCTTATCCCCTTTGGCTAAAAGTGTCGTTTTTTCGGTGGAACTATTACCTTGGGCCCTACCTGCTTGGGCCATCAAAAATATACTACCAATGACTCCCCCGATCATTAGGGCATTTAACAGAATCGCTGTAACTTTGCGACTGATTTGGACGTGATGCATATCCTCTCCCCACAAGCCAATGTTGACAATAGAAGCTTGTTTACACTGTAAAGATCCATAGGACAGCCGGTATATTGCCTTAACAGCAAGAAAAGTTGCAGCAACGCGCATTGACAAAGTGCAGGGCTTTTAGGAAGTTAATTTAGGGTGCGCTAGGGCTTGCTGCAAGGCGCAGATCAAGTTGGGAGAGAATACCCTTGAGGTATTGCCGCTTGCCTAAGATCCGTTGCAACTCCCTTAAGGCATCCCGATCCCCTTGATCCCACTGACTAAAGGCGGCGTCACGCTCCTGGAGCAGTTGCTCTTGGACGTGATTCCAATGTATTTTTGCTGCGACTAGTTCGGCTTGAGCGGTTGTGGGGTCTTCTAAAATTTCTTGGAGTTCAAAAACTTCTAAAAGCAGTGCTTGATCTGGTTTGGGTTGGGGATCGACTCCTTCTAGCATCAAAAGATGTATGGTGCGTAAATAGGGGTCTTTAAGCGTCCGATAGGCCGCGTTAAGGTGGGCTGTTTGTTCTTCGGCAAGATTTTGTTCACTGCGGGGACGGCGGTCTGGATGCCAGGTCCAACTGGTTTGTCGATATAAACGGCCTAAATCTTGTAGATCTAAAGTTAGCTTACGCTCTAAGCCCAAAAGGGCAAAATAGTCTTTCATAGATAAGGTTCCAACTGTTGATCAAAACGAAAAATTAGGCTTGGTAGGGCAATACTGGCTTCGCTTTGGTGAATACGTTTGATCACAGCCTGGAGGCGACCGGCGGCTTTTTGATCTTGAGCAGCGGTAATCACCAACCAATTGGGGCTGGGGGCAGAAACGAGCAAGGGCATAGCTTTTTCAGCCCGGATTGCTTGGAGTAGGGGTGTGACTAAGATCCGCTCCGCGTCGTAGCTATCACCCCGATTAACTACCCAAACTCCGCCCCGTTCACCCGCTACGATCACGGGAATATCTGTCCGAGCCGTTAGATTACCTAGGGCAGCCTGTTGGATTTCCTCGGTCTTAACCCCCCATGTTTTTTGCAAAAGGGGGGTTACAGGCCAGATCACATCGGGAATATCCACGGTTATGCTCCAGAGCAGATCAGGATGTAACGCTTGGGTGAGGGGTTGCATCGTTTCTTTGCCCCAAAGTTCCCGAAGACGACGGGTAGCCAAAAGACGCGGCAAGAGTTGGCCTTGGGCCTCATCCCAGGTCAAAGGAGCCGCTAGTGGGTCCAAATAACTCCTTAAAAAGCTTTCGCTACCACTGCGCCAGGCCAGGGCTTTACGGTATATTCCCGCCATAAACAGCAAAACAGAAGTTTGATCTTGACGAATTAAGCGCACGATACCCGGTAAGGGCTCCCCTGATACTTGAAGCCTACCCCTATAGCTACTCTGGATCCGCTCAAATAGGGCCTGCTGTACTTCAGTCAAGCTAAGGGTCGGGGGTTTTGGTTGGGCCTGAACCGGTAAAGCACTGAGGGCAAATAAAAAATAGCGACGGTCCATGCACGTGATCCGGTAACTGCGATCATTCTAAGACCATGAGCGTTCTGCATAAAAGATTACATACCCAAGTTGCGCGGCTCTAGGGACCGCATTACCCTAATCGGAAGGATCAAAAGTGCGCTTCAATAGGTAGTCAGACCAACCCTGCACTGCTACATTTTGATTGACCACTACCAATGAGGAGCTTTTCATGTTTAAAAAAATTGCTGCCGAAGCCTTGGGCATTAGTGATGTTGGCGTGATCATTCCCCCTGCGGATTACGATAAAGTTGACGCCGATGATTACCTTTTTCATGAAGATGGTGAGAAAATATTCTTTTTGATCAAATCGAAAAAAGATGAATATTGCTTTACTAATTTGGGCTTGATCCATGTGGATGGAGATTCTGCGGTTTCTTCTAAGCGCACCATTAAGCGCTATGACTATGTTAACCATAAGATCTCAGGGGTTACGATTGAAACCGCAGGCACCATTGATCTAGATATTGAACTGAAATTTACCCTTAATGGCAGTGTTACCTTTAGTATTGATATAAAGAAACGGTTTATCGAAGCCCTCAAAGATATCTATAAAGTGCTGATTACCATTGGTAAATTTCAGCATAGAGATGAAGTTGCACGCTCCAATGCTCTGCATACTTTAAATGCGGTGGCCTCTATGTATAGAATCAACACCTTAGAGAGCGAGGAAGCGATCATCAAAAATTATAATGCTATTCTTGATAACCTCAATTCCGCCCTTTTAGACCGCCATGCACGACGAGATTTTAGTCAGGTGTTTGAGAACTATATCCGTAATTAAAAAGCTTTATTGCAGTAAGGCTCCGGGATAAGCCCGTACCCCGACCGGAGCCTTCTAAAAAGATGGATCCAGACTCAATTGGCCTTGCTGTACCCGCCATACCCCGGCCCGTTGCAACCATGCCTGATCAAACGCCCCTAAATGCGTCGTAGTCACAAAAGTCTGGATCCGTTCCCCAATAGCACTAAGCAATAGATTCTGACGGTGTAGATCCAGTTCGGCGAGGACGTCATCTAAAAGCAATAGGGGAGGCTGGGCATTGATCTCCTCAATGAGGGTCAGTTCGGCCAATTTTAAGGCCAAAACCAGTGTCCGTTGCTGGCCCTGGGACCCAAACATCCGGGCGGGGGTTTCCCCTAAAAGTAGGGCGATCTCATCCCGGTGTGGCCCCACCAGCGTGGTTCCTTGCAGTAACTCTAGTTCGTTCCGGGCCGCCAATTGTTCAAAAAAAGCCTCTTGGATCAGTTGGGGATCATCGCTGTCTAGGGGGATTTTGCTCATGTAGACCAAACTAAGTTGCTCTTGACCACCACTCATTACCCCTTGCCAATGATCTGCCAAGGGCCCCAACCGTTGGATCAAACGGCGACGACGGCGAATCAGGCGTGTGCCACTACGGACCAATTGCTCATCCCAAAGTGGCAATTCAGCCTGGACTAATAGAGATTGGCGGTGTTGCTTCAACAGGGCATTGCGTTGATGCAGGGTTTGCTCATAATGATCTAAAAGTTGGGCATAGACCGGTTCTAGCTGGATCAACACCCCATCGAGCCAATGGCGACGCTCCTGGGGACCACCGCGCACCAGATCGAGGTCTAGGCTCGAAAAGAAAACAACATTAAGTTGGCCTAACAATGCCCGCAGCCTAGTCTGCGTCAAGCCATTGAGTTTGGCCGAGCGTTGCCCCGTCTGACGCAAGATCAGCTCTAGCTCGATCTCCCCTTCACGGCGTTCAACCTGGGCTACGATCCGGGCTTGATTCATACCTTGACGGATCAGTTCCCGGTCGCGGGAAGCGCGGTAGGTACGCCCGCTGGCTAAAAGTTGGAGTGCTTCGAGGAAATTAGATTTACCTTGGGCATTGTCACCCACCAAGATCACCTTAGGGGTCGTAAGTTCCACCCGTTGATCGAGATAATTGCGGAAGTTAGTCAGTTGAAGACGGTGGACAAACATGCCCTATTATGGTCCGCCGACCCGCTTTATTTTGTATCCCAACCCTTGAAGAAATTGTCCGATAGGGGCGCGATGATCGCCTTGAATCTCCAGGGTTTGATCCCTAAGGGTCCCGCCAGTTCCACATTGGGCTTTTAGCTGTCTGAGTAAAGCTTTAAACTCGGTTTCACTATGTACTAAACCCGTTATGGTAGTGACGGTTTTTCCACCCCGGCCCTTGCGGTCAAGCTGAATCCGCGCAGTTTGCTGGGCAATGGGGAGGAAACTTTCAGGCGTGCACCTACAGTCTGCCTCTGCTGCCCCACATACAGGACATCGGGCCCCAAATTCCTGATAGACGATGCGACCCTTCACCGGAGCCTCTGGGTTATAGTTTGCATAACCACTCATTTGTTCCATGAATACCATTAAAAATGGGGTCTATACCATCCGCACCCCAGAAAATATCGAGTTACGTTTGACTTTGGCGGGCTTGGGAGACCGGACTCTGGCCCATATGATAGACACGATCATTATTGCGGCAGCATGGCTGAGTCTTTGGATCCTAGGGGCTATTTTATTAGCACTGGGGGTCACCGGGGGCCTAGATAGTGCTTCGATCACTGGCTTTATCAGCGCTTGGGCCTTAGCGGTGCTGTTGGTTTTTACTACGGGACTTAGCCTAGGCTATTACTTGTATTTTGAAATCTATTGGCAAGGTCAAACCCCTGGCAAACGTTGGGCTAACCTGCGCGTGATCCGCTCGGATGGACGGCCCTTAGACCTACAAGCGGCTTTAATCCGCAATATTTTGCGTATTGTCGATCAGTCTTTTCTGTATTTAGGACTGTTCTTTGTGATCATCGATCCCGGTGAACGGCGTTTGGGGGATAGGGCGGCCGGAACTTTGGTGATCAAAGAAACTGCGCGCGAAAACCGTTTTCAGGCTCTTGAACCTGAAGAATTGGGCGAAAGAGCTTTGAACATCAACCGCCTCAAACCCCAAGATTATTTATATTTAACAGAGTTTTTAGAGCGCCGCAGGGCTATGGAACCTCAAGCCCGTATCCAGGTTGCCGCACTGTTAGCCCAACGCTACGCCACTTTGCTCAACGAAACAGCGCCAAGGGACACAGAGGCAGAACTTTTTTTACAACGGATCTGTGAAAATTATCAGCGTGGTTAGCTACCTAATCCTGCCAGTAAAAAGGTAAGCGCCCCGACTACCGACAATATCGTAAGGATCATACCTGCGTTGGGACTGCCCATCCAGGAGTAACTTTTCTCTTTCATGAGGCACCTGAGAAGTTTGTTAATTTATTGTAACAATTATTTACGAGTCGGGATCATTTTTTTAGCCCGTCGCCCTTGAGGTAAAATACATAACGGCGTTGGGTGATGAAATGGTACGGGTGTTAGTTAGCGATCCGGTGGATCCCCAGGGCGTTGAGATCTTGCAACAGGTTTCCCATGTAGATGTGTTGACGGGCCTCAATCCGGCGCAACTCATTGAGATTATTCCTCAGTACGATGCTTTGATGGTCCGTTCGGAAACCAAAGTTACTGGGGCCGTGATTACCGCAGGTAGACAGCTCAAGATCATTGGACGGGCAGGGGTCGGCGTTGATAATATTGACATCCCTGCGGCTACCCGCCGGGGGATCGTGGTAGTCAATTCTCCGGGCGGCAACACCATAGCGGCGGCGGAACACACCATTGCCTTGATGATGGCGCTTTCACGGCATATTCCTCAAGCGGATCACTCCTTACGGTCCGGAGAATGGAAGCGCTCGAAATTTTTGGGCGTAGAAGTCTATCAAAAGATCCTAGGGGTTGTAGGTCTGGGCAAGATCGGTAGCTATGTGGCTAAGATCGCCCGGACTTTAGGAATGCAGATTATGGCCTATGACCCCTTTATCTCTATGGAGCGCGCGGCCCAACTAGGGGTGCAATTGACGGATCTGGCTACACTGTTTAGAAATGCTGATTACATTAGCCTGCATTTACCAAAGACCGCTGAAACCACCCACCTGATCAATGCCGAAACCCTAGGGACCATGAAGCCTACTACGCGGATCATCAACTGTTCCCGGGGGGGAATCATTGACGAAGACGCGCTCTACGAAGCGTTGGTCAACAAGCAAATTGCAGGAGCTGCCCTAGATGTATTTGAGCAAGAACCCCTCCAAGAAAGTCGGCTGCGCACCCTAGGTCAAGAAGTGATCCTCACGCCCCATTTAGGTGCCTCTACCGAAGAAGCCCAGGCAAATGTGGCCATTGATGTTGCTGAACAGATCCGGGATGTACTTTTGGGGCTACCCGCCAAATCGGCGGTCAATATCCCTGGTTTTAGTTCTGAAGTAATGATACAGCTCAAGCCCTATCTAGAACTAGCGGAAACCCTAGGTTCTTTAGTAGGTCAACTGGCAGGGGGGCGCGTCGATACCCTAGAAGTCCGGCTCCAGGGGGATTTAGTTGAAAAAGAGATCCAGCCGCTTTTAGTCGCAGTGCTCAAGGGCTTACTCAGTCCTGCTTTGCATGAGCGCGTTAACTATGTCAATGCTTTGATCGAGGCCCAAGAACGCGGGATTCAAGTGATCGAAACTAAGGACCGCTCTGGGCAAGACTACACGGGATCCCTTCATCTAGAGGCCCGTGTGGGTGCCGAACACTTTGAGATCACGGGGTCTTTAATGGGAGCGGCAGAGATCCGCATTACTTCGATCAACAAGTTACCGATCAACGTTGCCCCTAGCCCATTTATGTTGGTAACAAATCACCGGGATATGCCAGGGATCATTGGCAAAGTCGGTTCACTTCTGGGCAGTGCCAACGTCAATATTGGCGGAATGCAGGTAGGTCGTCAGGTGATCCGGGGAGAATCGGTCATGGTGCTTACCCTCGATGATCCCCTCGCCGATGAAGTACTCACTGACCTCAAAACCATCCCAGGGATCCGGGACGCGTTTGTTCTCACGCTCTAGTTATGCGTATTGACGTTGTCACCCTGTTTCCAGAGTTTTTTACCTCGGCCTTAGCCTGTAGTTTGCTGGGTAAAGCCCTTGAAAAAAACATTGCCCAAGTTTGTTTAACCAACTTTCGGGACTTTGCCCAGGGCAACTACCATCGCGTAGATGATGAACCCTATGGCGGGGGGGCAGGCATGGTCCTCATGTGTGACCCCCTATTTAGGGCGGTTGAACAGTTACCCGTGCTACCCCCGCGTCAAGTGATCTTGACGACCCCCCAGGGCCAGCCCTTGACCCA
>JANNOF010000086.1:0-9462 GCA_031398925.1 Gloeobacteraceae cyanobacterium SOY_34_metabat_371 | reverse complement strand
CCCGGAATTTTGCTAAGGCACCCCCCTTAACGAGTACTGCTTGGGGACCTAAAGCTTGAATCCGTAGCGCCGCCTCTTTCATATCCTGAAGCGTATAAATATTGAGGCCACTAAGAATTTGCGCTTCATAAATATTGGGGGTGACGAGGCGTGCCAAAGGCCATAACTGACCATAGGCTGTAATAGCTGCTTGGTCTAAAAGTTTTGCACCTGTGCGAGAAACCATAACCGGATCGATGATCAGCGGAATCATGTTCCATTGAGCCAGGTGTTGACCTACAGTTTTAATGATGTTTTGATTCAGCAACATGCCTGTTTTTATAGCTTGGACGCCCATATCTTGGGTCACCATTTCAATTTGATCATTAATATGTTCAAGGGGTAAGGCATGAATAGATTTTACGCCACAGGTGTTTTGCGCAGTGGTACAGGTCAAGGCACTCATACCATGAACCCCTAAGGTCACAAAAGTCTTTAGATCGGCTTGGATCCCAGCTCCTCCCCCTGAATCCGAGCCTGCAATGGTAAGTACACAAGGTATGGGATTCATTTAGCCTCCAACCAAGTTGCACCGCAATGAATATCTACAACCAGAGGAACCTTAAGCTTCCACGCCCCTTCCATAACGGAGCGGATCACTGGCTCTATGATAGGCCATTCTTCGTGGGGCACTTCAAAGACCAATTCATCATGAACCTGGAGCACCATACGCGTCTGGTAGACTTGCAGCGTTTTATGAAGGGTGATCATTGCTTGTTTGATGATATCAGCCGCTGTGCCTTGAATGGGGGCGTTGGTTGCTTGGCGCAAGGCACCGAGCCGTTGGTTGGTTGGCAGTTGGGCTAAATCTTTAAAGTAACGCCTACGTCCCGCTAACGTTTCTACATAACTTTGTTGTTCAGCTTGCTGTTCTGTAGTACGCAAATAAGCAAAAACCTTGGGATAACGGGCATAGAAACTGTCTAAAAAACGTTGGGCTTCTTTTTGACTAAACCCGGCTTGGCGGGCAAAGCGTTGGGCCCCCATGCCATACATGACCCCAAAATTAATCGTTTTGGCGAGTCGACGCTCTTCGGGGGTAATTTCTTCGCGTTCTAGCAGTAGTTGGGCCGTAAGGGTGTGTACATCTTCTCCCTTACGAAAGGTTTCGATTAAGATCGGCTCTTCACTCATGTGGGCTAAAATCCTGATCTCGATCTGGGAGTAGTCGGCTGCGACTAAATAACTTCCAGATTGGGGAATAAAGGCTTGGCGGATCCGGCGTGAAAAGGCAGTACGGATCGGAATATTTTGCAAGTTGGGATTGGAAGAACTTAAACGCCCCGTAGTGGTTACCGACTGATTAAAGTCAGTATGTATCCGCCCCGTTTGGGGATGAACCAGTTGCGGTAGGGCATCTACATAGGTAGACCGCAATTTTGAGAGGGTCCGGTATTCTAAAATAGTATCGACAACAGGATGATCCCCTTGAAGTTTTTCAAGCACTTGAGCGTCGGTTGAATAGCCCAGGGTAGTTTTACGGGTCTTGCGAATAGAAAGTTTTAAGTGTTCAAAAAGAATCTCGCTCAATTGTTTGGGGGAATTGATATTAAACTGAGTACCAACTTGAGCATAGATCTGTTGCTCTAATCTAAGTAAGTCGATGTGCAGTTCATTAGAAAGCTCCTTTAGATAGCCTGTATTGATTTTAATACCCCGCCATTCTAGATCAGCCAATACAGGCTCTAAGGGCAGCTCTAAGTTTTGATAGACCCACGCAAGCTGGGGATGTTGGGCAAGTTCTTCCTGGAGGATCACGCTCACCCGTAGGGCACACAGGGCATCTAAACTGCAATATTGGGCAACTTTGGAGATCTCAATTTCAGCAATGGTTTTTCCTTTGGGTACCAGTTGATTATAGGAAGTCATTTCGATCCCTAGATATCTGCGGGCTAGGGATTCTAACTTATGCTCATCATCGGGATTGAGGACATAACTGGCTAACATGGGATCAAAAACAACGCCTTGAACTTCGATTTCCTGTTGGCGTAATACAAGACGATCATACTTAGCATTTTGGAAAATCTTGGGGCGCTCAGGGTCGTTAAATTCTGCCTTGAGCTGACTGCGAACCCAGCTCCAATCCAGACAGGTTCCCTCGGTATGTCCAACGGGAATATAGTAGGCTTCCTCGCTCATCCACGCGCAACCCAAGCCCACCATTACGGCGCGGCGCGGATCTAGACTCGTAGTTTCCGTATCCCAGGCCACTGGACCGGTATGGGCCTTAAGTCGGGCCAAAAATGCTAAAAACAGAGCTTCAGTATCGATCAGAAGTACGCGATGCGTCGACTGGACCGTTGGGGCAAAATCAAACCACAGATCATCGGCACTGGCCTGGGGAATTTTAGGAGCTATGACTAAAGAAGCAGGATTAAGAACAGTACTAACTTTGAGGACTTGCTTAATTAAATAGGTAAATTCCAGTTTCTCTAACAGTGGGCGTACCTGTTCTGGCACAAATCCCTGCCAAGTACACTGCGCAACCGTAACAGCGACAGGGGCATCGGTGCGGATTTGAGCCATCCAGTAGGAATGCTCGGCGCTCGCTTTGCCTTCAATAAGTTTTTTTTGAAGCGTACCGGGGATCTTGTCCAGATTGGCATAAATAGCCTTGAGGTCTGGGTACTCCTCTAGCAGTTTGACGGTGGATTTGGGGCCGACCCCCCGGACTCCAGGAATATTGTCTGAACTATCGCCACAAAGCGCTTTATAGTCCACGATTTGGCGGGGCCAGACTCCGAGTTTTTCTTTGACCTGATCGGGTCCGAACTCTAGAATCGATCCTTGCTTACTACTCGGTTGGAGTACGGTGAGCTGCTGTTGGTCATCGATCAATTGAAAGAAATCCTGATCCCCGGTCAGGATCTGGACCCGTAAACCCGCATGTACCCCTTGAATTGCTAAAGTTCCCAAAAGATCATCGGCTTCATAGCCAGGGACTTCTAAAAGGGGGATCTGCATGGCGTGGAGTATTTCTTTTAAATTATTTAAGTCAGTAATAAATTCCTGTGGGGTTTCAGGCCGTCCCGCTTTATAAGTTGCATCAACTTCATGGCGAAAGGTAGGCAGTGCATGATCAAAGGCCACCACACAGCCCAAATAGGTGTTTTTAGCCAAAACTTCCAGGAGGTTCTTTAAAAAACCAAAACTGATACTCGTCGGGATCCCATCACTTGTCTTTAAGCCTCCCTCATGGCCTCTTTGGAAGGCCCAAAATGCCCGATATGCGAGGGAATGACCATCTACCAACAAAAGTGTGTTGCTCATGATTCATATTTTGGCATTGCTACTCCAGAAATAACCTGATGCTTTTAGATTTACTAAGGACTACGCAGACCTCCGAAAGATTACATTTCTTTGCGAACTCAGCGAACAGTGTGGCTTAGGGACTAAAGATCTCTACAATTAGGGTGCATTCATGAACCTTGAGGCGCATATGACCCTCCCCTTACTGAATACCAAACCTACTACCCAGAATCATCGGGTAACCTCAGTTGCCGCAGTACCTACCATTGATCGGCCTAGGGTATGGGAGGTTGGCCAGACCATAGATGAACAGGATTTTCAAGCTTTTCTCTATGCTGCTTACCGCCAAGTGTTTAGTGAGCACCTGATCGTCCAGAGCAATCGGCAAACCGACCTAGAATCTCAACTGCGTAATGGATCGATCAGTGTCCAAAGTTTTATCCGGGGCCTCGGCAAGTCCGAAGTCTTCCAGCGTCTGGTCTATGACGCCAACAATAATTATCGTTTTGTGGAAGTTTGTCTTAAACGCTTTTTAGGCCGCGCGCCCTATAACAAGCAAGAAACCATCAATATGTCGATCATCGTGGCCCAGAAAGGCTACCCAGCTTTGATTGATGCACTCATCGATAGTGCTGAATACCAGGAAAATTTTGGCACCAAGGTCATTCCCTATCAGCGCCAGCTGCTTAGCAAGCCCTATAACCTCACTACCCCCCGCTTAGCCTTTACCGATCAAGGGGATCAACGTAAGTCGTGGCAAAGTTACACTGGCCCCAAATTTTTGGTGGGCTGGCAAGCGGTTATCGAAGAGTACACGACCCCCACTCCCGTTCAAGCGGGGGATTCCAAGCAATTTTTGGATCTGGCCCTTTCCTTTGCCACCAAGAGCATCAGTGGCCCAAAAGTCTCCGTGTGGGACATTAAGATCCCTGACATGACGCGATCAGGTCGCTAGGGGTGCAGGAATTCCTAACCCAACAACATCCCCTGATTCAACGTCTGGCTCAGGGGATCGAAGCTACATGGAGCCAATACTTAGATCTAGAACCCTACGCGCTACCCAATGACTTAGGATTTATTGAAGGTCAGCTCGAAGGCGAACGACTGACGATCCAAAATCGCTGTTACCAAAGTACCGTCTTTCGGAAAATGCATTTAGAGCTAGCCAGGGTAGGTAATGGCTTAGATATCCTCCACTGTGTGATGTTTCCTCGCCTAGAGTACGCCCTACCCATGTTTGGAACCGATTTAGTGGGAGGCCGGGGACTCATTAGTGCAGCCATCGTCGATCTATCCCCTGTTTTGGGCTTACCTCTTGAGTACCAAGAGGCTATGGATACCACCCGTAAGGCCCATACGTTTAGCGGGGTCCGCCAACTGCCCGAATGGGGAAATATTTTTTCTGAATACTGTCTCTTTATTCGTCCCGATGGCCCTGAGGAGCAAGACCGCTTTGTACAGGTAGCCTTAGCCTATTTAGATCTCCATTGTCAGCTCGCGCAAACGGCAATAAATAACCCAGACCTGAATACTCAAGTCTGGGCCGGACAAGCGAAGTATTGTAATCGACAGCAAGAGAATGATAAAACACGTCGGATTTTAGAAAAAGCCTTCGGGCCTGCCTGGGCCGAGCGCTATTTGCAAACCGTTCTATTTGATCTGCCCGCTCAACCTTAGACCGTCAGTTGCAATTGCTTTTTGGCTTCTAGCAATACAGCCCAACGGGGATCAATGTCGCCAGCTTCCTTGAGGTCTTGATAACTGTTACTGCTTTCAAGGGAACGGGGACGAGATGTCGAGCGCTTCGCCTTGGTACCACTGCTTTTGGTAGCTGGGGTCTGGGTACTACGGCGTAGGGTAGGGCGGGGCGCAGCACCACGGGGTTCACCACTGCTTTCGCTCGTTTCTACCTCGGGATCCTGTTCTTGCGGCGCTTGTTCCTTTTGTTTAGCAATAACAACAGGCTTTGGCGTATTAGAAGGCATTGGGGTAGGGGCTGGGGTTTGGCTGGATAGCACCGGGCGGGGCTTACGGATCACTTCGCGCTGGGGGTCCCGCTGCGGTTGATCTTCCTCAAGTTCTCCCCCTTCGCGTTGATCACGGGTAATTACAGGACCAGCAGTAGGTTTAGTAGGACGGGGTTGTGCGCGTTCAATCCGTAAAGTTACTTCTTTAAAAGTGCAGCCATTATATTTTTCAATAAAAATATCTGCTAGATCTTCAGTACTTAGGGTAAGAAAACCAAATCCTCGACACTTCCCGGTTTTACGGTCAGTGATGAGTTTGACGGTAGCCGACTCTTCAATAGCTGGAGAGAAGGTATCATCAAGTTCCTTACGGTCAACGGTTTCAGGCAGATTGCCGATGTAGAGGCGGACAGACATTGATTGCTCCTAACGCAAAGGTTCAAAACAGGCAGGCAAAGGCAGACGATCAACAAAGCCCTACTTAAATGGGTACGGCTAAAAAACAGGGTGTATACACAAAGTTTACTCCCATCAGCACATCAAAATCATGAGGAGTGCATGTAGCATATCCCTAACTTTAGGGTACTGCTTTTTCCCAAAGTGTTTCCACCTGAAGTGCTGTAGAGAGGTCTGGTCGCCTGGATTAAGATAGCACAGGATCATCCTAAAAAGTACTCGCTTATACTTTTTCAGGAACATTTTCGCCTAAAAGCCCCGCTGGGCGAAATAACAACACACCTACTAGCGCAATAAAGGCAAAAACATCTTTCCATTCACTAGAGATGTAGCCCGCCGCTAGCGACTCTAGAATTCCGAGCAATAATCCCCCTAACACCGCCCCCGGAATATTTCCAATGCCACCGAGGACTGCGGCGGTAAACGCTTTTAATCCAGCCTGAAAGCCGATGAAAAAGTTGACTGATGTAAAAAATAGCCCAAAAAGTAGTCCTGCTACCGCCCCTAAAATAGATCCTAAAAGAAAAGTAATTACCACGATCTGTACGGTATTGATCCCCATTAGTTGGGCTGCTTCCATATCTTGGGCAGTAGCACGCATTGCTTTGCCAAGCCGGGTTTTTTGGATCAAAAAGGTCAGCCCCGCCATCAATGTAACACTGACGCCAATAATGACCACTTGGATCAAGCGGATCTGGACCGAACCAATGTTCCAGGTCACCTCCGGCAAAATATCCGGCATGACTTGGTCGCGGCTTCCAGCAATTAAGCGGACGGCATTTTGTAAAAAGATCGACATACCCAAAGCCGTGATCAAAAGTGAAAGCCGTGAGGTCCGGCGTTGGGGACTGCGCTGCGCTAACCACCAATACAGCAACCAGATTAAAGCAGCCCCGCCTAGTCCAGTGCCTACACCAAGGGCAAGGCTACTCCCAGTAAGCGGTGCCCGTAGGGCCAAGGCAACCCAAGAGATAGCAATCCCGGCCATACCCAAAAGACTGGTCTCAATGGGATTTAACGCCCGAGCAGCACTCAAGAGGGGTCTATAGGCCAAACGCTCAATGCCGATGCCTACTAAAGCGCAGACTAAAACAGAGGCAATTAGGGCCAGTAAAAGGGCCAGGTACCACGGTAGCCCCAACGGGATGGCCACTACCAGAACACCCACTGACACGTAGGCACCGATCATAACGACTTCGCCGTGGGCAAAGTTAATTAGCTCTAAGATCCCGTAGACCATGGTGTAGCCCAAGGCAATCAGGGCGTACATGCTACCTAGGGTAAGCCCATTAAGAAGTTGCTGAAACAGTTGATCCATGGTGAGCGCGTTGCCCTAGGCGTCTTGTTTAGTAAAGCTGATTTGGGTGCCATTGCCTGTACTTATTTAGACCGTTTGCGCGCGCGGGTCCTTTTTAAAGACTTCATCCAGCGGAACTTCTAGTGCGTCAATCACTTTGGTCCAAAAATTGAGCACCCCGATCAACGCCGTCAGCTCTACCAAATTGGCTTCACTGAATTCCCCTTTGAGCTGATCAAAGAAGCCTTCACTCACGGTAGTTGAGGGGACGGTGATGCGTTCAGCATACTCAAGAGCCAGCTTCTCAGTCGGGCTAAATAAATCGGATGTAGCCGAGCGCGTAACGGCCTGAATTTTGGCTTCGGGGGCACCGATTTTACGCAGCATATACGTATGCATGGGTACGCAATACAGACGACAGCCATTGATTTGAGCAATACGGAGGCTGATCAGTTCTTTTAATTCTTCGGAGATCTGCGGATTGTGCTGGTGTACAGCCCCGTAGAGTCGCATTACCCCCTGCATAATCTGGGGCTGATGGGCCATGACCTTAAGCGGATTAAGGGCGGTGCCATATTGTTGCTCAAGGCTTTTGTACACGGTCTGGAGTTGTTTGTTGTCTTGGGCTTCTACTGGGGTGACACGCATGATGTTCCTACTGGGTGATCGCTCTGAGTCTAGCAGCAAGTGGTCCGTGAGCAATGGTTGACAAAACGTATAGCATCATACCCCATTGCATCAAAATTTGGCATATCTTAAATATTTTTAATATAATGAAAAAACACTGCACTTTGGGCCGCCATGAACAGTACCATGCCAGCTACCATGCGTCGTTCTGTGGAAAGCTTCCTGTTACAAATGACCGAAGTAATGGACCCCCTCCAAGCCCTACAGGTAACCAACCTAACCATGAATCTCATGGATATGGTCTACGTTATGGGCCTACAGGATGGGAAAAACATACCGGAAGTCCCTCTGCGGTTTTAGTGCGCCGGTCTTTTACAGCCGCGGCTAGAAGCTCCAATACCGATAAGGTCTCTTCCCAACCAAGACAAGCATCGGTAATGCTTTGACCATAGACCAAGGGTTGACCGGGGTTTACTTCTTGGCGTCCGGCTTGGAGATGACTTTCAATCATCACCCCCATGATGCCATGCTGGCCCTGGGTGAGTTGCTGCGCGACCTCTTGAGCAACAGACTGTTGTTTCGCATAATTTTTGTGGCTGTTGGCATGGCTAAAATCCACCATCACTCTGGGGATTAATCCTGCCTGTTGAAGTAATTGGCAGGCTTGGTTTACATGCTCAGCGCTGTAATTCGTAGTGTTGCGCCCACCGCGCAAAATGATATGACAATCGGGGTTACCGGTGGTAGCAAAAATTGCCGACTGGCCTTCTTTGGTATGGGAAAGAAAGTGATGGGTCTGACCGGCAGAAAGCACGGCATCTATGGCAATTTGGAGATTGCCGGAAGTCCCATTTTTAAATCCAACCGGGCACGATAGCCCTGAAGCTAATTGCCGATGTCCTTGACTTTCGGTGGTCCGCGCCCCAATTGCACCCCAACTGACTAAGTCAGCAACGTACTGGGGGGTGATCAGGTCTAAAAACTCAGTCCCAGCAGGCACCCCCATCTCCGCTAGATCCAATAAGAGATGTCGGGCAATGCGTAAACCATCGTTGATCTTAAAGCTCTCATCGAGATAGGGATCATTGATTAATCCCTTCCAACCCACGGTAGTCCGGGGTTTTTCAAAATAAACGCGCATGACCAAGCACAGATCATCGGCTAAGGTTTGGGCGGCTTTTTTGAGTAACTGGGCGTAGTCACGGGCCGCTTGGGGATCATGGATGGAACAAGGGCCAACTACGACCAATAGACGGTCATCTTCACCGTGCAGCACATTGCGGATGGCTTGGCGGGTATCGTATACCGTTTGGGATGCTGTGGAATTTACAGGAAATTGCTCCTGCAAAAATGCCGGAGGCAACACCACTTTGGTGGACTTAATGCGCAGATCGTCAGTACGATGATGCATGGCTAAACCAAGGAGCACCCAACCATCTTAGGGGGCAGCTAGCCCAAATTAGAAGGTTGATCCTTCAAATAAAACCATTACGTAATGTTGCAGCAACCTGTGATATGGTAATGACGAAACTGGAGCGTAGTCGGGTGAAGGAAAGCCTACTGGTCGAAGACAAAGCAGTGGAGGAAGTTTTAACTTCTCCTCCTATGGCGGAGTATTACGACCTACAGCGCAGGCTTTCACTCCAGATGGCTGGCTTAACCCTGGCGATAACCCCTCTTGTATGCCTAACATATTCTGTTGGCATAGGTTTAAGTTATCTCCTTGGTGCGGTAACGGGCATAGTTTACTTTCGGCTACTGGCTAAATCCATTGCTGTAGTGGGGGTAGGCTCTTCTCGGATCGGGGGGTTACGCCATCTGTTAGTG
>JANNOF010000078.1:0-3743 GCA_031398925.1 Gloeobacteraceae cyanobacterium SOY_34_metabat_371 | reverse complement strand
TCCACAGCAACGGCACGACCATTCGATGCTCGTTGTAGCCCGACGGCTATGGTGTTGGTCTGAAGTTTCAATTCAACGAACCGCTCGTGTTTCTTCGCGAATTCCACGAGTGCCTCCCATAACAATGGTGTGGCCAATCGCGGAGTGAATTGGGCGACTCGCGATCGCGCACGAACCGAGCTACTGCGGTGCCATGCATCCACTTCGTCAACTCGATCACGACCATCTCCATCCATCCATGATAGTGGTTGGGGCGTGGCCGGCGCCATCGCACCGCCGACAGCCGACGAGGCGCCCATATTGTATTTAATGTTCCATGCAGTCAATCCATCGCGCCATCCAATCGCCTCTGCCGATCCATCAGGCAATATTCGATGAATCAAATGATCCCACATGTCAACCGCCAATGATTGGAATCGATTGAATGCCGCTGCTTCGTCGTCGTCATATGGCGTGGCCACCAGCAGTCCACCGCCCCAACGGCTAGCACCCGGTGCGTGCTCGCTCGCTCCCTCAATCACTGTTATCATCATCAATTGTTGACCCTCAATCGGCGTCGAATTTTGAAGTTGAACGTGTGCATGCATCAACGTGAGAATGGTGCCCATCGTCGCCAGGCCGCTACCAACGAACACAACTCGAACAGGGCCGGGTCGTCGTGATGGGATGGTAGGAGGTGTGGGAGAAGGAGGAGGATGTGTTCGTGACATCGATGGCAATGAAGGAGTCAGAGGGACAGCGGTCGCAGCTGCAGGTGGCGGTGATGACAGCGACAGCAACAGATGTAGCCCATCCTTTGTCGTCTTGTCGTTGTGATCATCAGGTGTTGATGATTGTTGATCGATAATCGAGGGGCCTCGTGATTGGCGTCGATTGCGAGAGTGATACTGTGGTCGTGTTGGTGGTATGCGCGTTGTTTGGCGCTGCATTCGCTGCCGGTTCTTCAATCGCCACTCCTCCATGTATTGCTGACGCGCCTTCGTTGATTCCCTGCTCGTCGTCAAACGCTTACGCTTACGAGGCATCAATACCAACTATCACACATAGCATCAAGCGATTGGTATGACCTCATGTACACTGGTTGGGTCGGTGACGGGTGTTCCGCCGAAACAACTGAGTGTGGATTGTAGCCGACCGACAGCCGCTAGGAATATCGCTGTTGACACTCTACACTGTACTGTCGGACGTGTTGTGCGATTGCCATACATCGGCAATGGTTGGTTAATGAGCGCCCGCAGGCTCCTCAACTCGCTAAGCTTTTCCAACCCAGGACTCCGCGCGACACAGGTTGGAAATCGGTACTGTTGCACCTCAACCGTCTTCTTTGTTTTTTCCCACGAATTCATCATTGCAGCTCATTTCTCATCCATGGCAGCTGCTGTTGTCGTGGAGGGCGTGGTGTGTCAGTGTGCGGCTGCCTCTGTGAACGAACTCTCTGATCGTTGTAGGCAGTGCGGCTATTTAACGGATATTGGAAGGTATCGTGCGTTCATTCACAACCACATATGCATGTAGTCACTATGTTAACACCGTTTGTTGTGTGAGTGTGTTTTAGAGCATGGTACGATGCATTGGCTCCGTGGAATCCTCGGTTGCGGCGGTGTCCGTGCGGCAATGTGTACTGCAACCGCCCAGTGAAACGAAGCGTTGTGCAAGAGCACCACACAGCCTATCTGCGACAACGACTACTCAATCGGCAACATCAGTATGGCGGTGTACACGACGGCGATGATGCCAGCGACGAAGATTTCTCCAATGCTGCCTCGGACGATGACGACGATGACGACGTGGACGGAGGGGCGCCGGCCGGCGACGCTGCGGTCCAGCAAGTCGATCTGCTGGATGATGCTCCCCCACCCCCACCACCACCGCCGCCGCCGCCGCCCAACGAGGTCATTCATGCATATGGCGCGATTGGAGCACCGAATGGCATCGAGGAATTTCCGTTCGCAGCGGGTGAATTAATGTTCGCGTTAGGAATTCTCGACTTGCGGAGCAGCAACAATATATCAGTGCGTTCGATCAACGCGATATTGAAATTCCACATTGAGTGGTTGAAGATGGAGGGGCTCGCACCCAAAGCTGCATATTCGATTCCATCCAATTACGAACACGTGTTGGGAGTGTTGTCGGCAAGAAAGAAGAATATGGACTATGTGAGAATGCTGTATTGCTCGATATGCGGAGCTTGTTATCCATTGAATAGCGAGTTGGAGGCGAATGGCCAACCAAAGCAATTCTATTGTACATATAGTAGCGCGCCTGGAGTGGCGAAGTGCGGCGCTTCATTGTGGATTGAAACGAGGTCAGCGCAGAAGGCAAAGCGGAAAAGGAAAATAATTGCATTGGCCCGCGCGGAGAATGACGATGGGAATGTCGAGATCGATGGTAATGAAGAAGAAGATGGCGATGCGGGCCGCGGCGACAGTAAGCGGTCGCGGCAGGGTGGTGGTGGTGGTGGTCGATCAGAAGGAAGGGCGTCGCGAGCCATGTATGGAGGCATATGCGCTGCGTTGGGCATTCGTTTGTTGATGTACCCATACATGTCTGATGATGCGATTTGTATTGTACATCAGTGGAGTGGGTGGATTGCGCATTGGTGGAGTCGATCATGATCATGATGGTGGCACTCGCCGTTCCTCGCGCGCCGCTGTCCACGAGCGCGACATGAAAGAAAGGAAAGCGGAGGATGCGAAAGCGGCGGCACAGGCAGCATTGCCACATGAAGCAAAGACGAGGAATGCGTTTGTACCACACAATGTTATTCCAATCGTGAAATTACGTGAACGAATTCAGTCGCTGTTTGAGCGGCGTGGATTTGTGAATGATATCGAGCATTGGTTGACTCGACCTCCTCCACCTGGTGGTCGATTGATGGATATATATGATGGTCGATTGTGGAAGGAGTTATTGACACCGGAAGGGTCGCACAATGCTCATTGTAAGTGTGGCGTGGAGGAAAAGAAGGTTCCAATCTTGAGTCGCGATAAAGCGAATGGCCAAAATTGTCACAATCTATTATTTACATTATTTGTGGATTGGTTTCAACCATTCGATCATGTCACCTATTCATTGGGCAATGTCGCATTGGCGTGTTACAATTTACCGCGTTGGAAGCGATACCTGAAAGAGAATATCATTCCGTGCGTGGCAATACCGGGTCCAAATGAGCCAAAATCTGTTGTGGACATACTGACGCTAATCATGAAGCAACTCAACGAATTGGATCGTAATGGAATGGAGGTGACAATCAATGGTGTACCAAAAGTCATTCGTTGTCGATTATTGACCACGTCGTGTGATTTGCCGGCGACGCGCAAGATCGGTGGACACGCATCAGTGGCAGCCATTCGTGGGTGTTCGAAGTGTTGGGTGAAGTGGGAACGAGGGGTGCACAAATCGCACATTGACTATCGAAGGGTGCCGGCGGATGCTAAAACAGGCGCACAGCATCGCCAATTCGCTCGCGAGCATTCTGCATTGAAGATGGTGACGGATCGAGAAGCGCACCAGAGAGGTTACGGCGCATTCCATTCCGCCCTATTCGAATTGGATCATTTCGATACCGTTCGACAATTGGCAATTGATGGACTTCATAATTTGTATCTCGGCACGGCGAAGCACTTTTGGAACACATTGTTGAGTTGTGGTGCCACAGTGGTGAAGGAGGGAAAGGAGATTATTATTGGTATGTTGACACCGAAGGGATTGGAGAACATGCAACAAGCGATGGATCAATTAGT
>JANNOF010000026.1:0-11628 GCA_031398925.1 Gloeobacteraceae cyanobacterium SOY_34_metabat_371 | reverse complement strand
CCCAGACTTCTTGATAGATCTTTTCTCGTTCCACGGTTTGACCCGAATGACGCACCAAACATTCCAAAACCTGAAATTCCCGCGAGGAAAGCTCAAGATTACGTTTATTTTTAGAAACACACATGCGTTGAAAATCGATCTCTAGCTCCCCCACACGCAACTGTTGGAGATTTTTTTCTGGTTGTTGCCCCGCCCGACGTAAAATCGCTTCGATGCGCGCCAATAGTTCATCAACATTAAAGGGCTTAGTTAAATAATCATCGGCCCCTAGACGTAGCCCAAAAACCTTATCGGTATCCAGACCCCGTGCCGTCAGCATAATGATCGGTGTCTTAATCTGTTCTTGGCGCAGGCGTTGACAGACTTCTAACCCCCCCATGCGCGGCAGCATGAGGTCTAAAATGATCAGCATCAATTCAGGCTGTCGGCCCAACTCTAGGGCTTGTCTACCATCACGGGCCAAAACCACCGTATACCCTTCGGATTCTAGGGTTTTACGCAAAACCTGGGCCAAGGTAGCGTCATCTTCGACCACTAAAATCGTGTTGCTCAAGTTGGGATCCTCACGGTAAATTTACTGCCTAGTCCTACTTCACTCTCCACTTGAATATGCCCGTTATGGGCTTTGACGATCTGCGAGGCAATGGCCAGTCCTAAACCCGTCCCCTCCGTATCCGTCACCAAGCCATTACGTACCCGATAAAACTTTTGAAAGATAAAAGGTTGTTCGCCCGGAGGGATGCCAATACCCCGGTCTTCCACTTGAAGATGAAGCGTCCGTTTATCCCCCGATTGACTCCAAAAAGCCTGGACTTTAACCCAAGGCGGATCATTGGAATAACGCACCGCGTTTTCCATCAAGTTGACCAAGACCGTTAATAGCGCTTGAAAATCACCATAGACCTCACCCTGAGGGATCCCGCCTTTGAGTAAAACCGCCCCCGGAAAAGCGCAACCCACCGACTGAATCGCTTGGTCCACCAATTCGGTAATATTGATCGGCACTTGGTGCATTTCTAGTTGACGGGACTCCAATTTAGCCAGGGTCAAGACCTTATCAACCATGCCCCGCAAACGCTGGGCTTCGGTAACAATATACCCAGCAAATTCACGGGTTTCGTCATTGCCACTGACGCGACCCGAAGCTAAAAGTTGCGCCGAAGCAAGGATCCCGGCTAAGGGTGTTTTGAGGTCATGGGAAACCCCAGCCACAATATCCGCCTTCATATCGGAAACGCGCATTGCAATAAGTCCGGCCCGGAGGATCAAAACTAGTAATAAGCACAGGATCACGACCACCCCGGTGCTAGCCCACAACATTTGGGCAATACTCCAATCGGTGATCTGGCGAAACGTCGCTTTGGTTAAAACTGAAAACTGCCACCCAGTTAAAAATTTCTGTTCTGCGGTGAGTTTTAAATCAGCTCCCACATAATCATCATTGCGTTCAAGCTGACTCCAGCTATCCGTATTGGTAAAAAGTACCGTTCCCCGGTCATCGAGCACCCGGAAATGATAATTGGCCGTAGCGATAAAAGTCTCGACTGGAGTTGTGGTGGCATAGCGGGTGGGCTTACTGCAGGTGACTAAATAACAATCGAAAAATTCGTCATTAAAAATACTTTTAGGAAGGGATAAACCCATTAATACACGGATCGGACGTGGGGGATCAATGCGTTCATAATTAACAAATTCCTCAGGCACGACGGGATGCAAAAGAATCAAAAGTTCCGATTGTTGATCATAGAAAAATAAATAGGCAACATCTTGTTCCAGGGGGCTTAACTTCAAAAAATAGGCGCGTGCCCGCAATGAGGCTGCTTTAAAAATCGGGTCTTGAACCACTTGAGGAAAGATTATTTCGAGCGGGGTCTGGGGTGTACTGGCTGCCATAAACGTCATGATCTTAAAATCTTTGCTTTTCTTATATTTTTGCCGCAATTCGATGATCATGCCCTGTAAATCATCCACTAATGCTTGATTGATTTTTTTGTCTCCCTTTAAAAATAAAGCATGATCCGTATCCACCCGGTGGAAATAACTAATATGGGTCAATAAATCCGCTTGGATCTGGGAAACTAGACGATTGAGAATATATTGGAGCTGTTGCTGAACATCCTGGGTACTGGTTTCTTCATATTTTTTCATGGAAGTATATTCCACTATATTTAAGGTGCCAATGGGCATGATCACTGCCAATATAATAGCCACGAGCACAAAAGGCTGATGCTTAAAGCACCACCGCATCGCCGTGTAAAAATTCTTTTCTAAAAGAGAAGCGAAGTGGCCCATAGCCTTCTATTTTCCTTTCCATAGGGTAAAGCATTGACACCGTAGCTTTTGTTAGTTGTTATGAGCAGCGGTGGGGTCTAACAGCCTTTACCTGTACAGGATTATACAGTCGTCTTACAAGAGTTGAGCGACTGGGCACCCTGCCTCCCCCTAAAGTTAAGGGGTTCTCATTCCAAGGCCGGTCATGTACCTCAATACACGTTCTGTGATCGTGATCGATGTTGAGCTGTTACTCCAGTGGATCTTGGTGGCCCTAGGTCTGGGTGCCACCCTGTTCTTTTATGCCCAGACGCTCTTGACCCCCCCGGCGTCCCAGCCCAAGGGATTCGTTTTACAAGAGGATCTGCATCTGATCGAAGAAGTGGTGGTTACGGCACCAAGCCAGGTTTAAGCCGAAAACAAAGGGAATTTCCCCGGTAAAATTAGGTGCCCTCTCTCCCTAAGCACCCCCTAGCCCCCATTCATGGGGGGATAAGCGTTTTGACACCCCCCAACGTGGGGGACGGGCCTAGCTTTCGATCAAACCACCAGGCGTTGCAGCTTCAGCAGTACCCGCCCCAGGGCCAAAGACATGACCCCTAACAGGATCAGGGGCACCGCTGCCTCCAAATACCGTTCACCCGTGTAGAGTATGGCGGCGGCAACTAGCCCCGCGCCCGCCAGTACTGCATACACCAAGCCAATGATCGCCATGTTTAAACGGCGTAAAAGGCGGTCTGTTTCCCCCGCTTTAACCCGGACCCGCAGTTCACCCTCATCCATACGATCTAGGGTTTGTTCAACGCGGCGGGGTAGATTGACCGCCATGGACCCCACTTGGGCCGCTTGCTGACCAATTTGGTTAAGGAGGTTTTGCGGAGAAACAAAACTATTTTCTGGGTCGTTGAGCATACGCATCGCAAAGGGTTGGGCTACTTCCATAAAGTTAAACTGCGGATCCAAGCTCTTACCTAGACCTTCTAGGGTCGAAAGCGCCCGTAGGACAAACGTAAAAGTCGCAGGAAATAAAAACGGTTGATCATAAGCCATTTCATAAATATCATCGGTTATTCCGGCTATGGAAATATCCGTATTGTCATCGAAGGGCTTATCCGTAAAGTTATTGAGAATAAACATTACTGAGCGTTTGATCGGGGCACGTTCGGCATTGGGCTTGATGGCCCCCAGCTTGGTTAAAGACTCGATAACTTTATCAGCATCTTTTTGAGAAACACCAATAAAAGTTTCCATTAACTGTTCTTTCGTCTCGGGTTTGATCTCGCCCATCATGCCAAAGTCATAGAAGATCACCGCCCCGTCGGATTGGCGGACGGCGAGGTTTCCAGGGTGGGGGTCCGCATGGAAGAACCCATCCTCTAACAGTTGCTGTAAATACGAACGTGCCCCAATGCGGGCTAAGGCTTTACGGTCAAGTCCGGCAGCTTCTAACTCTTGATGGTTGCTGATCTTAATTCCAGGCATATATTCAAGGGTCAAAATCTTGGGCGAAGAATAGCGCCAGTAAACTTTGGGGACACAGATCAACGGGTCATTACGAAAGTTGCGCCGAAACGTATCGGCATTACGGCCTTCATTGAGATAATCAATTTCTTGATACAGAATCCGACAACACTCGTCATACACGGGCACCCATTCGCGCCCTTTGCCGTAATTGGGGTGATTTTGCAAATAATAGGCAACATCCCGCAGGATCTTGAGATCGATCGCAAATAACTTGGCTAGCCCAGGACGCTGGACTTTAATGACTACTTTTTCACCCGTATGTAGCTCAGCCCGATGGACTTGCCCCAAAGACGCCGCAGCGAGGGGATTGGGTTCAAAATACTGAACTAACTCGCTTAAAGGCTTGCCTAATTCGCTTTCAATCAGCTTGATCGCTTGGGTATGGGTAAAAGCCGGTACTTGATCCTGAAGTTTTACTAATTCAGCTACATACTCTTTGGGAAAAAGATCGGCGCGGGTTGAAAAAAGTTGACCTACTTTAATAAAGGTCGGACCCAACTCCAAAATAGTCTCGCGGATCCACACGGCCCGTTGAATGCGGCGTTGGGTCATGGCCTCTTCGGTCATAGCGCCCCGAAAAGACCACGCCTTGCCATCAAGCCAGCGAAAAAACAGAAATTTGAGGACAAAAAACCAAATATCAATTAAACGCCCAAAGGGGGAGTAATTCTCTCTACTCCAGCGATATGAAGCACTAGACACGGTGGGAGACACGCTTTACCCACTCAGGATTGATTGCGGTAACGTTGCAGATCAGAACGTAACTGAGCGACCTCAGCCCGGACTTCATCCACCGTTGCCTGGATCTCTGACTCATCGGCTCCGGTGCGCACACCTTCGACTACATCGCCTAGGTCCTCAGAGGCTCGTGCTTCTTGCTGGGCCGCCCGCTCCAAAACCTGATCCGTAAATGTCCGTAGACGCTCACGCTGATCAGATTCAAACTTGCCCACCTCACTGAGGACGTCAGTCAAAGCATCTTCAACTTTTTCAAACAGTAGGTCCGCAGCGGCTCTTCCAATGAAAAAAGCACGGACTAAAGGGTCGCTCATGGCTCCCACTCCTTAATAAGTTAACCCTGAGGGGGTTATTTAAAACCCACCGCTGCTTGCCATACAAAAGCCAGCAGAAAGAAAAATATCGGGATCACCGGTAACAAGTCGATCAAAGGACTAGCCCAGGACCACTCAGCAGGCAGGGAGTTAGCCAGTACAACAAAATTGAGCATTGAGGTCGATCCTCTCTCTAGATACTCTAATTATGCCCACACTACCACAATCTAGAAGAAATGTGACTTTATGTTAAGCATGTTCACTAAGCCCTCAGTAAGATCACTTGGCACACGAACCCTAAAATTAGCTATGATTTCTACAGAAGTCCGACAGCAGGGGGGAATCAAATTCGCTGACGGACATTCCTTATTTACCTTACTTCCCATAGGTTTTGGCCTGATAGCCACCGCATCCTACGTAGGGTACCCAGTTCTCCCTACGTAGTCAATGTGGATAGTAAAAAAATTAACTAAGCGCCTCAATTAAAATCTGTTCATTGATCTGAGCCCGGTCCATCCACCAAAGCCGTTGGGCCTCCGTAAGTCCTTGACTGTTAGCAAAATCTTCAAGCCACATTTGAACAAGAGCGCTGGGTTGGGTCGGTAGTTGATTGAGATCTAAGCCCGGTGCATGGATTTCTTGGAGCAATTGACTGACCTTTGGATCATAGCTCAGGCCCCACACCGGGCACCCTTCGCTGGCCGCCATTAACACTCCGTGGAGGCGCATCCCCAGGGTCCATTCCACCTGACGAAAGACCCCCTTGAGTTGGCGGGGATCGGTGCGTTCTAAAATATGGGTTGGCCCGCTCAAATTTTTTTGGATCTGTTGGGCCAGGGCCAAGTCTGCGGGCAATTGAAAAGGTACCAAAATCAAACTAGTTTCCGTAGAACGCTGAAATTGCCCTAAAGCCTCGGTCAAAACCCGGAGCCGAGCGGGGGTCAAAGCGGGATAGGGCCTAAGTACCACAGCACCCCAGGGCCGGGGCAGATCGACCGGTAGGGTCACGGTGTGGGCGGTCAAGGCCCAAACCGGATCAACGGTTTGGGTGTATTTGACCCCCCAATGGGTCAGGATCTGGGCTGAATTACGGTCTCGGATGCTCACCCAAGTACAGCCCTTCAGTAGCCCCCGGACGAAACTTTGGGACCATAGCGCCTTAAGCGGGCCGATTCCCTGAGACCAAGCAATGGTCTTGATCCCGATGCGTTGGGCCATCCCTAAGACACCCCCGTAATACAAAAGGGACCGGGGACTGGTGACATCTTGCAAGAGACTCCCTCCCCCTAGGATCAGGCACTCACTTTGGCGGAGGGTTTGGATCACCAGGGGCAGATTCCAGCGATCAATAGCCGGTACCCCATAGGCTTGTTGGGTCGCAGTCGGATTGCCAGATAGAACAATCGGCGTTACATGTTTGGGGAGCATTTGTAAAAGCGTGGCTAAGAGCGCTTCATCCCCGCCATTCCCAAAACCGTAGTAGCCACACAGCACAACGTTCATGGCGCGGCCCAAAGGGTCCAAAAACCGGTAGGTACTTCACTTTGGGGGCTGATCTGAATTGCTAAAAAATGTACCCCGTCACTCCCTTGGAGGCTCTGGGCAAAGCCCTGGGCTTCCTGCTGTAGCCCTGCTTGGCGGAGTCTGGCTAAGATCCACTGTTCGCCATTGCCTACTTCTAAAATTAAGTGGGCGGGGTCCGGTTGATAGCGCAGCGCCACTGGGTCTACTCCCTGGAGCCACGCCGACATGGCTAGGGCACGGGTAGAAAAGATCACCAAGCCCGGTACACGGGTGCGCGGAGTTAGATCTAGGGCAATCTGATCGCCAAATTGAACCGGGGGGCTAGCGGCTAGGTCGTGCGCCGACAGGCTGACCAAAGCCCATTGATCACCCCGCAGCATATCTGGGAGCGGTTGGGGATTAATGGTTTCAAGGGCCGATGGGCTGGTTTGCGGGGCTTGATACCCTGCCATCTGGGGATAGATAGTGCGTTCGCGCTCTTGCAGCCAGCGCCGGACGCGAAAGCTCCTGAGGCTCAAGCGGGGTTCTAGATCTAACTGCTTACAGGAACGCTCGATCATGCCCGTCATGATCGGTCTAAAAAAATAAACCAACGCTGGGGCTTGGGGGGCTTGGGCAATAAGGGTCTGGAGTTGGGCCGTTAACCAACCACTATTGGCTTCTTTGGCACTACAGACTACCTGATAACAGGCCCCGGTTTGACGAGCACACACCAACAATTCCCAAATGCGTTTGCCCTCTTCATCGAGGAGCGGACGACTAAAAAAGTCCAGTTCCCAAGTATCCATTTGTGCCATGAACTTTGTATGAAACCATTGTGCCAGGGGTAGTCACCCTGCCCACTAAGGGTTAGTATCAATCTAGCGGTAGTAGCGACTACCGATACCGAATTTCAGGGGTTCAATCCTTGATTAGTGCCAGTAGTACATCGGGCAGGCCCTTCTAGGTAGACATCCCTCTACCTGGCCTAGGAGTCTGCCAGGAAAAGGAGAGGGAAATGCTGACTGAAGACCGCCGGATCGTGCTCTCAGCCATTGATAACATGGGCGAACTCAAAGCCCGTCTCAGTGAACTGAACCCCGTTGATGCTAGTGATTACCTCACCACCCAGCCTCCTAACCGTCAAGCCATTGCCTTTCGCCTCTTAGAGAAAGAAAAAGCCAACGAAGTATTTGGCTATTTGCCTCTAGAAGTTCAAGAAGAACTGATCACCAATCTCCATAATCAGGAGGTTTGTGCCATTGTTGAGGCGATGACCCCGGATGACCGGGCTGAATTTTTGGATGAATTACCCGCACGGGTGGTAAAGCGTCTTTTGACGCAGCTTAGCCCCTCCGAACGCGCCGCGACATCGTTGCTTTTGGGCTACCCAGAGGCTACGGCGGGGCGGGTAATGACCACTGAATATGTGCGGTTACGCACTGATCTTACGGTTGCCCAAGCCATTCAAAAGATCCGTAAGTTAGATGCGGATAAAGAAACCATTTACTACTGTTACTTAACGGACCCAGACCGCCTCTTGCAGGGGGTAGTTTCCCTACGGCAATTGATTTTTGCTGATCCTGAAACCCCTATTCAAACCTTGGCCCATAGCCGTCTGATCTTTGTCAATACCAATAGCCCGCAAAAAGAAGTCGCCCGGGTCATGAAGCGCTACGACCTCTTAGCCGTTCCGGTGGTAGACCGGGATAACCGCCTCGTGGGCATCGTAACCATTGATGACGTGGTAGACATCATTGAAGAAGCGGCTACGGAAGATATTCAAAAACTCTCCGGGATCCGGGGTGGGGATGAAGCGGCTCTTTCGCCGCCCTGGGTCACGGTACAAAAGCGCTTGCCCTGGTTGGTTGCCAATATTGGACTTTATATGGGGGCAGCGAGTCTAATCGCTCCTTTTCAAGAAGTGATCTCGTTAGTGCCTATTTTGGCGGTGATCCTGCCGATGATTTCTAATACCAGTGGCAATGTGGGCATTCAAGCCCTTTCGGTTACCGTGCGGGGTCTGGGCATTGGTGAAGTTAGCCCCCTGGATGTCTTTCGGATCCTCCGCAAAGAAGTACTCGCAGGACTTTTTAATGCCGTGATCCTGGGGAGTGTGATCGGGGTATTGGCCTTATTTTGGGCGCAGCATAGCTATCCCTGGATCGGGGCTATCGCGGCGGGGGTGATGGCGCTTAATGTGATGATTGCGGTTTCAGCGGCTACGGCCCTACCCATGATCCTCAAAAAATTGGGCTTGGATCCGGCTTTGGTCAGTGGGGCACTGCTGACGACGCTGATGGATTCAGTGGGTTTCTTTGCTTTTTTAGGGCTAACCTCCTACATGCTCCAACGTTAGAAACTAGATTGCCTTTGAGTACATATACTCAGTAATTTAAATCCGTGTAACGGAGTTCCCCGTGGGGATTCAGCGCGGACCTATACCCTAGGGAATAATTTACCCCTTGATCCCAGCGGGGATCGGGGCTAAGGTGATAGCAAATTTGACCTGTTCAAACTGTGTGTTGCGGAGGTTATATGTTAGATAACGCCCATCTTGAGGAGCTAACCCTGCGTCAACTGCGCATGGTCGCTCAAAAGTACCGGGTTTCCCGGTATAGCCGCATGACCAAACAAGAGTTGATCGAAAATATTTTGTCGAGTCAAGCCAGACAAGTAACCCAAGAAGCCGGACGGATCAGTCCCCTTGATGCCCAAACCGAAGTCGAAGCCTCCAAATATCCAGGGGCGGATTTTATTCCGAGCTTGACAGATGTAGACCGGGACCTCGGGGATTTGCCCAGTGGTTACGGATCGAGCCGGATCATGCTTTTACCCCGTGATCCTCAGTGGGCCTACGCCTACTGGGATGTACCCAACGAACACAAAGAACAACTCCGGGCTAGCGGCGGACAGCAATTGCTGCTACGGCTTTGTGATGTGACGGCTATTGTCTTTGATGGATCCAATGCCCATACGATGATCGAGTTTCCCTGCGATGAAATGGCCCGTGAGTGGTATGTGCCGATCCCCGTAAGTGACCGAGATTTTGTGGTCGAGATCGGTTATAAAACCGCCTCCGGCGGGTGGCTTTTATTAGCCTGCTCGGCGGTAGTGCGCATCCCTGCCATGTATCCCGCCAACTGGGTTGATGATTACTTTGTTTCGATCCCCTTCTCTGACGCCCTCGAAGGCCAATCCTTTGCTCCGCCGACCCCAGAAGTTGTGGGTAGTGCTGCCCTTGGGGTTAGTGCCAGCCTTGGGCCAGCCCAAGATCCGAGTCAGCCTGTTTATCCCAAGGCGGGTCAAGCATTTAAGCCCGTGGTCATTGCCCCCCATGATGCGGTCTTCCGCTACGTAGCTAAGTTAGATGCCCAAGCCGGATCGGTGGACGATTCTGCTTTTGCTGCACCGGGTATGGCCTCGGGAGCAGGATTTTTGGGCGGTTTAGAGTTTGCCGCCTTTGGGGAACAGGTTGCGCTTCCCACATTGCCTGTCTTGTCTTTGTTTAGCGGTTTATTCTCCGGGGAATACTACTCGGCTCAGTATGCCGAGCGGGAGCGTAGTTTCTGGTTAGTTGCCGATGCTGAACTGATCTTCTACGGGGCCACAGAACCCGATGCCACCGTGACCATTGGAGATCAGGTGATCCCCCTCAATCCTGACGGGACGTTCCGCTATCACTATCATTTCCCCGATGGTCTGCGTGAAGCTCCGATTAGGGCAGTAGCCGTGGATGGCGAACAAACCCGTGGGATCACCATGCGGTTCTTGCGCCAAACCCCCCTACGCCACACCAACACCAAAGCAGAAGCGGTGCCCCAAGCCTATTAAATATGTCTCAAGTCTGGCGAGGATAGGCACGGGCTTGTCCTCCTTTGGCCTGGGGCGAGTAGCATGGGAAATGGGCTAGTACGGGAATCCCCGTGGTATGCTCCCTCTATTATTTGCACCGATGGGTCATACATGATTCTGAGTGAAATTTCTCATCCTAATCAACTCCGCTCCTTGAATATTGCCCAACTCAAAGACCTGGCCCAACAGATCCGCGATAAGCATCTTAAGACCCTCGCTGCAACCGGTAATGGGCATCTAGGGCCAGGTTTGGGCGTGGTTGAACTCACCCTAGCGCTCTATAAGACTTTAGATCTAGACCACGATAAAGTCCTCTGGGATGTGGGCCACCAAGCCTATGCCCACAAAATGCTGACTGGGCGCTATCACAATTTCAATACCCTACGCCAAAAAGACGGCATCGCGGGGTATCTCAAGTGCACCGAAAGTCCCTTTGATCATTGGGGCGCCGGGCACGCTTCCACCAGTATTTCGGCGGCTCTCGGTATGGCCATTGCCCGTGATCACCAGGGCTTAGATCACAAAGTCGTAGCGATCATTGGGGATGGGGCTTTGACGGGGGGTATGGCTCTAGAAGCCCTTAACCACAGTGGGCACCGCCCCAACACGGGACTTTTAGTGATTCTCAACGACAATGAGATGTCGATCTCAGAAAACGTCGGTGGATTGAACCAACACCTCAATCGCCTGCGGCTTTCGCCCCCATTGCAATTTTTTACAGAAAATCTAGACAATCAGATCCGCAATATTCCCATCGTTGGCTCGACCATGGCCCCTGAGATGGAACGGCTCCGGGATTCGGTCAAATATTTGACCGTGGCCCGTTCTAAAGCTGGGGTCGTGTTTGAAGAACTGGGGTTTACCTATTTAGGGCCGATCCGGGGTCATGATTTTGATGATCTTTTGGGCTATTTAAGTTTGGCGCACTCGATCCAAGGGCCGGTTTTCTTGCATGTGGTTACCGTCAAAGGCAAGGGCTTTTCGGTAGCTGAAAAAGACCAAGTGTTTTATCATGCCCCGCCCTCGCGGTTTGATCCGGTCACAGGCAAGATTTTTCCCCCGGCTAAACCCGCCCCACCGGGCTACAACAAAGTTTTTGCCCAGACGCTGATCCATTTAGCAGAGCATAATCCTAAGATCGTCGGGATCACGGCGGCCATGTCTACGGGTACGGGGCTAGATAAATTTCAAGCCCGCTTTCCCGACCGCTTTATAGACGTGGGCATTGCCGAGCAACACGCTGTAACCATGGCGGCGGGGATGGCCCTGGGCGGAATGCGCCCCGTAGCGGCAATTTATTCAACGTTTTTACAACGGGCCTTTGATCAGATCATCCACGATGTCTGTATCCAAAACGTCCCGGTCTTTTTCTGTCTCGACCGGGCTGGGGTCGTTGGTGAAGATGGCCCTACCCACCATGGCG
>JANNOF010000076.1:0-19038 GCA_031398925.1 Gloeobacteraceae cyanobacterium SOY_34_metabat_371 | reverse complement strand
GAAATTCACCATCGCCGGCGCGTAGTCCTGCGGCTGCGCGAGTAGCCGCGTGATCGACGCAGCGCTGGGCATGACGTCGCTCCGAAAGCTCAACGCTTGCGCATCCTGCACGATCGGTCCTTCAGGTTTGCTGAGGATACGGAGCCAGATCAGTGTTCTCAGGAGACCAAACAGCAGGGCTGGCGGGCGGCGCAGGCTGACGCGCGCTATGTACGCGTCCTCGACTGCTCCCAGTTCGATGGGCAGATGCGCGGGCTCGCCGCCGCTGGCGATGATGAAGTGCTGCCAGTATGCATCATACAAATTGAACCCGTACATGACCGTCATGTGGAATGGATCTTTCAGCCCCTTAGCGCAGACGATCAAGAACTATTAATCCGGTTACTTACGCAGCTTCGCCAGAGCCTAGGGGACTGATCCTGAGTAACGCGCAACAAATCGCCATTAGAAGACCTAGGGACTGATTCTTCTTGACCAGGGGATCAGGATAATTGCGAGAATATTGCGCTAAAAACGTCATCATTTGTAAATAATGCTTAACATAGTGACTGATCATTAATATCCTATGTTAAGTTGCATATGCACACTGCTCTGCCAAGGCTATATGAGCAAGGTTTACGACTGGTTTCAAGAACGGCTGGAAATCCAAGCCATTGCGGATGACATAACCACTAAATATGTCCCGCCCCACGTCAATATTTTCTATTGCTTGGGTGGTGTTACGCTAATCTGCTTTTTGCTACAGTTTGCCACTGGCTTTGCCATGACGTTTTACTATAGACCAACTACGGCAGAAGCTTTTGCTTCTGTTGAGTACATCATGAATGAAGTCAGCTTCGGCTGGCTGTTTCGCTCTATCCACCGCTGGAGCGCTTCGATGATGGTTTTGGCCATGATCCTCCATACCTTCCGGGTATACCTTACGGGTGGCTTCAAAAAACCCCGTGAGTTGACCTGGGTAACTGGGGTTGTGCTTGCGGTACTAACGGTGAGCTTTGGGGTTACCGGATATACCCTACCCTGGGATCAAGTGGGCTATTGGGCAGCAAGTATTGTAACGGCGGTTCCTGGCGCTGTTCCAGTAGTAGGACCCTTGGTGGTAAGCTTGCTCCAAGGCGGACCTGGTATTGGTCAAGAGACCCTAACCCGGTTCTATAGTGCGCATACATTTCTGCTGCCTTGGCTGGCGGTGGTGTTCATGTTGCTCCACTTTCTGATGATCCGTAAACAAGGTATTTCTGGTCCCCTGTAATCCCTAGAGGAGTTTGACTCATGGTTCTCAAAAAACCCGACCTCCAAGACCCCGAATTGATTGCTCTGCTTGAGCAGGATATGGGTCATAACAAATATGGTGAACCCTTTTGGCCCAACGACGCGATCATTTTTGGCGTCGTGATCCTGGGGACCATTGCCTGTATAACGGGGCTAGCCATTCTAGATCCCGCTAAGATGGGCGAGCCGGCTGACCCCTTCGCTACCCTCAACCCGATTTTGCCGGAGTGGTATTTTTATCCGGTGTTTCAAATTCTGCGTGTGGTGCCCAACAAACTTCTAGGAGTGGTCCTAATGGCCTCTATTCCTTTGGGTTTGCTGGTTGTACCCTTTTTAGAGAGTGTTAACAAGTTCCGTAACCCCTTCCGCCGTCCGGTGGCTATGGCGGTCTTCCTGTTCGGAACCGTTGTGACGCTTTACCTAGGAGCTGGGGCTACGATCCATGATTTAGAAAAGTCTTTGACCCTGGGACTCTGGTAATCACGGTACACAAAATTTGATCAAAAAAGGGGGCTACGGTCTCCTTTTTTATGGGTAATTCATAGGGAATCTCCCCCAATTTGAGGATTCTACCCTTAGAATGTAGGCACCCGAACCAGTGTGTCATGTCTGAACCCATACCTGGACTGACCAGTCCCATTGAAGTGACCCGCCAATCTCTCAACCACAATTTAGATCTTGTTGAAGCAGTCCTTCATGAAGTGATCCTGACGGAATGTGACCCGCGCCTAGCGTGGATCATTGACCATCTCCGGCCTCAGATCGAGGAAGTGGATCTCAAGCCCCTAGAAGATAAGCTTTTAGATGTGATCCGTACCCTTTCCCTAGAAGAAGCAATTCAGGCAGCCCGCTTATTTAGTCTTTATTTTCAACTCGTTAATTTAGTTGAACAACAATTTGAACAGCGCGATGTACGTCGCAAACAAAGTCTTGTGGAAGTCCCGCCTGCGCGCTCCTTTGATTGGTTATTTAATGAGCTTAAAAGCTTGGGGATCTCAGCGCCAGAGATTGAACGTGTATTGCAACCTTTAGACGTATGTCTGGTTTTTACAGCCCACCCCACTGAGATTGTGCGCCGCACGATCCGTGATAAACAGTGTAGTCTAGTAGATTTGCTCAATGGCTTAGAAGAAGATAGCCTTGCCCAATGGCAGCGCGTTGATCTGTTAGAAAAAATTAAAGAAGATGTACGGCTCTGGTGGAATACCGATGAAGTCAGCCAATTTCGACCTAAAGTTTTAGATGAAGTAACCCATACCCTACACTATTTTGATTCGATCCTCTTTGATGTTGTGCCACAAGTCCATCGTTCTTTGCTCCATAGTCTTAACCGTAGTTATCCTGCCCTAGCCAAATCCCTAAAGCCCTTTTGTCGTTTTGGATCTTGGGTGGGATCAGACCGGGATGGCAATCCTTCGGTTACGCCGATGTTGACCTGGCAAACTGCGTGTAAACAGCGTGAGGTAGCCCTTAATCGTTATAAAGATGGCGTTGCTTCCCTAATTAAAACCCTCAGCCTGTCCCAAAATTGCTGTGCCGTCCACTCAGATCTATTACACTCCCTAGATGCTGAGCAGGGATTGTTTACCAAACTCTACGAAGAACTCTCCATCCTTTATTACCAAGAACCCTACCGCTTGAAGCTGTCCTATATGCATCGTCGCCTCCAATTGGCGATTGAGCGCAATGAATTTCTATTTACCAGTGGTCCGTTGGGGCTTACCCCTCCTGAGGATAATGCCAATTGGCGCGGGGCTTACCGCAATTTGACGGAATTTGCCAATGACCTACGGCTCATTGACCAGAGCCTCCGCAGTACCAGCATCAAATGTCGTGAGTTAGATGATCTGCTGTTACAGACTGAAGTTTTTGGCTTTCATTTAGCGCAACTGGATGTGCGTCAAGAAAGTCGTGCCCATGAGGAAGCCCTATCGGAAGTCTTTAGCAAATTGCGCTTGGTGGCTAAGCCCTTTGAGGAGTTTAGTGAGCCGGAGAAAGTGGCATGGCTAGCCCAAGAGATCGACAATTTACGCCCTTTGATCCCTGGAGAATTAAATTTTACGCCCCGCACCAATGAGATTATTGAAACCCTACGGGTGATTCGCTCGTTGCAGCAAGAGTTTGGCCCAGAAATTTGTGGCACCTATGTCATTTCCATGTGTCGCCAAGCGAGCGATGTACTGGCTGTACTCCTCTTGGCAAAAGAAGCGGGGCTTTTTGATCCCGCCACAACGACGGGAACCCTGATGGTAGTCCCCCTCTTTGAAACCATTGACGACTTGAGAAGGGCACCTGAGGTTTTACGGGCTTTATTTTCCTTGCCTTTGTACCGTAATTATTTAACCGATCAGGGGCACTTACAAGAAGTCATGTTGGGCTACTCCGACTCCAACAAAGACAGTGGCTTTCTTTCTAGTAACTGGGAGATTTACAAGGCGCAGTTAAGTATTCAAAAAGTCGCCGAAGAATATGGACTCCAGGTACGGATCTTTCATGGGCGCGGTGGATCTGTAGGGCGGGGTGGGGGACCAGCCTACGATGCCATTCTGGCGCAACCGGGGCGTTCGGTAAAAGGACGGATTAAATTTACCGAACAGGGGGAAGTTGTTGCGTCTAAATATCTTTTGCCTGAACTCGCTGCCCACAATATCGAAACGGTAACCGCAGCGGTGATCAAAGCCAGCCTCTTGCCCACTATTCCACCGGGATTGGCCTACTGGAGTGAAATTCTTGAACGGCTTTCTGGTTTAGCCCGGACTGCCTATCGAGATCTAGTCTATGAAACCGATGGTTTTATCGACTTTTTTCTTCATGTCACCCCCATTGCCGAGATCAGTCGTTTGCGCATTAGTTCACGTCCGGCTAGACGGGGTGGGCGCAAGGATTTAGAGAGCCTCCGGGCGATCCCGTGGGTCTTTAGTTGGACCCAGAGCCGCTTCCTGTTGCCAGCCTGGTATGGGACGGGCACGGCTTTTGAGGCCTATCTAGGCGACAATGACCTCAGATTGGAAGAACTCCAATCCATGTATCGGCACTGGCCTTTCTTCCGCACCGTTGTTTCTAAGATCGAAATGACCCTGGCCAAAGTAGACCTAACCATTGGTCAGCACTATGTGGAAGAACTCTTACCCCCAGAGTACCGAGAATCAGGGGATCAGATCTTTCTACAGATCCAACAGGAGGCGGAACGCACCCGTCGCCTGGTGTTGCTGATCAGTGGGCATCAAAGACTATTAGATGATGTACCCACGCTCCAACGCTCCGTCCAGTTGCGTAACCGGGCCATCGTGCCTTTGGGCTTTTTGCAGGTCAGTTTACTTAAACGCTTGCGCACCAAAGACTTTATCTACCGCGATCACCGGGCGGATCTTTTACGCGGCGTTCTTTTGACCATCAATGGTATTGCCGCCGGAATGCGCAACACCGGTTAATTGGCCTTACTTTGGTTGATCTAGCTCAAGTAGTTTCGTTATTTGCTTGGGTCGGGTGATAAAACAAGATCCCTCTGACCGCTTGTCTACAAGAAAAAGAGGAAGATATCGGGGGCCGGAACCTAGGGTTCCACCCCCGCACCCCCACCCTCCGCATGGGGTAACACCTGTCTTCCCCCATACCCCCTCGCAGATGTCTCTATGGACACACTGCTCTTCGACTAAATCGAGGTGTGCCTCGGGGGTACGTTGTCCCATTGCCTCGGTGATCGCATGAGAAAATCCTTTAAAGCCGTCCGACTCCTTGCCGCCCCTTTAGGACTTACCCCAGCCGCAGGATCAACCCGGCAAGGGGTCGCTAAAGCGCTTTGCGTTGTAGGGGGTGTCGGGGGCTGCAAGCTCCCTGACGCGGAGGGGGGCGGGTTTGGGAGGGGGAACCCTAGGTTCACACCTCCCAAGGGGTTTTTATTCTTTGATTCTTGCTCTGCGTATGGAGTGAAACTAGCTAACTATCTGAACTTGATATAACACGATCGAGATCTATAATTTTTATTAACGATGATGGGTCCGAAATAGACAATTTTGACGCCAATTGTATCTAATAGTTTAAGTTAGTTTGCTTAATGTAAAAAATATTAGACTGCAGACGAGAACGCGGTAACGTAAGACAGAATTTTGAGGTTGAACATGTCTTTGTCTGCAAATGATACTGATTTCATGGGCATTGATCGTTTTTTCCAAGAAGCGGTCTACCACAACGAGACTGATGCAAATGCTGCTTCGTCTATTGAAGTAGAGCTGTATGAACACGAGCACATGTATCCAACTTTTGCTGACCTTGCCCAAGCCGCAGGCAATCTTGAAGTAGCCGCTATGTTCCGTGCCATTGCCCGTGAAGAACTGGAGCATGCCCATATCTTGCAAGAACTTTACCCCCAACTTGAAGTAAGCGATTCCCCTGAAACCCAAGAAGCCAAGCGTTTAGTCCAGCAAATCCGTACCCAAATGGATGAGGTTGCCCGTGATCCCCGTGGGCTGCGTCGGGCTTTGGAAACGGCTTTAGAAGTCGAATCCATCGAAGCCACCAAGACCTACCCCGAATTTGCGGCCCTTGCCCGTGCTCAGGGTAAAGAAGCCGTAGCCCATGCCTTTGATGAGATCACGGTTGCCGAAACCCGCCATATGATGTGGGTCCAACGGGCTTTAGCCAATCTCAGCCCTGTCTAAAAAGTCTTACTGCCCCATAGCCTTGCTTGCGGGGGTATGGGGCAAACATAAAAATTATGGCTACTCCCTATAGATCTGGGAATAACTCTTCTACTAGTGCTAACCTAGTTAAGGCACAAAATTCACACTCTCGCCATTTACGGGTCCATTTATGGCTGGCGGGAGGAGGCAAACCCGAAAAGGAGCAACCATGCCCATTGTTACCCTGTCTGAAATGTTAGAAGCGGGCGTCCACTTTGGACACCAGACCCGGCGGTGGAGTCCCAAGATGAAGCCGTATATCTTTGCGGCCCGCAACGGGATCCACATCATTGATCTGACCCAAACGGCGGTAATGCTGGAGGAAGCGTACATCTACCTTAAAGATGCAGCGGACCACGGCAAAAAAGTTTTATTTGTGGGCACCAAGCGTCAAGCCGCAAGCGTCGTCGCCCAAGAAGCTTCCCGTTGTGGGATGTACTTCGTTAACCAACGCTGGCTCGGGGGCACCCTAACCAACTGGGTGACGATCCGTTCACGGGTTGATCGGCTCAAAGAATTACACGCAATGCAAAAAAGCGGTTTGCTGGACCGACTGCCTAAAAAAGAAGGCTCTGACCTCCGTAAGGAGTTGGACCGCCTTGAGAAATACTTGGGTGGGATCAAAGAAATGCGCAAGCCCCCCGATATTATGCTGGTGGTGGATCAAAAGCGTGAGTATAACGCCGTCCAAGAAGCCCGCCGTCTAGGGATTCCTATTGTCTCGCTGCTGGATACCAATTGTGACCCAGACCTTTCAGAAGTTGGGATCCCAGCTAACGACGATGCCATTCGTTCGATCAAATTGGTGATTGGACGTTTAGCCGATGCGATTATCGAAGGGCGGGGTGGGGTTCAAGAAACCATGGACGACGTCGATCTCGATGCAGTAGCCGTTGAAGGCGAAGAATCCCAAGTGATCTTTGACCGTCGCAACGTAGTAGAAGACGAAGAAAATACTGAAGAAGAGTAGCACGGAGGCAATCATGGCTGAAGTTTCAGCTCAACTGGTCAAGCAACTGCGTGAAGAAACGGGCGTTTCGATGATCGACTGCAAACGGGCTTTAACCGAGACCGAAGGCGACATAGAAAAAGCCAAGGAATTCCTCCGTAAAAAAGGGCTTTCTAAAACCGAAAAGCTCTCGGCGCGTCGGACTACCGAAGGCCAAGTAGGAGCCTACATTCACACCGGCGGCCGGGTGGGTGTTTTGGTGGAAGTCAACTGCGAAACAGACTATGTGGCGCGGGGAGAAGAATTCCAAGCCCTTGTGCGTAACATTGCCATGCAAGTCGCGGCCTGCCCCAATGTGGAATATGTGAGTGTCACGGATGTTCCTCAAGAAGTTCAGGATAAAGAGCGCGAGATCGAAATGGGCCGTGAGGATTTAGCTAAAAAGCCCGAAAAGATCCGTACCACCATTGTTCAGGGACGGATTGAAAAGTTGCTCAAAGAGCGGGCTTTGCTTGATCAACCCTTTATCAAAGATCAAACGATCAATGTGGATGAGTTGATCCGGCAAACCAGCGCTAAGTTAGGCGAAAACATCAAAGTCCGTCGTTTTTCGCGCTTTATTCTGGGTGAAGGCGTAGCCAAAGAGTAATAAAGCTAGAGGCCCTGCTCAAAACAGGGCCTTTTTTTGGCAGTTTAGCGGGGAATGATCACCCCATAGCCCCCATGATTGCGTTTATAGAGCACTTGGATCTGTTGGCTGTCTTTGTCTTTAAAGACAAAGAAATCATGATCCACTAAATTCAACTGATCAAGGGCTTCATCCATGGAAAGGGGAGGCATGGCAAAATATTTTGCCCGTACTACTTCTTTGGGCAGTTCAACTTTGCGTTGCTCATTGGGGGGCGTGATGGGTGTAGAGGCTAAAACCGCCACCGCAGTTTTAGGGCTGGGTTTATTTAAAGAGCGTTCTTTATATTTGCGGAGCTGACGCTGGATCTTATCCGCCACCAAATCAATACTGGCATATAAATTTTCGCTGGCCTCCGCTGCACGGATCACCGTACCGTTGGCATAAATCGTTACTTCCGCACTTTGGCTAGTGGCAATGCGTGGGTTAGCGGCTACCGAAAGATGTACTTCTACCTTTTGGGTAAGCTGCTCAAAAGCACTAACAGCCCGGTCTATCTTGAGTTCGACGTACTCACGGATAGCTGGGCTGACTTCGACGTTTTTGCCATGGATCAAGAGTTTCATAAACATTGCTCCGGTTAGGGGCTTCTCCCTTCACCTTAGCTTCTGGCCTTTGGCTTTATCCTTTTATAAAGAGAATTTATTGATCGATAAAAATTGCTAGCCTAACCTGGGTTCCCCAAATATTGATTTAAGCAGGGGGAAAAAACTTCATAGATCAAGGTGATCGGTTGTCCTTGGTGCCACAGTAAATAATGCCGTCCCCAAAGGGGATCATCGGTACCAAAGGCCATGGCTAAACTAGCCTGATCGCCCCAATAAAGTCCTTTAAGATCCCGAAAATGCTCCGTACGGGTTTGGGCCAAACTTTTCCAAATGGGTAAACTTCTGTCTTTGAGATATTGGTCTACGGATTGGCTATTCCACCAAGAGGTAGCATAGACCAAACATTGACCACTGGCGGTGCGTAGCCAAACCTGTCTACGGATCCGGGGATAGGCTAGGGCACTGACCTGTTCGGGGGCACCGTCCTCTTCGCCCATGTCTTCCATGGCGATAATATCCACTGCGATCTCTTCTCCTGTCATCAATTGCAGGTGGCGGGTTACGGCCCCATCGCCTAAAAGCAGCATTTGCCAAGGTATAGGCAGGATTTTTGGAGAAAGCCCCTTACGAATCTGCGCGGGATCAGCCGACCACCGGGGCTGGAGCTTGTGCCAAGTCACAGATTTACATATTGCAACATTTTAATATTGTGTCATTGATCTGAAATAAAAACATGGGGCTTAATTCACAACCGTTAGACTGGGCGGTTGCCTCTAAAGATAAACCAAGCGTCTAGACTAGATCCTATGACCCTAGAACAACGTACCCTTTGGCAAGCCCAAGCCCAGTCAATTGACCAACAGCTCTCGCGCCGTCATATCCCCTTAGATCCTGAGGGCTATTTTGTGATCCGTTTGGATCTAGAGCAAGGGTTGATCATAGCGCAGTTTTTTTTGGTAACGGTTAATGCACGGGGTTTAGCCATAGACCCGGAGACGGGCAAGCCGCTTAATGCTAAAGCCAAGGCCCCGAATCCCCTTCATAAGACCTTTAGTGGACGCACAGCCAAAGAATTATGTGTCCAGATCTTTGAACAGGAAGGATCACCCGTAGTGTCCTATCTTGATCATGCCGCTTATCTAGGACGAGAATTACAACGCGCCGAGTACTGCCTTTTTGACGGTAGCGCTTACATCCAAGATTAACCCCTATACACCCGCTAAACTAAGATCATCTGCTCTAGGCACCTTATATGTGGAACAAGCTGGCCTCGCTGATCTTGACAGCAGCAATTGCAGCTAGCCCTGGGTTCGCGCAAACTAGCGAGCAGGCACGACAGGCGGCCCTCAAGGGAGATTGGGTTCAGGCTGTGGATCTTTACCGGTTAGCCCTACAAAAAGAACCCAAGGCCCCGGAACTCTGGAATAACCTAGGGGTCGCCCTACGCAAAACAGGCGACCGCCAAGAGGCAATCCGGGCCTACCGACAGGCCATTGCCCTCAATGGCAATTTTTCAGAAGCCCATAGCAACTTGGCCGTGGTTGAAGCCGAAACCGGGTCCTTGCCTAATGCCCTCAAAGCCGCTCAAGTTGCGGTTACCCTTGATCCTGAAAATCCCGTAGCGCTTTTAAATGTCGCCTTTATTCAAGAACAGATCCCCGAATGGGCCTCCGCTGCGCAGACCTATCGTACCTATATGGAGCGCTTTGGAGAAAGTTCACGGGTGCGCTATCGCATGGCGGTAGTTTTTCAGGAGATGGGTCAACTTAACGATGCGGCGTGGAATTTGCAACGGGCGCTTGAACAGGAACCTGAAAATCAAGAATATCGATTGACCCTAGGACGGATCCAGCATCAACTCGGTAATCCCTATTTAGCCCTACGCTATCTCGACGGACAAACCGCCACGAATAATGTAGATGCCCTTGCCCTGATCGGTAGATTGTCCTACGAGGCAGGTCGTTATCCGCAAGCAGTGGATTCCTTGCAAAAGGTTACTACCCTCAAAGGCGGTGATCCGCAACTGCTCAACGATCTAGGGGTGGCCTTAGCCAAAACCGATCAACTGCCCCAGGCCCGCCAAGCCCTAGAGCAAGCCCTAGCGATCAAAGCCGACTATGCCGAAGCTTGGGCTAATCTCGGTTTGGTACGAAAGCGCCAGAATGAGCTACCAGAAGCGATCCAAGCCTACGAACGGGCCCTTGGGCTCAATAGCCAAATGCCCGTAGCCCACAATAATCTAGGCAGTCTATTGCTAGAACAGCAACTGATCCCCGCCGCCCTAGAACACTTACAAGCCGCGGTAAAACTCAATGAACAATACTGGGAAGCCCAGCGCAACCTAACCTTGGCCCTCATTGTGGCGGGTGATGTCGCTCAAGCTGAAGTTCAAGCGGCCCGGAGCATTGCCATTGCCAAAACACCCCAGGAATTTTTATTGTCTAACAATGATCTCATGCAGATCCAAGCCCTCCGGCAAAAAGATTTGGCTCCCAAACGTTCGATCCGCCGTCCCCGCACCCCATGAGCCTCAAGATCCACGGTCAGCGTAAGCTCAAAACCCTTACGAAATCTGATGTTCGTCCTACCACAGGCCGGGTCCGCGAGGCCCTTTTTAATATTTGGCGCGCCGAGATCCCAGGGTGCCGTTTTTTAGATCTCTGTACTGGCTTTGGGACGATGGGTGCCGAAGCCCTAGTCCGAGGTGCCCATTGGGTCGTAGGGGTCGAACAATCCGCCGCTCAATGTCAGGTGATCCAGACTAATTGGGAACAGGTGGGTCCCGGACGCTTTAGCGTCTATCGCGGAACCCTACCGAATGTGTTGCTAGACCTGGCCCAAACCGAAGCGCCCTTTGATCGAGTTTATTGTGATCCACCCTATGCCAGTGGGCTATATGTGCCCATTTTGGCGCAAATTCAGGCGCTCCATCTCCTAAATCCCGGAGGATGCGTCGCTTGCGAACATCAAGGCCGACAATCCCCTGGTCCCCAACGGGGATGGGATCTGTATGATCAGCGCAACTACGGTTCCTGTGGCTTGAGCTTCTATCGTCTTGAAGATTAAAGATTTTTGATCCCCGCCGGGACATGACCGGTAGGTACCACTTTGGCGGCTTGCTGACAAAAAGTAGTCTGATCATCGAAGAAAATATGGGGCCGAAATTGTTCTAAAACCGGTGATTTATCTAAACCACCCAAAAAGAAGGCTTCATCGATCTGGACACCCCAATGGCGCAGGGTCTTGATCACCCGTTTGTGAGCGGGGGCGCTACGGGCTGTAACCAGAGCCGTGCGGATCGGGCGCTGATCGGTGTGTTGATAGCTCACCTGGATCTGATGAATTAAGCTTAAAAAGCGTTGAAAAGGGCCTGGAGCCAAGGGCACTTCACTGTGGGCTAATTCGTTAGCTTGAAAAGCATCTAATCCGTGCTCTTGATAGATCCGTTCTGACTCATCGCTAAAGAGCACCGCATCCCCATCAAAGGCAATCCGTACCTCTGGATTATCATCGGTCGGTTGATTTAGCCCGGTGAGCAAAGTAGCGCTGGCATGGCCTTGGGCTAGGGCAAGCCGGACATCTTGGGAGTTTGCCGACAGAAATAGATCTACGTTAAAGGCCGCCAAGTAGGGATGGGCTGCGCGCCCATTGGTAAATACCGCCCGTTTAATGGGGAGTCCTAGCGCTTCTATTGCGTTAAAGACCCGTAATCCAGTATTGGGATCATTTTTTGAAATTAAGATCACTTCTACTAAAGGCGTTTGGGTTTGGGGATCGCGCAGTTCTAAAAGGCGCTTGATCAAACCGTAGCCGACTCCCGGTGCTAGGGGGACATCCTCATGGGCGATCTGATAGGCACTATAGCGTTGCAGACCCTGGTCTTCAAAGAGGGCATGGCTGTGGTCAAGGTCAAATAAGGCCCGCGAAGAAACGGCTACCACCAATTGCTGATCTAAAGTTGCAGGCACAAGGAGTTGATCCAGACACCAAGCATGATCCTAGGGCATAATAAAATATTTTACAAATAAAATATAAAACACATCAATTTTATATACAACAATCTCTTGTTCTGGCGTAAGCTACTGCTTAAGCAGAAGCCGTAGCTTCTAAGATTTGTTCAAACATTGCTTGGGTGCACACGATGGACTGGTTAATGAACTTCAACCCTGCCCTAGTGGCAGCAAGTTTTCTTGTAGGGACCCTAGTGGGCTTGACCGGGGTTGGTGGCGCAGCTTTGATGACCCCCCTGCTGATCTTAGTCTTTAATATTCCCGCTGGTATTGCCATTGGTTCTGATGTGGTGTCCGCAACCCTAATGAAAGTCGTGGGTGGCTTCAGACATTGGCGGCAACAGACGGTAGATTTAGAAATCGTCAAATGGCTGGCCCTAGGCAGCGTACCTGGGTCTTTTGTAGGTATTGCGATTTTGCACTGGGCTAAAGCCAATGGCGTCATGAATTTAGATGAAGCCCTGATCCGTTTAGTCGGCTGGGTAATCTTAGTGGTTTCTCTGTCAGCCCTGCTTGCCATTGGGCTTAAGACTTTTGCCAAAGAGATCACCCTACCGGATATGCCCAAATTCGATCTCAATACCACCGCTGGGCGAGTCACGGCGATGGTAGTTGGTGCAATTCTGGGGTGCGCTGTAGGTTTAACCAGTGTCGGCTCTGGTTCTTTATTTGCCATTGCCCTGATTGCTTTTTTCAAGCTCGATCCCCAAAAATTAGTGGGTACTGACATTGTGCAGGCGGCGATCCTGTTGATTTTTACCGCTATTGGGCACTGGAGTTTGGGAACGGTAAATTGGAGTTTAGTGTTCCCGATTTGGTTGGGTACCGTACCGGGCGTTCTGGCAGGCGCCAAGCTTTGTACAATGATCCCCAAGAAAGCTTTACAGCTTACGCTTTATTCTCTGTTGATCATCGTCGGCTTGCAATTGGTTACGAAAGAAGTAAAAGTCCAAAAAGCAATGGCGTGTGATCATCAGGCTGTGGTCTGCCAAGTAAGCTAAAATGGCAGATGGCTTTCGAGGGTCCGATGACAGGAATTCTTCCTAAACAGGCAATGGCGGCATTAGAAGGCGACCTCGCCCATGCCGATCCAGAGGTGGCAGCGGCGGTCCGTGCCGAAACCGAACGGCTGGAGTACAGCCTAGAGATGATCCCCTCAGAAAATTTGGTCTATGACGCCGTACTTGAAGCCCAAGGGTCGATCATGACCAACAAGTACGCTGAGGGTTATCCCGAAGACGGGATCTCCATGGCTGAGGGCATTAAGCCGGTTAAAGGACGGTACTATGGCGGCTGCGAAAACGTCGATACCGTCGAGAATTTAGCCCGCAACCGGGCCCGCGAACTTTTTGGGGTCAGTACCGACTACCACATCAATGTCCAGCCCTACTCTGGGTCTACCGCCAATATGGCGATTTATTTCACCTTGACCCTTTCTGAGGGCCTAGAGCGCAAGCTGGCCTTTGGCGATACGATCCTAGGTATGGACTTAGCCTCTGGTGGGCATCTCACCCACGGATCTCCGGTGAATTTTTCGGGGAAACTTTATAATTTCGTTCCTTATCATGTCGATCCGCTTACAGAGCGTATTGATTTTGATGCGCTCCGGGAATTGGCCCTAACGCACCGGCCTAAGCTGATCGTGGCAGGAGCTACGGCTTACCCTAGAGTCTGGGAATTTGATCGGTTTAAAGCTATTGCCGACGAAGTCGGGGCCTATTTATTGGCGGATATTTGCCATATTTCCGGCCTGATCGCTGGGGGCGCCCACCAAAGCCCGTTTCCCCACGCGGATTTTGTCATGACTACGACCCACAAGACCCTACGCGGTCCACGGGGGGCGATTATTTTTTGCCGTTCTGAATACGCCTCGGTCCTGGATAAAACCGTGATGCCAGGGATCCAGGGCGGCCCTTTGATGAATGAGATCTGTGCCAAGGCGGTAGCCTTTAAGCTTGCCCATACCGACCGATTTCGCCGTGATCAGCATCAGACCGTCAGCAATGCCCAAGCCTTAGCCGCAGAACTAACCCGCCTCGGCTATCGATTGGTTAGTGGGGGCACCGACAACCACTTAGTACTGATGAATCTTTCCGACTGGATCAAAGAACGTACGGGGGATATGCAAGACAAGTTCCTAGGGGGCAAACAGCTTGAACAAGCCCTTTGCAGTGCCGGGATCACCTGTAACCGCAATATGGTCCCCTATGATCCCCGTAAGCCGCTCAATCCTTCCGGGATCCGGTTGGGTACCCCAGCCCTCACCACACGGGGCATGAAAGAGTTACAAATGCGGCAAGTGGCTGGCTTTATTGACCGTGTGCTGCAAAGCATCCACAAAGATCCTGTAACTAATCGTTGGGGTGCTGATCCTGAAGTCCTGATCAGTGTGGCCGCCGAAGTCCGCCGTCTCTGCGAAGCGTTCCCCATGTACAGCCACCACCTCAAATGATCCAGTGCTAAATGCTTACTTACTGCGATTCCTAGCGTGAGTGTGCGCTAGGAATTTTTATTAGCTTCTGCGTAGTTATTAGGCAGGAAATCCTGGCATCCGTGGTGCATTTTTGTAGCGCAGATTGAGTTTCTTAATACTTTGATTGATAGGGATCTTGCTCTGATCATCCTGCTGCACCGTAAGCGCAACATCTAGACAAACGCCGCACCGGGAACCATGGGAGTTATAAATATTTTCTGGATACATAAAGCAGTCATAGGAACTGTTGTGACCAACGGATTGGTAACAGCCGCAATAACAAGGGAATTGCTTTAGGATTTTGGGGTTAGCCTGGGCGAATCCATAGGCTTGTTGTACACGATCGGGCATTTTTTTAAGATTCGCAGGGGTGAGGGGCGGGTCTGTATAGTTGATTTTTTGCCCCCAAGAAGGTCGGATCTGCCCTAGGCTAGACCCACCAGCCAGTGCACTCCATAACAGTTTACGTCGATTCATTTTTGCTTCTCCGTCACGGGTGCTCTACTAATCCGTCCCCAAGGATACTTTAGCGTAGCCTTGTTACTGCTGCTTGTTTCAGCTATGCCCAGTAGCTTCTATGGCGAATAGGCACGGGAGGCTGGTAGACAGTTATCATGGCGGATGAAAAGTGTGAATTAGGGCCATGACCAGTAATCCCTTTGCCCGCGTAGATGAGTCAAACGATCGGATCTTCTACCAAGCTCCACGTTTGGTTCAACATATTGATGATGGTTTTATTGCCCATCTCCAAGAACTGCTGCGTGAAGTAATCCCGCCCCAGGCTGAAGTGTTGGATCTCATGAGTAGTTGGGTATCCCATCTTCCTACGGATCTGGTTTTAGGTAAAGTTACTGGTTTAGGCATGAATCAGGTAGAGCTAGCGGCTAACCCCCAGCTCCATGCTTTTGCCGTTCAAAACTTAAATGAAAATCCTGTGTTGCCCTACGGGGATCAAACCTTTGACATTGTTCTAAATACCGTCTCGATCCAATATGTCACCCAGCCCTTAGCGCTTGTACAGGAGATCCATCGGGTACTTAAGCCCGGTGGACAGGCTGTAGTCAGTTTTTCTAATCGGATGTTTCCCACTAAAGCCGTTGAAGTCTGGCGGACCTCGACGGATGATCAACATATGCAACTCGTCCGACTTTATTTTGAGCGGGCGGAGGGTTTTGATCCGATCCGCGAAGTACGGAAGGTCAATGTTGGTAAGGGCTTGAATGCTTGGTTTATGAATCCAGGGGATCCGTTTTATGCCGTAGTTGCCCAAAGGGCGCGCTAAATTGACCGAGACCAACCCCAAAAACACATCAAAAAAGGGGGCAATCGCCCCCTGCAAAGAAGATATGGAATTTTAGTAGGCCAGACCCATACTGCGGGAGGTTTCAGCTCCTAGATAGACCCGGATGCTCAAGAAATCTGTCGGGCACGCTGTTTCACAACGTTTGCAACCGACGCAATCTTCAATGCGTGGTGAGGCAGCAATTGTACCGGCACGATTACCGCCCCAGGGAACCATCTCAAGGACGTCAAGGGGGCAAGCCCGGACACACTGGGTACAGCCAATGCAGGTGTCGTAGATTTTGACGGCGTGACTCATAGGATCAACTCCATTGCGCCAGAATCCCGGCGACTGCGTGTTACTAGAGTTTAATGTATACGGAGGGCTGTTTTGCGCCAAGCCTTTGTAACAGATCTTTAGGATCTGCAATAATCTCGCTTTAGGGTGGTCAGTAACCGCTAAGATCAAAGGCAACTTTATGGCATTGAGCAACGTCAAATCTAAATGCCAGTGCGGGTAGGCGGATCATGAGCAAGCAACAGCAAAAAAAGTGGGGCCAGCGCATTTCTCTAGCCTTGATGGCTTGGGGGTTGGGTGCCCAATTGATTTTAGCCCAGAACTTAGATCTGACGTGGACTAAGCCCTATGGGCAGTCCCTAGAACAAAAAGAAAGCCTTGCTTTGCTCCAAGACCCCCTTGATCAAACCCTCACGCGCATGGAACTGGTCAATTGGATGACCCAGGTGTTTAAACTCCGCCCAGATGCCAAAAAATTTGTCCCCCTTACGGATCTGACCAAAGATAGCCCCGATTACCTCAATGCCCAAGCCTTTATCCAGGCTGGGTTAGGCACTGCGCCTAAGGGTAAATTTGAACCCAAAGGAGACTATACGCGCCTCGAAGCTTGGGCTTTATTTGCCCGTGCCCTTAAACTGAGTGCCCCCTCCGCTGAAGCCACTGAAGCCTGGATCAAGCTCTACAAAGATGGTGCTAACGTTGCGCCCCAGGGTAAAACCTTTATTGCGGCGGCGGCCCAAGCGGGTCTGGTGATCAATGTCCCCGATGCCCAAGAATTAGGCCCAGACTTTATCTTGACTAGAGGGGAAGGAATCGTTCTTTTATACCAAGCCCTGGCCTATCAAAAGAAAGTCAATCCCTTGTCCCCGCCCGTGGCCCAACTCAAACTCGAAGCACCTATCCTGAGCGCTATTGAAGTGACCCCTAGGGATAAAATTCTGAAGTCTGGGCAAACCCTCACGATCACAGCCAAAGGCACCCCTGGCAGTAAAGGAGAATATTCCCTAGGCGATTTAGTTACTTCTCAAGCCCTTAAGGAAACCCAGCCCGGTATCTACACCGCTACCTATACCGTGCGTCCAGATGATTTTTTAGCTAACCCCGCCGTCAGTGTTGCCCTAAGTCGTGGGGGGCAAGTGGATCGTAAGCAAAAAATTGCAGTGGTAACTTTAGGTAGCCCTTCCCAGGCCAATGACGAGGATCGTAATGCTTCAGGGTTTGCCGATCCGGTACCCATGCCTATCGCACCGCGTCGGAATACGCCGCCCGCAAATTCCAGTGCCCTTGATTCGGGGGGGACGGGTTATGGTACTGATCTGACGCCCCCTGCCCCAACGAGGGCTAGTGTTAGCCCTGGACTCTATCAGCCGGATTTTCGTAGCCCTGGCAAAGCCAGTGATCTCACCAGTAGGAGTACTGATATTGTACCGATCATTACCCAAGTGGGGTACAACGGGATGCAAGGCCGCGCTTTTATACCTGGCGATGTCTTGACCGTTACCCTTAAGGGCGTGGGTGGGGGAAAAGCATACTTTCGCATTGAGGGCTATACCGCTGATATTCAAATGAAAGAAGAAAGCCAAGGATTTTATCGAGCCACGGTACGGATCGGTAAAAATCTTGATATTCCCAGCGGCACGATCCGGGTCATGCTAACTAAAGAAGGCCGCCAAACCTTCGAGAGCATTCCCGAACCCGTTTCCATTGTTTCCCAAGGCTCAAGATCCCCAGCTCCGGCACCCTTTTAGCTGTTTATAAAAAGTTTTACAGGAGATTAGAGATTAGATATGTAGTCGTCCTAGTACTTGCAAATTTTCTTTTGTCCACCTACTATATTTTCTAAGTGTTCAGTTCAAAAAATGCTCAAAGTAGCTTCATTTTTTAGTGGAATAGGAGGGTTTGACTTAGCTTTTGAGCAGGTAGGGTGCCAAGTGGTATTTCAATGTGAAAAAGATCCCTTTTGTCAAAAAGTTCTGAAAAAACACTGGCCTCAAATACCCTTATACAAAAATATTGAAGACCTTACTCCTCAACAAATACCAGAAACAAATATTTGGTGCGGAGGTTTTCCATGTCAAGACTTATCTTTAGCGAATCAAGGCAAACGGCAAGGTTTGGAGGGTAAACGGAGTGGACTCTTCACTCAATTTGCAAAATTGGTTGATGCAACAAGACCAAAGTGGTTGGTCATTGAGAATGTCCCTGGGCTTCTTAATAGCGGAAACGGGCAAGATTTTAAATATGTCATCCAAACACTGGATGACATCGGGTATTTCGTGGCATGGCGAGTATTGGACGCAAAGTATTTCGGAACACCCCAACGACGTCGTCGCGTCTTCATTGTCGCAAGTTATCAAAGCGACTGTTCCGCTAGAGTGCTTTTTGAACACGGAGTACCTCAAAAAATGGTTGGAACGCTCCAAGCATCGGTCAACACAACTTCCGAGTTCACTAGAAGTAGCTTTCATGAGTCAGATTTATTTGCTATCCAACATGCAACTATCGGGAGAAAACCCTCCGCTGGACCACAAGCTAAGGGATACCGTAATGATGGAGAAACTTACACCCTTGATTCCAGAGGAAGTTCCGATGTTGTTTGTGCGCCGCATGATGGCTTCCGAATACGAAACTCTGCAGGGATTTCCAAAGAATTGGACTCTCGTAGACTAAGAGCTTTAGGAAATGCTGTCTGCGTTCATGTTGTTCGATGGATTGCATTGCGCTTAGTTAAAGAAGAAACAAAAGAACAAGAAAATTTTAACTTGAGGGAATGTGCCCATTTCTATCGCTGAATATCTTGGACAGAGGACAGACGTTGTTTTTCCTAATATTGTTCCATC
>JANNOF010000256.1:0-6030 GCA_031398925.1 Gloeobacteraceae cyanobacterium SOY_34_metabat_371 | reverse complement strand
GATCGATGTCGCCGAGCGAGGTCTCCAGCGTGAAGTTCAGGCCATGAGCCAGTGTTTCGGCATCCCACCGGAAGGGAAGGCCCTTGGGTGCGCCGCGCAGGTATGGCGAATAAGGAGCGAGCACGCCAACGAGCCGTTCGATGTTGTCGGCAGCTCGATCGTAGATGACGTCGACGTCCTGCGTGAATCGGGCCGAGCCGTGAGCGATCGCGGCGACGCCGCCGATCAAAATGTAACGCACCTGCCCGGTTGAGAGAACGCGCAGCAGCTCAGCGTACTGTGTGACCACGTCGCGCAGCTCCGTGGATCTCGTGGAAGAACTCGGCCATGCTTTGGAGTTTTTCGAGTCGCTGCTCGTCCCGCAGATCATGATTACCGGGGATGACAAAAGCCGGGATCTTAAGTTGACTGAGGCGATTTGCTAACCAACGATGATTTTCTAACTCACCATCTTGGGTCAGATCCCCTGGGATCAACAAAAAATCTAAATTCTGATCTTCTAGATCCTGAAGAACAAATTCCAAAGCGCCTAGACTGATTTCTAAAAAATGGCTGCGATGACGATAATCGCGAAGGGTATGGGGCAAGGTGATATGGAGATCGCTCAGGACGCCAAAGCGTATTGCTGGTGCCATATACTCCCCTGGGGCGACTCCTTAAATTTACCAAAAATCTCCTCCCCCTAGACTCCAGATCAAAAAGTTGACCGTTAAGCGTTATTGCCCCTGAAACAGATAACCATACCAAAAACTTGATTTTTCATTCGGATTATGACGTGGAAAGATCAAAGCACCCGGTGCCCATGACGAGTATTAACGCTTGAGCTGGGTTGATCCACTGGGCCATAGGGTTTTAGCCCCGATCCCTTGCAGCAAACATAAAAAATGATCCGGGGGATTCACACGAAAGCTCAGCCGTTCTCCGCTGGTCGGATGGCTAAACTCCAAACGGTAGGCATGCAGGGCTTGTCCGGGTAAGGGAATCGGACTTTTTCCTCGTCCATAGAGCGTATCGCCCACTAAAGGATGGCCTAGGTGCTGCATATGCACGCGGATCTGATGGGTCCGCCCGGTTTCTAGATCAAAGTGCATAAATACATAATTACCCAAGCGTTCAATCACCTGCCAATGGGTCCGTGCTGCACGCCCCGTAGGTACAACTGCCATGCGTTGACGGTCCTTAGGATGACGACCAATGGGCGCATCTACCGTCCCTTGAGCTGTCTGGGGTTGCCCATGGACTACGCCCAAATAGGCCCGACGCATGGTTTTGGCCTGAAGTTGGAGTTGAAGATGTTGGTTGGCTATGTCTTGCTTTGCTACTACCAAGAGTCCACTGGTATCTTTATCAAGACGATGTACGATCCCCGGACGCTCCGTGCCATTGATCCCAGACAGGTCTTGACAGTGGGCCAAAAGCCCATGCACCAGGGTATCGGTGGCATGGCCAGAGGAGGGATGGACGACTAAACCCACGGGCTTATTGAGCACAAGTAGATCATCGTCTTCATAAATAATGGCCAGATTCATTTCCTGAGCCACCAGATCCAACTTGACCGGATCGGGAATTACAACCTCAATAGCATCGCCAAGCTGCACTAGGGTACTGGCGCGACTCGCTGCGCCGTTGACCTGAATATGCCCCGCACTGATCAAAGTTTGGATCCGTGAGCGCGAAAGCTCGGGCATTTGATTCGTTAGCCAACGATCTAAACGTTCTCCGGGTTGGGTTTCTACCTGTAGCTTCATTCATTGCTCCTGTATGGTCATTGTAGGCTGCACTTAGCCCTTGAGTAGGGTTAAGACCCCCTGTTGCCCCACCAATAATTCCTGGAGTAAGGCCATAAAAGCCACCCAAATAAAAGGACTCATATCTACGCCACCAAAAAGCGGAATGATCTTGCGCGTAGGCTGAAGGAAGATCTCCGTGGGCCAACTCACTAAATTGATCGGAAAACGGTTGAGGTCCAGCTCGGGAAACCAGGTCAGAATAAAACGAAAAAGAAACAAAACCAGAAATAAATTGAGCAGGATCACCAGCCCAAGCCACACCGTACTGATCATGAGGCCCATTGGATCACTATTTCTAGGATACGGGATCCATTCCTAAGTTCGCCCACGTACGATCCGAATGGCCCCGGAATGGGAGATAATACGCCTGGATGAAAAGGGAGAATCCGATGGCTACCATTGCGCCCCACGGCGGTATTCTGATTAATCGCGTTGCCAGTTCTGAACAGGTTCTGCACTACCAAAGCTTAACGTTAAAAACCCTCCAACTCAGTGAGCGGGCTTTTTCAGATTTAGAAATGATTGCTATTGGTGGTTTTTCCCCTCTGGTAGGCTTTATGGACGAGGCGGACTATACCAGCGTGGTCGAAACCATGCGCCTTGCCAATGGACTACCTTGGTCGATCCCCATTACTTTGCCCGTAGATCAAGAAATTGCCGCTGCCCTAGAACTGGGTGAAACCATTGGTCTACTCGATCCCCAAGGAGCGTGGATTGGGGTCATGGAATTGACGGGGAAGTACACCTATGACAAGACCCGTGAAGCCGAAAAAGTTTATCGCACCACCGATGATCAGCATCCAGGGGTCAAAGTAATCTATACCCAAGGGGCCATAAACTTAGCCGGACCTATTTGGCTGTTTGAGCGCCGTCCCCATCCTGAATTTCCAACCTATCAATTGGATCCTGCGGTTTCGCGGGCGCACTTTACCGCCAAAGGTTGGCGCACGGTCGTGGGTTTTCAGACCCGTAATCCGATCCACCGCGCCCATGAGTACATTCAAAAGTGTGCGCTAGAAACCGTAGATGGGCTGTTTTTGCATCCTTTGGTCGGGGCTACCAAATCAGACGATATTCCGGCCGATGTGCGGATGCAGTGCTACGAAGTCCTGCTGGAGCATTACTACCCCAAAGACCGGGTGATCTTGGCGATCTTGCCTGCGGCCATGCGCTACGCCGGACCCCGTGAAGCCATCTTTCACAGCCTGATCCGCAAAAACTACGGTTGTACCCACTTTATTGTGGGACGTGATCACGCAGGCGTCGGCGATTACTACGGCACCTACGATGCTCAGTACATCTTTGATGAGTTTGCACCGGGGGAATTGGGGATCACGCCCATGATGTTTGAGCACGCCTTTTACTGCAAAGTGACCCTAGGCATGGCAACAGCTAAAACCAGCCCTTCCAAAAAAGAGGAGCGGATTCATTTGTCAGGCACCAAAGTCCGGGAAATGCTGCGTAGTGGGATCACCCCACCGCCGGAATTTAGTCGCCCGGAAGTTGCCCAGATCCTGATCAATGCCATGCAAGGTCAATCCTCCTAAGATGCTGCCCCCGCTGATCCTGGCCTCTACTTCGCCGCGTCGGCGGGAGCTTTTGGGGTCTTTGGGGGTGGCATTTACCGTCATCCCTAGTCCCTATACCGAAACCAATGACCCCAGCCAAAGCCCGGAACGTTTGGTTCGGGATCAAAGTTTAGGTAAAGCCTTAGCGGTTAGTCAGCAGTACCCGGATCATTTGATCTTGGGTTCAGATACCCTGGTGGCCCACCAAGGGATGATTTTAGGCAAGCCCAAAGACCCTGAGGAAGCCGTGGCCATGTTGACCCAGATCCAAGGCCAATGGCACGAAGTCTACACGGGTGTCGCCTTGATAGGTGCCGGATCACAGGAACTGTATCACCAGATCAGTGCGGTCAAGCTACGCACGCTCACTGCCGCTGAGATTAGCTGGTACGTAGGCACCAAGGAGCCCTTAGATAAGGCGGGGGCCTATGCGCTACAGGGCATTGGGGCCGCTTTAGTTGAGGAAGTACGGGGCTGTTATTCGACCGTGATCGGGCTACCCCTACCCTGGGTCTTTAGCCAACTTTGGCAACGGGGCTATCTCAGCTAAATTCACTACTATTAATAGCTCCTAGGGCACAGGAATTTTGTGAATCAATTTGCTAGAAACTGGCTAAACCGCTATGATAAGAGCTTGTGCCCAGACGCACAGGGAAGACATGACCAAGCTGGAACAACGTTTCGACTACATTAAAATTTCCATAGCTTCCCCCGAACGGATCATCTCCTGGGGAAGTCGTTCTTTGCCAAACCAACAGGTGGTGGGCGAAGTTACCAAGCCAGAGACGATCAATTACCGGACCCTAAAGCCGGAAATGGATGGCCTCTTTTGTGAGCGGATCTTTGGTCCCTCCAAAGACTGGGAATGCTATTGCGGCAAGTACAAGCGGGTCCGGCACCGGGGGATCGTCTGCGAACGCTGCGGTGTAGAAGTCACCGAATCGCGGGTCCGTCGCCACCGCATGGGCTTTATCAAACTCGCCGCCCCGGTGACCCATGTGTGGTACCTCAAAGGGATCCCTTCGTATATTGCGATCCTTTTAGATATGCCCCTCCGGGATGTAGAGCAGATCGTCTACTTCAATGCCTATGTCGTAACTAACCACGGCAACGTCGATAACCTTAGTTACAAACAGATCCTGACCGAAGACCAGTTTCTGGAAGTCGAAGACCAGCGCTGGCTAGAGGAATCGCCCCTCGCCCTTGATGACGACTGGGCCATGATCGGAGCGGAGGCGATCAAACGCCTGATGCAAAACATCAACCTCGAAGAAGAAACCGATAAACTCCGCGAAGAACTCCTGACCAGTAAAGGCCAAAAGCGCGCCCGACTGATCAAGCGTTTGCGCGTCTTGGATAATTTTATTGCCACAGGCTCTCGCCCAGAGTGGATGGTACTTGAGGCAATCCCGGTGATCCCGCCCGATCTGCGCCCCATGGTACAACTCGACGGCGGTCGTTTTGCGACTTCGGATCTTAATGATCTGTATCGGCGGGTGATTAACCGCAACAACCGACTCGCTCGATTGTTGGAGATCATGGCCCCAGAGATCATTGTCCGTAACGAAAAGCGGATGCTCCAAGAGGCTGTGGACGCTCTGATCGATAATGGACGCCGGGGCCGGACCGTAGTGGGCGCTAATAACCGTCCTTTGAAATCGCTTTCTGACATTATCGAAGGGAAACAGGGCCGTTTCCGCCAAAACCTCCTGGGTAAGCGCGTTGACTACTCTGGACGTTCGGTTATCGTCGTCGGCCCACGCTTAAAAATGCACCAGTGTGGCCTACCTAAAGAAATGGCGATTGAGCTATTTCAGCCCTTTGTGATCCAAAAGTTGATCCAACGCAACTTGGTCAACAATATCAAAGCGGCTAAAAAAATGATCCAGCGCAACGATGCACGGGTCTGGGATGTGCTCAACGAAGTGATCACCGGTCACCCGGTGCTCTTAAACCGCGCCCCTACCCTGCACCGTTTGGGTATCCAAGCCTTCGAGCCGATCTTGGTCGATGGACGGGCTATTCAATTGCATCCCTTGGTCTGTACTGCTTTTAACGCTGACTTTGACGGCGACCAAATGGCAGTTCACGTACCCCTTTCGGTCGAATCTCAAGCCGAAGCGCGGATGCTGATGTTGGCTTCCAACAATATCCTCTCCCCTGCCACTGGCCGACCGATCATCACCCCGACGCAAGACATGGTGCTGGGCTGTTATTACCTCACTGTTGATAACCCTGAGGCAACATTAGGCACGGGCAGTTATTTTTCGGGTTCTGCTGATGCTTTGGTTGCCTACAACCAAGGGGCTATTGATCTCCATGCCAAGATCTGGGTCCGTTATGACGGTCCTGTGGAAACTTCTGATCCTAGTACTGAGCTTAGACAGCGCTTTGACAGTGATGGGATCTTAATTTCCCAATACCTCAAGACAACCGTAGGCCGGATCATCTTTAATCAGACGATCTTGGAATGCCTCGTAGTACAGTAGTAGGCTCTTAACATGAAGCCCCTCTTTTTTGAGGGGCTTTTTTTATGCTTTTAATTGCTATTGCGCTTGCCCTCTGAAGATCAAAATTGAGCTTATATCAGCTACCTCGATTTATTGAATTTTCTCAATTAGTGGTGGCTCTAACGGCAGCTACCGTTGATCCGGTATAGGCATCAGTGATCA
>JANNOF010000250.1:0-11457 GCA_031398925.1 Gloeobacteraceae cyanobacterium SOY_34_metabat_371 | reverse complement strand
GAGCCAGCAACAGTTTTGGCAGATTTTGCCCCTCGGCCCCACCGGGTATGGCAACTCACCCTATATGTGTTTTTCGGCTCTAGCGGGTAATCCTCTGCTGATCAGCCCCGAACTGTTGATCCAGCAGGGTTGGCTCGACCCAAGCACCCTGCCCCCAACGCCGTTCACCGATCCTACGCACATTGATTATGAAGGCGTGATTGAACTGAAGTCTCAGATCCTACGACAGGCGTGGCGCCGCTTTCAGGCCCAGGCTTCGGACCCAGACCGAGAGGATTTTGATCGTTTTTGTCAGCAAGAAGCGGACTGGTTGCAGGACTACGCCTTATTTATGGCCTTGCGGGAGGTCTATTCTGAGCAGGAATGGATTCATTGGCCTTCCGCTCTGGCCCTGCGCGAAAAGTCCACCCTGCAACGGGCCCAACAGGGGCTAGCAGGTCCCATGGCTGAACATCAGTTTCGGCAATTTGTGTTTACCCAACAGTGGCAGCAGCTCAAAGCCTACGCCAACCAGCGCGGGGTCCAGTTAATTGGGGATCTGCCCATCTACGTAGCTCGTGACAGTGTGGATGTGTGGGCCAACCGTTCCCTATTTGAACTCGATTCCGCTGGTAAACCCCTCCGTGTTGCCGGGGTACCGCCGGATTATTTCAGTAAAACTGGACAGCTCTGGGGTAATCCACTTTATAACTGGACGCAAATGCAACGGACGCAGTATGGCTGGTATATTCGCCGCCTGCGGATGGAGCTAGATCGTTGTGATGTGGTGCGTATTGATCACTTTCGCGGATTTGCGGGCTATTTCGCCATTCCAGCCCAGGCCCCTACCGCCGAATCGGGAGCGTGGATCCCTGGCCCAGGCATAGATTTTTTTGATCAGGTGCACCAAAGCTTGGGGGATCTCTCGGCGCGTATTATTGCCGAAGATCTAGGGGTAATTACAAGCGATGTCAATGTACTGCGGGACCGCTATGGCTTTAAGGGCATGAAGATCTTGCAAATGGCCTTTGATCTAGCGGGTTTACAGGCCATGGACCCCCAAGATCCTGTAATGCACCTATGGTCACCGCGTAACCCTTACTTGCCCTGTAACTTTAGCGCGAACTACGTAGTCTACACGGGCACCCACGATAACAACACCACGGTGGGGTGGTTTAATAATGGGCACTTACCGGAAGCGGACCGCCAAGGGTTGCTGGATTACTTAGGCCGTAGCGGCTCCGACGCTAACCTAGAACAGGGGATCCACTGGGATCTGATCCGCATGGCCTACGGCACAGTGGCTGCGTGGGCGATCATTCCCATGCAAGATGTGTTGGGGTTCGGGGAATCGGCGCGCCTCAACCTTCCGGGATCACCCACAGGTAATTGGACGTGGCGCTTGACCCCTGAGGATCTGCAACCAGCCTTAGCCACAAAACTTGCTGAGCTGACCAGGATCTATGTACGATCTCCAGCAAGTGCCCAGGGGTAAGCCCCCTCATATCAGGCTCGGATAGTTTGGCAGATCAAGAATCAAAGAATAAAAACCCCTTGGGAGGTGGGAACCCTAGGTTCCGGCCCCCGAAATCTTCCTCTTTTTCTCGTAGGCAAGCCGTCGATGGGATCTTGGGTATCACCCGAATTTGATATCAGTCCCTTGACTCGGCTGGGATCAGTAAGGCCACAGGACAATGGCTAAATACTTCTGCACATTTGAGACCTTGTTTCACGGTCACTATTTGACCAGAAAATACATTCAACCAAGTGGAACCAAAGGATTTAGGGAGATCCACACGCGTATCGTCCCAAACGGCACCGAGGGGCCACTGCCCAGGGGTAACTAAACGGGTCAAAAAGCGAGGAACAACGGTAATCGCGGTCAATTTCCCATAACTTCGCGCAAAAGCCACCCCCTGCTCTTGGGCTGAGCCGACGACCGTCAGGGGGAGATAATCGCCTTGATGAAATAATTCTGGATACTGCCTACGCACCTGTAAAGTGCGCCACAGAATATAGAGTTTGATCCGCCCATCAGGGGCACTATCGATCAAATTGTGTAAGAGTGTACATCCATCTCCAGATTGCTGTTGTATGGCATCTAAATAAGTTATGCGCTGGGCATAATCCACAGGGCGACGATTGTCCGGATCAACCATACTAAGATCCCATAACTCAGAGCCTTGATAAATGTCGGGTACGCCCGGTACTGTGAGCTTAAGGAGTAGTTGAGCCAAGGCGTTGAATAATCCATAGTGCTGGATCTTAGCTTGAAAGGATAAAAAACTAGCTAGAAAGGGATGGTTAGGATGCAAAATAGTATCTACAAAACTAAGCGCCCCAGCTTCATAGTGAACATCGGGCCGTAACCAGGCAGAGTGACGTTTGGCTTCCCGCATTGCTTTGATGAAATAATCTTTTACCCGTTGAGTAAATTCCGGTAATTCATCAAGGGAGAAAGGAAAAGAGCCAACTAGGGTTTGATAGAGCATATATTCATCATTACGATCCGGTACTTGCCGGATCTTACGCTGTCGCTCTTGGACATGATTAAGTTGATTCCAAGCATGTACCTGCGTAGCCCATTCCTCTGGTAACTCTGATAATACCTGTAACCGAGCACGGGCATCTTCACCCCGTTTAGTATCATGGGTACTTGTAGTGCTCATGGCTGTGGGCCAATGGGCTTGGCGCTTCTGATTAAAGTTATGAAAGTCTGCTAAACAAATACCAAAATTGCCCAGATTTCCACCCACCTCATTGAGTGCAATTAGACGGTTATAACGATAGAATGCGGTGTCTTCGGCGCCCTTTGCCATTAAGGGTGCGGAAAGTTGCTGAAAGCGCCGCGCAAAATGAATCCATTGGAATTGTCCAGACTCCAATAATTGAGCATCATGCTGTAATAGTAGAATTCGTTCGATAAAACTCAGCTCTTTATCAAGGATCGGAGCGGATTCCTTGGCTTTGGCAATGGCAAATTTAACATAGTCTTGATCCGCAGGGTTTAAGGTGCCCTCTAAAGTCGCATAGACACGATAAATCGGAAAGGAGACGAGAACTTCAATTAACGCTTTTTTTAGGCTATAAAGGGTCAGATCATTGGCGGAGCGATGGTGACTTCCACTTTGTTTTAATAAAAATGCCAGATTGTCAATATCTCCCGCTAAATTACGATCAATAATCAGACGCTTACTGGCTTCAATTACTTCTTGCTCACTTACGTTGAGGCGGGTAAAGTCCTGATAGATCTGCGTAAAAGCTTCCATATGCTTCTGCTGACATAATAAGCCATTGATCTGATTGAGTACTTCGTAGCCCGAGGTTCCTTGTATTGGCCATGTGAGGGGTAAATCTTCATCAACTTCAAGAATTTTCTCCACCACAATATAGGTATCGACAGGGGCAACGCGACGGATATAATGGAGATAGCCAACGGGTTCATAAAGTCCATCAATATGATCAATGCGAATCCCTTGGATTAGATCTTGTTTGAGCATTCTGAAAATCAGATAGTGGGTCTGATCTAAGACGGCTTCATCTTCAACTTTGACCGAAATCAACTCATTAATAGTAAAAAATCGGCGATAGTTAATCTCTTCAGCGCCAACCTTCCAAAAGGACAGGTTGAAATACTGCTCATCCAAAAGATAATCTAGATGATCAAAGCTAGAGGGTAAGCCGATTTCTCCATTCCAACTATAAATTAAAGTATCAATGTGGTTTTTAATTGTAGGACTAGTTCTGTACAATTCCCAAAGCATCTGCTTCGCAAAGGCTAGCTGATCACGGCGCTCCATAACATCTACTTTTGAAGGCAAATTCTTTAGACTGTAAAGTGCTGCTAAAAAACTAATGTAATTACTGTCTTCCCGACCAATTTTCCTTTTAAGTTGATCGAGATTAGATGTAAAAAAGCTGATATAGGAATTAATATTAAGCGGCAGACGTAAGGTGTAATAGCTGATACTTAAACCCTGTTGGTCATAATTAAGTTTAATCTCACCACGCTCCAGACATTCATTATAAAAATCACCTAAAAAAGGAGCTAAAATACGACCTTTGATATTGGCATAGGTATGATCCCAATTGATATCAAAATAATCGATGAAATCCGAATCTTGTCCACTTTCTAATACATCCATCAACATTTCATTCTGCCAATCATAGGCCATATGATTAGGCACAATATCCTGGATCCAGCCCATATTTTGTACTTTTAAGAGCGCCACTAAAGCACGAAACTCAGTTTCACCCCCAAGTTCTTTGTTAATACGATTAGGATCCACTATATCGTAGCCATGGGTACTACCCTTTCTCGCTTGAAAAATAGGTGAGGCGTAAAGATGTGAAATTCCTAGGTTATGGAGATAATTTACAATTTTTTTAGCCTCAGTAAAAGGAAATGCTGGGCAAAATTGGATGCGGTATGTTGCCATTAAATTTAGCATGATAACCTCTGTTAGGATGTCCATCGATCAATAGCGGTACAACTGATCGTTCATCTCCTTTGATAAAGGGCTATATGCCAGGGATTAAGCGTTAAATTTTGGCCCAAAATTACCTGTTCTGGTAGCGCAGATCCAGCTCCATCGAGGATCCATTCAGGGGCATACCCATCTAAACAGATCTGCCAAGTTCCTGGGGGCAAAAGGGCGTTGACCGTACACTCCATCCGATTGAATCCTAATATAAGGACTACCTGATCAGTACCCTGCCAACGATGGATCCACAGGACCTGATGCTCTAAATCGGTGTAGACTTTGATGGACTGTTTGTCTAGTACTGCTAGGGCCGGGATCTCTCGCCTTAAGTACAATAACCGCTGATAAAACTTCCATAAAAGCTGATGTATCCCTTCTTGATGTAACTCCCACTGTATCTTCGATTGCTGAAATGTTGCTTCACTGTGGGGATCTGGAGCTTCACCCTGCCACTTAAATTCAGCAAAATCTCGTTTACGACCGGATTGCACTGCTTGGATCAAATCAGGATCAGTGTGACTGATAAAAAATAGAAAAGGATTGGGTTCGCCATACTCTTCACCCATAAAAAGCAGCGGAATGAAGGGCGAAAGAATCACCGCAGCGGCAGCTACTTTTAACGCGGGCCAAGGGATCAAATGACTTAAACGATCCCCTAGGGCACGATTGCCCACCTGATCATGATTTTGACCATAGACAACCAATTGTTTTGCGGAGCAGTCACCAAAATCATTCCCGTGACACCGACGACGGTGCTTTGAATATTGACCGGTATAGACCACGCCTTGCTCAAAGGCTAGGGCTAAGTGTTCTAAATTCCCAAAATCCTGGTAATAACCATTGCTTTCTTGGGTCAAAAGTGTGTGCAAAGCATGATGAAAATCATCGGACCACTGCGTATCTAAACCATAGCCCCCCTGTTCAGAGTTATGAAGCAATCGGGCATCATTGAGATCACTTTCAGCGATTAGGTATAGCTGCCGACCCAACTGTTGCGAACATTGATCTACACGCCTTGCCAATTCTGCTAAAAAATGATTTGCCCCCAGATCATAAATAGTCTGAACGGCATCCAAACGTAAAGCATCCACGTGATAATGCTCAAACCAATACAGGGCATTATGGAGAAAAAATTCCCGTACGCCATCACTATCCATATCATCAAAATTAATGGCACTACCCCAGGGGGTTTTATACTTCTCAATTTGATAAGATCCATAGGCCGCAGAATAGTTTCCCTCGGGACCAAAGTGGTTATAAACCACATCCACTATCACCGCCAAACCTAGGGCATGACACGCATCTACTAACTGCTTTAATCCCCTGGGTCCGCCATAGGAATGGTGGACTGCATAGGGATAAACCCCGTCATAGCCCCAGTTACGCGCTCCCGGAAAAGCCGCTATGGGCATGATCTCAATAGCAGTAATTCCCAATGCTTTTAATACGGGCAAGCGAGGAATAATCGCAGCCAAAGTCCCCTCTGGAGTGAATGTTCCCACATGCAATTCATAGATCACCAGGGCTGATAAGGGGAGCCCACGCCAAAGTTGATCCGTCCACACAAAGGAGGTATGATCGACCACTTGGGACGGCTGATGAACCCCTAGGGGTTGGTAATGGGACGCGGGATCAGGCCAAACATGAGTGCCATCGAGTTGATAGACATACTGACTGTTAGGATCAACCCCTTCTAGCCGCACTTGCCAATATCCTTGGGGCAGAGGATCTAAAGCTACGTCTCGGGCCACAGGGGAGACGATTCTAAGCATTACGTGATCACAACGGGGTGCCCAAACGGTAAAAATACACACCCCTGATCCTTGATAGTAGGCTCCAGAAGGACAAGCAAAAGGTTGAATCATCCAAGTGGAAGTCATAACACACCTTGCTTATAAGTTCCTTAGGGCAAGCCTTGCTACATTATAAACTTCCATTTTTTCGACGGCACAAAACCACGATGGGCATAGGAGCGTTACCTGTGCTTTCTCTGATATTAAATTCGGGTAATAATCCAATCTTGTTGGACCTAAATTTTCCGTAGATCAACACCCCTACGACTACGCTAGGAATCCTTGCTGATCTAATTTTTACGAGGCAAAGAGTAAGAGTTCGGGGGCCGGAACCTAGGGTTCCACCCCCGCTCCCCCAGCCTCCGCATGGGGGAACACCTGTCTTCCCCCATACCCCCTCGCAGATGTCTCTATTTATGCTCTGCTCTTCGTCTAGATCGAGGTGTGCCGCGGGGGTACGTTGTCACATTGCCTCGGTGATCGCAAAGAAGATCTTTTAAAGACGTCCGACTCCTTGCCGCCCCTTTAGGACTTCCCCAACCGTAAGATCAAACCTGGCAAGGGGTCGCTAAAGCGCTTTGCGTTGTTGTCGGGGGCTGCAAGCTCCCTGACGAGGAGGGGGGCGGGTTTGGGAGGGGGAACCCTAGGTTCACACCTCCCAAGGGCTGTTACTCTTGAGCAGCTTATAGGATCTAGCTAACTAGCCGAGCTTAATCCCATGGGCGGGTAAGCCTTTTAGACACCCCCACAACGTGGAAGATGGGGAGCTGATCAGCCGAATTTGATCTAAGCCAGCAGAAACCCTAACGCGCTAGGCGCTAACGCTAAACTAGAAGTTCTCCCTGGAGGCTGCCATGACCGCAACCCTAATCCCTACCCGTCTAGATTTATTTGCCGAGATCAACAGGCTCAAACAGGAACTTAAGGCCGTGATCTTGGCCCATTATTACCAAGACCCGGATATTCAAGATATTGCCGACTACATGGGGGACTCTTTGGGCCTAGCGCGGCAAGCACAGGCGACAGACGCTGAAGTGATCGTATTTTGTGGGGTACATTTTATGGCTGAAACCGCCAAGATTCTCAACCCCACCCGTACCGTACTCCTCCCGGATCTAGCGGCGGGATGTTCTTTAGCCGACCGTTGCCCCGCCGATGCCTTTGAAGCCTTTTGTAAGGCCCACCCGGATCACATTGTCATTAGCTATATCAACTGCACGGCGGCGGTCAAAGCCCTAAGCGATATTATTTGTACTTCGGCTAATGCGGTCAAGATCGTCCAGAGTATCCCTTTAGATCAGCCCATTATCTTTGCCCCGGATAAAAATCTAGGTCGCTATGTGAGCCAGCAAACAGGGCGAGAAATGCTGCTCTGGCCCGGTGCCTGTATTGTCCATGAGATCTTTTCTGAAAAAAAATTGGTCCAACTCAAAGTCCGCTATCCTGAAGCCCACGTCATTGCCCACCCGGAATGTGAAGAACCCGTCCTACGTCATGCGGATTATATTGGCTCAACGACCAGTCTCCTACGCCACGTCACTAACAGTAGTCATGACACCTTTATCGTCGTGACCGAAAGTGGGATCTTACATCAGATGCAAAAGGCAGCCCCCCACAAGACCTTGATCCCCGCTCCACCCGAGAGCAATTGCGCCTGCAATGAATGCCCGTATATGCGCCTCAATACCCTAGAGAAGCTCTACCTGTGCATGAAAACCGGATCACCAGAGATTTTAATGGATGAGGACCTGAGACTCAAGGCCCTTAAGCCGATGCAACGGATGTTGGCCCTGAGTTAGTTTTCTTCGCCCACAACTACCGCTACCCGTGAAACTTGGACCTGTGCGGCCTCCAGAACGACCAGTTCGACTTCATAGTCAGCAATTTCTAAGCGGTCGCCGGGAATAGGAGCCCGCTGGAGATTTTGGTACAACAGTCCGCCAATGGTCACATGATCATCCCTGGGCAACTCTAGATCCAGTTCGTTATTGATCACCGCCAGGTGTGCATGGAGTTTGAAGATCCCACTTTGGGGACCAAGGCGCTTAAATTCCGCTTCTTCTTCGGTGTCGTACTCATCGCGGATCTCACCGACGATCTCTTCTAGCAGGTCTTCGAGGGTAACCAGACCCACGGTGCCGCCGTATTCATCGCAGACAATCGCCATATGACGACGATCCCGCTGCATCTCGCGTAATAAGTCGGCGGCTTGTTTTGATTCAGGAATAAACGATACCGGGCGCATGAGATCCCGGACTTTACGCTTATCGGTGCCATCGGGGCGCCATTCGCGCAGCAGGTCTTTGGTATGCAAAATACCAATGATATTGTCGATCACCAGATCAAAGACCGGAAGGCGGGTGTAATCGGTCTGACCCGCCAAATCACGGGCCTGAGAAAGGCTCTGTTGGGCTTCAATGGCGATGATCTGCATCCGTGGGACCATCAGGCTGCGTACATCTAGATCCCCAAATTCCACCACGCCAAAGAGCATTTTGCGCTCTTGCTCATTGACTTCACCCGTACTCTGGGCGATCTCGATCATGGTCTTAAGTTCATCCGTCGTCACAACCCGTTCTTGATTATCCGTTGGGTTGCCCGTGGCTTTCAAAAGAACATTGGTACTAAAGCTTAAAAAATGGACAAAAGGGGAACCAATGTTGGCACACCACTCCAAAATCGGTGCCACAAATAGGGCGACGAGTTCAGCGTGGAGTAGGGCCATTTTTTTGGGAAACAGCTCACCTAAGATCAACGATAACGTCGAGATCACAAGGGTTACGCTAATAAAGGCTGTGGTCTCACTTGCTTCACCGATTAGAGGTTGCAGTAAGGCTTCTAAAGGCTTGGCAAAGTTATCCGCGGCGGCGGCTGAGGCAAAAAAGCCTGCAAAGGTGATCCCTACTTGGATCGTAGCCAGCATGCGCGTACTATCTAAACTCAAACGTTCTACGGCTAGGGCGCGTTTGTCGCCTTTATCCAAAAGCTGCTGTAGCCTCGCCCGGTCCATCGAAACGATGGCAATCTCAGCACAGGCGAAAAAAGCATTGATCACCAACAGAAGGGCGATCAGCGCTAAATCAACGGCCATAGTACCTCGGAGGAACGGTTAACACACCGCAACTGTTCATGGCACTAGGTACTTATTCTGCTCATAGGCTCTATCATACGCGCACTTGCTGAAGTTGCACTAGGGGATCAAAGGGGTAAGGTGAGCTGAGATGCGCTCTGGTCACGGGGAAACGGTTGTATCGACTGATTTAAAAATTGTTTAAGTAACGTTACTGTACCAGGGGAAAAGCCCTGGTAATGATTATCGACCAAAACATACATCCGTTGGGATCTAGTGTGTAGCCAGTCGGCCCACCGTTTAAGTTCGGCACCCCGTTCTACTTGAAGATGCGTAAAAACACTCAAGCCGCCTTCTTTAACCCCCATGATCCGTACATAAAACCAGTCTGGTAAATATTCAGTCTGGGCGAAACTAAGGTCAGTGCCGATCCAAGGGGTAGCCCCTAGGACGGGAACTACATTAGATTGGGCCAAAAGCGCCCAGGTTTGAGGCCGAAACCAACGGGGATCACGAAACTCAATGGCAAAGGGCAACTGTTGGGGCAAGTAGGGCAAAAACCGTTCTAAAGCATCCCATTCATCTAACCCAAAAGAAGGCGGCATTTGGATCAAAATAGCCCCCAATTTAGGGCCAAGCAGTTCAGCCCGTTGGCAAAATTCAGAGAGCGTCCCCCGTCCTCGGCGCAGTCGGTACTCGTGGGTCAATAGGCGGGGCAGCTTAAGGGTAAAACAAAAATCTGGGGGGGTTTGATCGTGCCAGGATTGGATCACGTGGACCGGGGGAATGGCATAAAATGTGGCGTCCACTTCCACGAGATCAAACGTCCGACTATAGAGGGCAAGCTCTTGTTCCGGCGGAGTCTGGGATAAATAAAAAGGGCCGTCTAACTCCGTTTGCTCAGGCGTGTGCTTACGCCAATCCGGGTACCGCCACCCCTGACAACCCACGCGGATCATAGGCTCAGTCCGTTTACCTGTTCTACCAGGTTATCAACTCCTAGTAAGCCACTGCCAACACCGACTGCGATTGCCCCAGCCCCTAAGTACGCAGGAGCGGTGGCTAGGGTTATACCTCCACAGGGGAAAAAGCTGATTTCAGGAAATACCTGCCGTAGACTGCGTAGGTATTCCACCCCGCCTAGATGCGCTGGGAATAACTTGATCGCGTCTGCCCCCAATTGCCAAGCCGTTAAGACCTCCGTAGGGGTCCAGGCACCACTGACGACTAAAGTTCCGTGTTTTTGTCCTAGGGCAATAATGGAGGGGATCGTACAGGGCGAAACCAGAAATTCAGCCCCATGCGCTAAGGCGGCTTCAGCCCCTAGGGTCGTTAAAACAGTTCCGGCCCCCACTCCCGGCGCAAGCTGCCGGATCACCCGTGGGGCATCAGGAAAAGTTAGGGTAATCTCTAGCCAATGGATCCCAGCTTGACGGGCTTTTTGGGCGAAACACAAGGCCTCTTGTTGGCTTTGGGCACGGATCACCGCCACCAAGCGTTTTTTTTGCCATTGAGCAAGAACCGGATGCATGCTAGAGGCTTAGGGAGCAATGCTAGACTACCACTAACCCAAGATGGCATGTCTCCCCATGAGTCTTGTTGAAGCTTTAGAACGCTGTATTTTGTTTGCTGGTTTATCCTTTGATGCCATTACCCAACTCCGTGCCCAAAGCCCGGTGGTGTTTTTAAAACCGGGGGATATTTTGATCCGCCAAGGTCAAGGATCAGAGCGGGATCTTTATGTACTGTTAGAGGGGGAATTAGAGCTTCAGTACCAAGTTGATCCCCAGCTCCCCAGTGTCGTCATTGAGACCCTAACTCCCGGCGAAGTGATCGGCGAAGTCGGTGTTTTTTGGCCCCATCCCCGCATTGCTACCGTCCGGGCGATCAAGTCTTCGCGGTTGATGCGCTTGACGGCTGCCCAACTTCAAAAACTGCAAACCGAAGACTTCGGGCCGATCCTAATGCTCAATGTGGTGTGTTTACTCAGTAATCGCATTGAGCAAATGAATCAAAAACTAGGCAGCAAAACCCAAGTCGGGCTGAAATTAGCCCTCGCGCCGGAACGCTTACCCATAACCCTACTTTCTAGTCCCGATACGGAGACAACACCCCTACCGCTCCCTTGGGT